>JBEKSR010000033.1:0-48417 GCA_049516835.1 Bryobacteraceae bacterium | reverse complement strand
GCACAATAGAAGGGCAGGGAACAGTAAAGGGCGTCTTGGACCGACTCGTGCATCGGGGGTCTGCCGTCAGCCCGGTTCGCCGGCGAATCTGAACTTGATGAGGCGTACGTGAAGAATTCTCTCAATGCCATTCTATGTCTTGGCCTGCTTTGCTTATTATGCATTCCGCCGGGCCGCGCTCAGGGCCCAGAGGGCACCCCGGCGCCCCAGACGCCACCCGCCCAGCCAGCCGCCCAGCCAGCCGCGGCCCAGGGCCCAGAGGGCACCCCCACGCCGGCGCCCCAGCCACCTGAAACGCCGGCGCCGCCGCAGCGTACCGGCATCATCCAGGCTCCGCCGCCACTGCCCAAGTTCCCGGATGTCCAGATGCCCGGGGAGACCGGCTACTATGCGGGGCTCATCGGTTGGTTGCCATTCGGCACCCCCATCGTCGACAAAGGTCATGCGGCGGACTGGTCTGGCCTCTCGTACTTCCACCTTCCGGGCACGCCCAAGATTACCCCCAGCGCCGAGATTGGCCTGGCGTTGGGTTTACACAATTCCCTCGATCTTTCTTACTTCTCCACCAAAGCCAGTGGCAGCGTTAACGCCCCCGGCGCCGTCGTTCTCTTCACCGAGTCTTACAACAAAGGCGACTTGCTCGCCACCACCAACAGTCTGCAGGACGTCAAGCTCTCGTTCGCATACCTGACGTGGCCTTATCCGGTGGAGAGCCGGCACTTCCGTCTCAGGACGCTGTGGCAGGTGCATTACCTCTCGGTCAAATCGAACTATGATGCTCCCGTCCGGTCGGCTACGCCCGACAGCTCCGGCAACCTCACGTCATACGCAGCTACCGGGTCGAAGGCTTTGACTTCGCCGACCCTGGGACTCGGGCTGACCGAGTACGCGTCCCGCAACTTCCGGATCGCGTTGAATGTCGCGGGCTTTGACGTTCCGCACCACTTTGCCATCGGGGATGCCGACGCTTCGGCCTCCTACCGCGTCGGCCACATCGAGGTTCATGTGGGCGCGAAGGGTCTGTACTTCAAGACGTCGCCCCAAGCCGACTACTATTTTCGCGGGAAATTGGCCGGCGCGTTCGTGGGTCTGCGGTGGTGCGTGGACTAGCAGGGTGACTGACACACGCGTCCCAAGGCGCCGTTTTTGCGCCGCGCGGATGCTGGTGGCTGTCACCGAATCTACGCCTCGATGAGTCCGGCGCGGATGGCGTAGCGCACCATGCTGGCGGTTTCGTGAACGCCCAGCTTTTCCAGGATGCGGCTGCGGTGCGAATCGGCGGTCTTGTAGCTGATGCCCAATTGGGAGGCGGTCTCCTTGGTCGACTTTCCTTGCGCGATCAGCACCAGCACCTGCCGCTCGCGTTCGGTCAGCGCAAAGACCAGGCGCACGGATTCCTGGTCGGGCGCGAAGAGGCTGCGCTTTCGGTCGCTGATGTCGATGGCCGAACCCATGAAGCCGGCAAACGCGCCGCCGTCCTCGCAACGCGGCAGGCCGGCGATTTCTACCCAGGAGTATTCACCGTCGGCGCGCCGCAGCCGGTACCGCATGCGGAACGGCTGGCGCACGCCGAAGGCCTTCAGATAGGTCTCGAGGCACAAACTGCGGTCGTCCGGGTGCAAGCCTTCGGTCCAGCCATTGCCGGCCTCTTCATCCAGTGCCCGGCCGCGAAATTCCAGCCATGCCCGGTTGAAATAGGTGCACAGAGCATCCGGGCCGGACATCCAGATCATGACGGGTGCGGCATCCGCCAGCAGACGGAAGTGCGCTTCGCCGCTCTGTTGCCTGTCTCTGTGACGCTGAAGTTCAGCCTGCAATTGAGCGAGCTTCTCGCGCAGTTCACCGACTTGGTCGAGATGTTTCCCGGGCGCCATCGCTAATTCCACCATAGACCAAGATCATAGGCTAGTATCGGCTGCGGGTAAAGTACCAAAATAGCAAATGCTACGCTTGAGAAATGGCGGTGTGGCGGCTGCCGGCCCGCGAATTGTGGAACTCTTTCTCGCGGAGGGTGAATCATGATTGAGAAGCCCATGACGCCGAATCTTCCGGAAACGGACGATGAGCTGCTGATGCGCATGCGCAGCGGCGATGAGCAGGCTTTTGTGGCGCTCTACCGCAGACGCCAGGCGGCCATCTACCGGTTCGCGTTGCATATGAGCGGTTCGGCGGCGGTAGCCGAGGACATTGCCCAGGAGGTGTTTCTGGCGCTGATTCGCGAGCAATGCGGATACGATCCGGAGCGCGGGACGCTTTCCGGCTACCTGTTCGGAATTGCCCGCAAGCTGGTGCTGCGGCACGTGGAGCGCGGCCGCCCGGATGTGGCTCTGGAGACGGATCTGGAAAGCTCCGCGCTCCCGGAACTGATGGCGAACGGCGACCCGCTGGCGGAGCTCATCGACAGAGAGGGCATCGAGGCCTTGCGCCGCTCGGTGCTGGCATTGCCCCGGCGGTACCGCGAAGTGGTGGTCCTGTGCGACCTGGAGGAAGTGGATTACGGGGAGGCCGCCTTGGTGCTGGGCTGCCCGATCGGCACGGTGCGGTCCCGGTTGCATCGGGCGCGCGCCCTGCTGCTTGAGAAACTGAGCCAGAGATGGCATCACCGCCCCGGTGCGATCGCGTTGAAACCGATAAGGTGTCTGATATGAATTGCCAGGAGTTTTGGAATACCATGCCGGAACTGGCGCACGAGGCGGAAGACGGGCATTTCGAGCATGTGCGGGAGTGCTCCGCGTGCGCCGCGCTGCTGAATCGCCAGCGAACTTTGGCGTCGGGCCTGCGGATGTTGGCCGCGGATTGGCGGTCGGTGGAAGCGCCCGCGCGCGTGGAATCCAGGCTCACCGCGGCGTTCCTCGGCCAGGCCGGACTGGCGGTGCGCCGTCCGGCGGCCCGCTGGTGGGTGCCGGTGGCGACTTGGGCGGCGGCCGCCGCCGCGGTGGTTGCGCTGGCGATGTTCCTGGCCCGCGACCGCCAGGTGGTGCCGGCCCACCGAACCGCCTCGAGCCGTGTTCAACTAGCCGCCGTAGAGCCGCCGGCGGATCTCGAAGCGCTGGGCGATTCCTCCGATGCGGATGGCGATTTCATCCCCATGCCCAATGGGGCGCGAATCGAGCCGAACGAAGATCTGAACCTCGTGCGCGTGGAGGTGCCGCGATCTGCCATGATCGCGTTGGGATATGCGGTGAGCGAGGACCGCGCCTCGGAATCCGTGGAAGCGGAAGTGGTGCTGGGCCCCGACGGCCTGGCCCGCGCGGTGCGCTTTTTGGAGTAATCGAAGGAGTGGAAAAATGTTGACTCGAACGACTTTGACTTTGATCGGCCTGCTGGTTTTGGCCGCGGCTGCGAGTGCCCAGAATCCGGGACCGGGCCGCGGGCGCGGGCGCTTTGGACCTCCGGCCGCGGATGCCGCCGCGCCGGGCGGCGCGCGATTCCTGGGGGCCGAGGCGGGAATGCCGGGCCGCGTGGTGAAGAACGCGCCGTACTCGGCCGACATTGTGACCGAGACCACCCAGACTCTGACCGACGGCAATCACATCCGCCAGTCGAGCACCGCCAAGGTTTACCGCGACACGGAAGGGCGCACGCGGCGCGAGCAATCGCTCAACGCGCTGGGCGGCCTGGCTCCCAGCTCGAATTCAACGCAGGTGGTATTCATCAACGATCCCGTGGCGGGGTTCAATTACGCTCTGAATCCCCAGAACCGGACGGCGACGAAGTCCGCCTGGGCTCGGCCGGGCAGGGGCGGCCAGGCGCCGGGTTCCAGCCAGCCGATGGCGCGTCTGCGCCAGCAGTCGGCGGACCGGAGCGCGGCCAATGCGGGGCGCTGGGGCCGTGGCGGGGCCGCGCGGCAGAACGTCAAGACCGAATCGCTGGGCCGCCAGACCATCGAGGGCGTGCCGGCCGACGGCACCCGGACCACCTTGACGGTCGCGGCCGGCCAATGGGGCAACGAACAGCCCATCCAGATCGTCACGGAACGCTGGTACTCACCCGATTTGCAGACCGTGGTGCTCTCCAAGCACACGGATCCGCGCATGGGCGAGACCGTATCCAAGCTGGCCAACATCAGCCGCGCCGAGCCGCCGAATTCCTTGTTTGAGCCGCCCGCCGACTACAAGGTAGCCGAAGCCGGCAACCGGACCGGCCGGCCCGCCGCCACGCCGGCGCAGCGCTAGCTTCCCTTCCAGCAGGGTTGACTTGCCCCGGCATGGCGGGGACTACCGAGCGGCGCGCGGCTCGGATTGCCGGAGTAGTTCGAGCAGGTAGTTCTTCCAGACCACGGCGCGGGAGTGCGTGCCGTGGCCGCGCGTCTCGCCGCTGGTGGGGATCAGAATGTAGCTGCCGTGAGGGACGCGCTGGATCTCGCGCTCGAGGATGCCCAGCTCGGGCGGATTCACTTCATCGTCGGCGGAGTTGATGGCGAAAAGCGGAGCCTGGATCGTCTCGAGCCGCGGCGCGGGGTTGTAATCGGTGGACGATTCAAAGGCGTACAGCACGTCGTTGGCGTCGGCGCGCGCGGCGCGCTGGCGGAGAGCCTCGACGGCGGCGTCGGCCTGCTCGCGGGTGGGGTTGGCCTGGTGCAGTTGGAGTGGGCTGCTGGTCATCATCCACAGGGCGTACTGCGCGGCGATCAGACCGTTCAGCGGAGGCTTGGCGTACTCCCCGTTCTTCCAGTCCGGATCGTCGCGGATGGCCTGGATGATCATGGCGCGAAACATGCGGTTGCGGCCGGCGATGGCCACGGGAGCGCTGGCCAGGGGCATGAGCGCGTCCATGAAATCGGGGTAGGTTTCGCCCCACACCCAGGTATGCATACCGCCCATGGAGGTGCCCATCGCCAGGCGCAGATGATCCACCTTGAGGCCGTCGTGAATCAGCAGGTAATCCGCGCGGACCATGTCGTCGTAGTCATAGTGGGGGAACTTCGTGCGCAGGCCGTCGCTGGGCTTGCTGGACTGCCCGTGGCCGATGGCGTCGGGCAGGATGATGAAATAACGGGTGGCATCGAGGGGCTGGCCCGGGCCGAACAACTCGCCGCCGAACTGCGGGTTCAGAAAAGCCCGGCCGCTTCCGCCAGTGCCGTGCAGGACGAGGACGGCGTTGCGGACGTGGCCCGCGGCGTCGCGGGCGGGAGCGCCGAGAGTGATGTAATGCAAGCGCAATTCGGGCAGCTTTTCTCCGGACTTGAAGGTGAAATCGCGCGCGACCCAGGCGCCTTCCACCGGTTGGGGCGCAGTTTGAGCCCGGGCGGCGACGGATAGCAGCAAGACCAGCAGTGAGCGAACCATAGACAGAGCTTACCATTGGCCGTGTGCTAAATTTGTTCGAGCTTTCCGATGACACGACCAAGCATCGGCTTGCGCTGGGCGGCGGTGCTGATCCCCGGCGTTTTGCTGTATTTCCTGCCGGCGCCGGGGCTGAGCGGGGCGCAACGCCACCTGCTCGCGGTATTTGCCGCCACCATCGTTTCACTGGCCGCCCAACCGGTTCCCATGGCCGTCTCGGTGGTGGTGGCCATGGCCACGCTGGCGCTGACCGGCGCCTTGCCGGGCGCCCAGGTGCTGACCGGTTTCAGCAACCCGACGGTGTGGCTGATTTTCACCGCCTTCCTGTTCGCGCGCGCGGTGACGGTCACGAGCCTGGGACGACGCGTGGCCTATCTCTTTATCCAGCGGTTCGGCCGGAGCGCGCTGACGCTGGGGTACTCGATGGCCGGCGCCAACCTGGTGATGGCCCCGTTCGTGCCTTCCGATACGGCGCGCGGAGGCGGCATCGTCTTCCCCATCACGCGCAGCCTGGCGCAGGTCTTCGGCTCGGAACCCGGACCCACCGCCAACCGCTTGGGGACCTTTCTGATGCTGAGCGCGTTCCACACGAACTACACCGTCTCCGCCATGTTCCTGACCGGGATGGCGGCGAATGCGCTGATCGCGGAGCTCGCGCGGAAGATCGCGCACGTGGATCTGACCTGGGGGAATTGGGCGCTGGCGGCGTCGCTTCCCGGCCTCCTGACGCTGGCTCTGGCGCCTTACGTCATTTACCGTCTTCATCCGCCGGAGGTGCGCGATACTCAAGCGGCGCGGGCGCACGCCGCCGAAGCTCTGGCGCAAATGGGACCCATGAGCCGCCGCGAAATCACCCTTTCCCTCATTTTCCTGGCCGTGATGGGCGGCTGGGTCGCGTCCCCGTGGCACGGCGTCAACAACACGATTGTGGCGCTGGCCGGTATTTCCGCCATCCTGCTGTGCCGGGTCGTGACCTGGGACGAACTGCTCTCCGAGGGCCGCGCCTGGGACGCGCTCATCTGGTTTGGACCGCTGGTGATGATGTCCGACGCGCTCACTGAATCCGGCGTCATCCGCATCCTCTCGAGCGCGCTTTTCCAAGGGATGCGCGGATGGTCCTGGCCGATGGCGGCGGTGGCGCTGGCGGTGGCCTACTTGTACCTTCACTACGCTTTCGCCAGCCTGACGGCGCACGTCATGGCGCTCTACCCGAGTTTTCTGGCGGCGGGCGTGGCGGCCGGCGCGCCGCCGCTGGCAATGGCCCTGGTGCTGGCGTTCTTCTCGAGCCTGAACGCCGCCATGACCCATTACGGCACGGGTTCGGCGCCGGTTTTCTTCGGAGCGGGTTACGTCGCGCAGGGCACGTGGTGGCGCCTGGGCCTGTTGCTTTCGCTCATGAACCTCGTAATCTGGCTGGGATTCGGGCCGCTGTGGTGGAAGGCGCTGGGGATGTGGTGACAGCCAATCGGGACGAGAGCGGTCACTCTGAAACTCCTGTCTTCGCTCACGGCGCGCCGAATTACCGCTTCAAAAAGTGGCTAGTTTTCGGTCGGAGTTCTCTCGATGCGATCGATGACGAGAACCTCTACGGGGGCCTTTCGCGACTCCAGCCTGAGGCCGAACGCGGCGAGGGAGGTAAAGATCGAGGTGCCGGGGTCGGCCGCGTTGGCCGGCAACTCCGTGGCCCCGCCACTAGTTGACCTGACCAGACTGCGCACCTCATCCCACGAGTATTCGAGCGAAAAGTCGTAGGTTCCGCCGATGCCCGTCATCTCCACCACGGGGCGGTCCAGGAGGCGCTCGACCGCGCCCGCCAACGCCGTCATTGTGACCTTCTTGGCTTCCAGGTGGTCTCTGCTATAGCCGATGGAGGAGCCATTGCCCATATCGATCACACCGCCGCCACGGCCGGCGGTGATGTTGACATCCACGGTCGCCTTGGCGCCAGGGCTGGCTTCGGCGGCGGGATCGGGAGGCGACTCCTTCAACTTCGGCCCATTCTTCGCCACCGTGAGGGCATAGACGGGAAACTCCTTTTTGTCGCGGTGCAGCACCAGCTTGAACCTCTCGGCGAGCAACGATTGAATCATCTCCGGAAGTTGCGCGCGCGTGGCGCCGTCCGGCAGTTTGGCGGCGATATCGAAGTTTTCGGCCGCCAGCCAGTCCGGGCCTAAGACCTGATAGTCGTTCACGCGGTAGGCCATTCGGATGTAGCTCTTCATGGGGAGGGAGCCGTACCTGACCATGGCGCCATCGATATGCACGCCAATGTTGACTTGCCCCGCAGCGGCCGGGGCGGACTTCTTGACGGAGGCAACCTCGAATTCCGGGCGCGCGGACGGGGACTGGCCGAAAGCGGCAATCGACGAAAAAAATGTGAGGAGAAGCCCTCGTGTGACGGCCATATCAGGTCAAGACGAGGCACGGAGGGAAAAGTTCCAGGGATTCGCCGGTGGTAACTCCACCGCAGTCATTCGTCTGGGCCGCACATTGCTGTACGGCTCTAGCGACCTACCCGGAAGTCGAGCGGGGCGGGCCGCCCCTCCTCCCCTATTTGGTCTTGCTCCGCGTGGGGTTTGCCCTGCCGGCGGAATTGCTCCTGCCGCGGTGCGCTCTTACCGCACCATTTCACCCTTACCTCACCTTGCGGCAAGGCGGTATCGCCATGGCTCCGCTGCTGGAGTTCTTTTCCAGCCTGAACGCCGCCATGACACATTACGGCACCGGCTCAGCGCCCGTCTTCCTCGGGGCGGGTTACGTCGCCCAGGGTACCTGGTGGCGCGCCTCGGCCCGTTGCTTTCGCTGATAAACCTGGCGATCTGGCTGGGCATTGGGCCGCTGTGGTGGAAGGCGTTGGGGATGTGGTAGGTTCGTTCAGGAGGTGTCCGTTGAATCGAAAAACGTTGATAGTCGTCGCGGCCGGACTGATACTCGGGCCCCTCGCGGTGGGTCAGAACCCACCCGCGAACAAGCCTCAGGCGCCCGCTGTTCAGCCCGCCAACGAACTGGCCGATGCCCTGGCCCAGCGTTTGGCCAACGAGCTTCATGTGAAGACGGTGGTTGGCGAGCCCGTAAAGATCGGCTCGCTCACTCTGATACCGATCATGACGATTGATGTCAGCTTCGGGGGTGGCGGCATGGCTGCTCCGGCCACTCCGGGGGCCGCGGCGCCGCCAAGCCCGCCCACGGGGGTCGATGGGTTCTTCATGAGCGGCGAAGCCCGGCCCCTGGGATTTGTCGCGATCGGCAGGAAGGGAACCCGCTTCATCAGCGTCGGCAAGACGCCCGCCAAGTGAGGAGACCATCATGAAAGCCGCGCGCAATCCTTTTTTGTTGGCGCTTTCCCTCCTTTTCTGGGCGCTGCGTGCGAGTGCCCAGGCTCCTCTGGCAAAGCCGTTGGCCGAGTTCGACAAGCTGGTTTCGCAACTGAACATCGGCAGCGTGGTCGGAGAACCCATTCGAGTCGGCGATACCGCGGTCGTTCCTTTTGCCCAGATCAAGTTCGGCCTCGCCGGCGGCGAAGCCATGATCGGTTTCGGCGGCGGCATGGACGCGAAGACCGTCCCGCTGGGAATCCTGATCGTTGAGGGCGACGACGTTCGCGTGGAACTGTTCCCGGAGCAACCAGAAAGCCCCACTTCTCTTCAGGCGATCAGGCAGGCCATCCTGGACCGGAAGGTGGTGTTCATGGTGAACGGTCTGAACGTCGGAGAAACTTCCGGGACGATTCAGGACCTGGCGCCGCTGATGTCGGCCATGATGGGACAAACCACGGTCATGGTCAACGGGCTTAACCTGGGAAGGCTGGCCGCGCCGGCTCCGGCCGCGTCTTCAGCCACGAAGGACGGCGATCGCGCCATCGCGGATCTCGAGGCGGCCATCGCCAAGAAGCCATCTCCCCAGGGCTACTACTCTCTGGGCGAGGCTTTGAAGAACAACGGGTTGAAGGACAAAGCGGCCGCCAGTCATTCGTCTGGGCCGCACATTGCTGTACGGCTCTAGCGACCTACCCGGAAGTCGAGCGGGGCGGGCCGCCCCTCCTCCCCTATTTGGTCTTGCTCCGCGTGGGGTTTGCCCTGCCGGCAGAATTGCTCCTGCCGCGGTGCGCTCTTACCGCACCATTTCACCCTTACCTTACCTTGCGGCAAGGCGGTATCTTTTCTGTGGCACTTTCCGTGTCCGATTTCTCGGACCCCGGCCGTTAGCCGGCACGCTGCCCTGTGGAGACCGGACTTTCCTCCCCCGGGCCCAAAGGGCGCCCCGGAAGCGACTGCCCGTCCGGCAGCCTCACGTGATTATTGTCGCACTTTATCGGCGCCGCCTGGTGGAGGGAGCCAACCATCAGCCCAGGCGAAGCTCGGGACGGGGCCGGCGAGCCACTTCGCCAGCCCGATAGATCGGCTTGCCGCGTTTCATGGTCAGACGAACCAGGTTGACGCCAAACTGGCGGGTGAGCTCGCGATAATCGGAAACGTCGAGCAGCAGCAGATCCGCCGATTTTCCGGGTTCGAGCGACCCCACGCGATCGGCGCAACCCAGCGCATGGGCGCCGTTGATGGTGGCGGCTGAAATGGCTTCCGCGGCAGTGAGACCCATTTCCGAGCACGCCAGAGCGACCACCGCCTGCATGCTCAGCATGGGGGTGTGCCGCGGGTTGAAGTTGGTGGCGAGCGCGATGGCCGCGCCGGCGTCGATCAGCGCGCGTGCCGGTGCGTGGTGACCGCCGTTGTGGAAGGAAACGCCGGGCAGCAGCGTCACCATGGTGGGGGCGCCGCCCAGGGGCAGCGCGTCGGCCGCTGTGGCGTGCTCGAGATGAGAGATGCTCACGACCAGGTGCTCGATGGCCGTGGCGATGGCGGCGGCGGGAGACCGCTCGTCCGCATGGATCTTGCAAGCGAAGCCCAGACGACGCGCCAGTCTGAGATAGCCCGCGAAGCACTCCGGGGGAACGCCATCGCTGTCCCAAACCAGGTCGGCGAAGCGCGCCAGGCGGCGGCGCCGGATCTTGGGCAGCAACTCCGTCGAGACCGATTCAATCGCGGCCTGACGGGCCTCTTCACCGCCCCCATTGGACGGCAGGCGAAGCAGGAACGTGGCGACCACGTCCAGCGGGTCGCGTTTCAAGGCCGACAAGACACGAAGTATCTTGATTTCGGCGCTCTCATCGGCGCCGCAGCCGGTCTTGGCTTCCACGGTGGTGGTGCCGTGGCGCGCCATGGCTTCCACATGCGAGCGTGCCCGCGCCTCCAGCCTCTGGTGGGTATTGGAGCACACCAGCCGCGCGGCGGTCTGTTCGTCCGCATCGGACCCGCCCGACAGCGGAAAAATAAGGTGAGTGTGGCAGTCGACGAAGCCCGGCATGACCACGCGCCCGGCGGCGTTGATTTCCAGGGCCTCGCGCGCGCACGCCAGATTCTCGACGCGGCGGGTCGTCCCCACCTCTTCGATGATGCCGTCGCGAATCAGCAGCGAGCCGTCGTGGATGATGCCAAGATCATTGAGGGCCGCCCCGCGGCGGGGTTCTGGGGAGCCGCGCAAAGTGAGCAGTTGGCGCGCGCCTCGAATCAGAACTGTCCCCGCGGTGCTCATCCCTACATATATATTGTAACATTAGTACTATTACTTTTACTCGTTTTCGGCAATGCGGGAAAAACGGAGACTGGCCCAAGCACGGCCGCTAAAGACTTTGGAAAGAGTGCTTTCCAAGGCAGGATTAGGCTCGCGCACGGACGCACGCGGGTGGATTGGCGGGGGCCGGGTGGTTGTGAACGGAAAGACCATTCGCAACCCAGACCACTGGGTAGACCCCCAGCGGGACCGCATCACGCTGGACGGCGAGGCCCTTCGGTCCGCGGCCAAGACCTATATTCTGCTTTACAAACCGAAGGGGTACCTGACCACCCGGCGGGATCCGGAAGGCCGGCCTACGGTCTACGATCTGACCCGCGATGCGGGAACGTGGCTTTCGCCGGTGGGACGCCTGGACCTGGACACCAGCGGCCTGCTGCTGATGACCAACGACACGGACTTCGCCGAGCGCATCACCAATCCCCAGCACAAAGCGCCCAAGACTTACCAATTGAAAACCGCGACGCTGTTGAGCGACGAGCAAATCGGCCGGTTGCGGCGCGGAATCGAACTGAGCGACGGACCCACACGGCCGGCCGAAGTGAAGCGCCTGCGGGACGGCGGCAAGCGCACGTTTCTGGAGATGACCATCACCGAGGGGCGCAACCGGCAGGTGCGGCGGATGATCGATGCCGTGGGCAGCAAGGTGCTCAAACTGGTGCGCACGGCCATCGGGCCCATCCGCATCGGCGACCTCCCCATCGGAAAGTGGCGCAAGCTGACGGAGGCGGAGGTGCGCGCGCTAACGGCCTCTACTCCAGCCGGATCACCGCGGCGTTCCGATCCCCAACGGTGACAGCCACGGTGTTCCCGCTGACACTCGGCCGGCTGGATTCCTGCCAGAGTTCCACTGCCCGTTGGAACGTGGAAGCGAGTGAGATCTTCACCGTCCGCGCCGTGCGCGTGGGATTAACCACCCAGAGATAGGCGCCGCCCGCTCCCTGATGAAGCCGGGCTTTCACCTCCGGGTCGCTGGACTTCGCCTGCTGTTGAACGCCCGCCCAGGCCAGCAGACCAGCGAAGAACTCGCGCGTGGCGGGGGCGTGGCTGCGGAAGTAGGCCCCGCCGGGGAAAGTGCCAATCAAGAGCGTCTTGCCGGTGCCGGACGTGTTTTCGACGGCCGCGATGTGCCCGTTGGCGTACTGGCCCGCAACCTTCCCTCCCGCCAGTTTATACTCCTGCAAAAAGTACTGGCCGCCGATCTCCTTGCCCCTCACAGTCAGGGTGAGCTTGGTCAGCAGGTCGGGAGTGAACTGGATGTAACTCTCGCGGGCTCCGAACAACTCGTCCAGACCGAGATTGGGCTGCACGGCGCCAACCGTGCCGCCGTCCCCGAAATACCCAGGGCAGCCTTCACTGACCAACTTGCCGCCCTTGGCGACATAGTCGCGGAGCTTTTGGGCGGTGGATTTCTTCAGCATCTCGGAGTATGGGAGATAGATCATCGGGTATTCCCCAATGTCGTCGATGCTCACGAAATCGGCCTGGATATTCGAGTCGAAGAAAGCCTGGTAAGCCCCCTCGACGGATTGGGAGTAGGCGCCCGCGGCTGTTCCGCCGCCCGCCGCCGATCCGCCGCGGCCACCGCCGGCTCCGCCGCTACCCGCGCTCTGCACCGCGTTGAAGTCCTCGGATTCCTGCACGAAGACGATACCCACGTCGCCCTTCGCCGGCCGCGACTTCCAAATGTCCGGATGCGAGTTGGTCCAGCGGGCCAACTGGCCCGCCATCTCCGCCCGCGGAGTGGCGGAGCCGTCCATCCCCATGGGACCGAACGCTCCGAATAAAGGGCCGTCGAGCAACGGGCGCCAGCGCGTGAAGAGGATGCCGCTGGCGCCGGCGGCCATGTCGATCAGGCTCCACACGCGCACGTCTTTATCGTCCGAGCTGCGGCCATCTTCCAAAGGGCGTCCGATGACCTGTGGCTGCATCCACAGCGGCCCGCCCGTGGCTTCCGCGTGCCAGAACGGCTTCCCACGCGAGGCGCCGCGCACCAGGTCCACGGCCTGAAACTGCATCCAGGGATCGTTGCCATGGCGCGAAGCCACCCATGTGTAGCCATACGAATCCACCTCCGCCACCGTGCGCCACTCAATCTCCGTGAGTGCGCCGGTGCCGTGCGCGGTGATCTTGTTTCGCTTGTCGAGCCGGCGAATCAGCTCCGTGCGCCAGCGCAGAAGGCGAATGGCGTCGTCCCGGCAGAACGCCAGCCAGTCGAGCGAGTCGGGATAGCCGATATTGCCGCGCGGCGGGTGAACCGATTCCCAGTCCCCGAAGCTGTAACGGTGCCAGGCGCGGCCGAGGGCCTCGATGCTGCCGTACTTGGCCTTCAGCCACTCGCGGAACTTGGCTTGGGTGGCGGGACAATAGCATTCCTGCACTCCCCCCTCGTTCCACACGTCGTAGCCCAAAGTGGCGGGACTGTCGCGATAGCGCTCCACCAGCGCGGTCAGAAACTTTTCGGCTCGGCCACGAACATCTTCATTATCCAGACAAAGCGGCGCGCTGCTGGTGGAGCTGCTGCTGCTGACCGCGGGGTAGCTCTCGGAGCCGTCGCTATTGATGTGGCGTGCCTGGGCGTATTTGTCCCACATCCACTCGGGCGCGCCGGTGGTGATTTCGGCAATGACCACCTTGATGTGGTTCTGGGCTTCGAGTTCCACCATCCGGTCGTAGTCGCGCCAGTCATACTGGCCCGGCGAGTTCTCGATCGAGGCCCACATGAACCAGTGACGGAAGATGTTGACGCCCAGTTGAGCCGCGGTCTTGTGGTCGCGTTCCCAATCCTGTTCCGGCGGGTTCGACTTGCGGAAATACACCGCGCCAAAAGGGAACGCGGGTTCCGGCCAAGGCTTTTCCTGGGCGCTGACGCACAGTGTCAGCACCGCGCAAGCCAAACCAACTCTCTTCATGGCAACCAAGCCCCCCGTGGCCAATGTCACTCAGTTTCCGCAAGAACGGCATTCCGCACAGACTGTGGGGCGGGCAGTCGTGCCCGCAGCCGGCCTTGCGGCCGGCTGGACCCGCTGGAAAGCGGGTCCGCAGGCTGAAAAGCCTGCCCCACGCCGAAAAACTGAGTGGCATTCGGCACTCGTGCCTGCGCCACCTACGGCAGCTTCGCAGCCAGGGCCGCGGACAACGCTACCGGGTCCTGGCCGTCCGCCACGTTGGCGTATCCACCGATATAACGTCCCTTCCGGAAGAAGCACAGCCTTCCCAGGTACTTGTCATTGCCCTGGAAAGCCTCGTCGCCGGCGCGGGCCGCGGCGGTGTCGGTGAACCGCGCTCGCAGTTTCTGCATCAGCGCGCCAGCCGATTCCGCGGATGCTTCCGTCACCACAAACGCCTTGCCGAAATCGTACTGAGCCGCATAGCCGCGCCGCAGCAACCGGATTCCGAGCACGCTCTCCGGCACCAGCCGAAGCGTCTGCTGCTTTTCAGCCGGGAACCAGGAGAGCGCAACCGGCGGAGAAGTGCTGCCCGGCGTAGCCTTCTCGAGCGCCGCGGTCCACTCTTTCAAAGTAGCCGTATAGTCGCCTTCCGGGCCGGCCGCGATTTCGACGTAATACTGGCCCTTTGCGAACATGGCTCTTCGCGGGACGATCTGGCCGCCCGCCCCGAGCTTCGCCATGG
The DNA here is from genome assembly GCA_049516835.1 of Bryobacteraceae bacterium. GTDB lineage: Bacteria > Acidobacteriota > Terriglobia > Bryobacterales > Bryobacteraceae > Fen-178. Next base: position 33,871 of record JBEKSR010000033.1, on the reverse strand, counting down.
GTTCCCGCGGATCCCGGTTGGCTGTGAACATGCCGTAAGAGCTATCGGCTTCGCCAAAATCGGAGATATCGATCACCAGCGTAACGGGGCCTTTGGCGCATGAGACGCCGTGCATGCTTTGGAAGCCGTAAATCAGGTAGCCTTCCGCGTTGCCATCCATGTACTCGAAGAGGTTGTCGCCCACATAGCTTCGGGCTTCGCCGCGCTGTGTCCAGCCCGGCGCCAGCGTGCAACTGGGAACGGGAGCCGTGTCGGCCGCCACCGCCAGGCCGCAAGCCAGCAGCCCCAACCCGCAGATCGTCTTTAGCATGCGAACATCTCCTGTGCTCGGATGAGCCGTTCGGAAACCTTTACTGGGTAGGGCAACTCAATACGCACAAGTGTTAAAATCCCATTTTAGTTGGGGAGGCTGCCGGATGCCAGCTACTTTTTCACGCCGAACGATCTTGCAGTTGACCGCCCTGGCCCCGGCCCTTCGGCCGCTGGTTGCCCAGATTTCCGCCGCCGCGCGCAATTCCACCGTGGCCCTCGTCAAAGGGGAAAGCCGGCGCCGGAACATCGCGCAGGCCCTGACTGCCATCGACGAACAGCTCCGGCCGGGCCTCAAGGCCAAGAAATACGTCGTCATCAAAGTCAACAACGTCTCGACCACCAACCAACTGGCGGCCACCCATGCGGACGCCATCCACGGCATTCTGGATTACCTCGAACCGCGCTTCAAAGGCCCCGTCATCGTCGCCGAATCCTCGGCCGGCGACACGCTGCAAGGGTTCGAGGAGTTCGGCTACAACCGCCTGGCCACCGAGCGCCGCTCGCAAAAAGTGCAGTTGATCGACTTGAATCGCGAGGCCAAGTACAAGGCCATCCCCTTGATCGACTACGATCTCCACGCGATATCCACGCGCCTGGCGGCGCGCCTGTTCGACCCCGACGCTTTCGTCATTTGCGCGGCCATCATGAAAACGCACAATGTCATGGTGGCCACTCTCTCCATCAAGAACATGGGGCTGGGCGCGCCTCTGCACAGCGCGCCTGGCGAGAGGCCACGCTGGGACGACAAGCGCAAGACCCATAACGGCCTGCGCCAGACCCACTACAACATCTTCCTCACCACCCAAGCCCTGCAACCGTTTCTGGGCGCGGCCGTGATTGACGGGTATGAAGGCATGGAAGGCAATGGCCCCAGCTCCGGAACCCCGGTTCCCTCGCGTCTCGCCATTGCCTCCACGGATTACGTCGCTGCCGACCGCGTGGGCGTCGAAGCCATGGGGATCAATCCCGACTGGATGGGCTACCTGCGCTTCTGCTCGGAGTTCGGCTGCGGCCAGTACGACCTGGCGAAAATCGATGTCCGCGGCGAGAAGATCGAAGCGGTTCGACGGAAGTACCTGCTCCACCAGGACATCGAGCGCGAGTTGCAGTGGATGGGGCCGATGCTGGAGCTGCCGCTGAAGATAGGATAGCTGCGAAGTAAACCAAAAGGAGAAATCGCACATGCACCGGAATGGCATCATGGCCGGCGGGCTGGCTGTATTGCTGGCCGCTGGCACGGCGGTAGCGCAAGGCCGCCGCGGCGGGCTTCCACCCGAAACGCCGGCGGCGGCGCCAGCCGCACAGCCGGCGCGCAGCGGGCCGCCGCCCGAAGAGAAGACCTCGGTGACGCATCACAGCGCCCGCGTCGGCGGACAGCAGATCAACTACACCGCGACCGCCGGAACTTACGTCGTCAAGGCCGATGACGGCACTCCCAAAGCCACCTTCTTCTACGTGGCTTACACCAAGGACGATGTGCCGGATATCTCCAAGCGCCCCATGGCATTCGTCTACAATGGAGGCCCCGGCTCGGCGTCCCTGTTTACTCACATGGGCCTGGGTCCCAAACGCATCTTGCTGACCGACGACGGCCACGGCATGCCCGCTCCCTATTCCATCGTCGACAACGGAGACTCCTTTCTGGACGCCGCCGACCTGGCGTTCGTGGATGCCGTATCGACGGGCTATAGCCGCCCGGCGCCCGGCGAAACCCCGGCGCAGTTCTACGGCGTGGTCCCCGACGCCACCTGGTTCTCCGATTTCATCTACCAATACATCACGCGCAACCAGCGTTGGGCCTCGCCCAAGTACCTCATTGGCGAAAGCTACGGCACCACGCGCTCAGCCGAGCTGTCGTCCGTCTTGCAGCAGCGCCACCAGATCTATTTGAACGGCATTGTGCTGATCTCTTCGGTGGCTTTCGCCAGTTGGGGCGCCGACGACCGGTCCAAGTTCTTCCTGCCCACCTACGTCACATCGGCGTGGTATCACCACCTGCTGCCGCCCGACCTGCAGAAGGAAACCGTCGAGGCCGTGGCCCAGGCGGCGCGCCAGTTCGCCCACGGCGAATACGCCGCGGCGCTCGAAAAGGGAGACCAGTTGTCCCCGGCCGACTATCAGAAGACGGTCAAGGAACTGGCGCGCCTCACGGGCCTTTCGACGAAGTACATCGAGGAGACCAACCTGCGCATCAGCCCCTACCGCTGGTTCAAGGAACTGGAGCGCGACAAGCGCCGCACGGTGGGCCGCCTGGATTCGCGTTTCGAAGGCATGGACGTGGACGCCGCCGGCGAGACCGCCGAATACGATCCGAGCGAGGCCTCCTACGAGGGCGCGTATGTCGCCCTGTTCCAGGATTACGTGCGCCGCGAGCTGCAGTGGACCACGGATATGTACTACACCGTCACCGCAACCGTCCGCCCTTGGGACCAAGGCCAGCCCGGCCAGGTTGCCGAGGCCCTGCGCTCGGCCATGACCCAGCAAACCTACTTGAAGGTGCTGGTGGCTTGCGGCTACTACGACCTGGCCACGCCTTTCGACGGCATCGAGCAGACCGTGTCGCACATGAAACTCGAGACCTCCATCCGCAAGAACATCGGCTTCGCCTACTACGAAGCCGGACACATGATGTACATCGACCGCAAGGCGCGCGAAAAGCTGCACAAAGACGTGGACGACTTCATCAACGCCGGCTACCCGCACTAACGGCTGTGGGGCAGGATGTTATCCTGCGCGGCGGTTGCCAACCGCCGCCTTTCCTGCCCTTTGGGGGATCAGACTCCGTGCAATTGGCGACGCACTACACTATTGCCAGTGCCCCTCGACCAGGACATAGCCGCCGTTTTTGTGAACCCAGCGATGGGCTACCCACTTGGCGTGCGCCCGCGGAGGTTGTTCCCACCTTCCTGCGGTCCACACGTATTTTTGGCCATCCCAATTGTGATATCCCTGAATCCACACATGGTTGCGGCTTGGGGGAGGACCCCGCTTCTCGACCACGATTTTCGGTGGTGCAACTTTAACCACAATATCGGCCGCCACGGCGCTGAAGGCCAGCGCGCCTGCAAACACTAATCCGATCAGTTTCTTCAGAACCATAATCGTTATCCTTTCCAGTACCCGAACTGCGAACTAATTCAGTGTTTGAGTGCACGTGAATGGCCGTTTGCAAACATGCCCATATCGGCGAAACCCGCACTCGGGTCAACAGCAGTTTTTGCCTTCCAGACGGCAGGAATTACACCTGTGTGCGGGCGCCTCGGTTTTCCAACGTGTGTCCGCATACATGCAGATTTGGTCCCAAACCTGCTCCGGAACGCCTCGCGGACGAAAAGGAGAAGACAGATGAGCCCAGGCACGAAGGATCAGATTCAAGGCAAGTTTCATGAATTGAAAGGCAAAGCCAAAAAGGTGGCAGGCCAGGCCACCAACAATCCCGACTTGGAGGCTGAAGGACAAGGCGAGAACCTCGCCGGCAAGATTCAAAAGAAGGTCGGGCAGATTGAAAAGGTGTTGGAGAAGTAAATAGAACATATTGGGCCTTTTCCGCTGAGGCGAAGCGCGGGCAAACTTTTTGGCCGGGTGTGCTTAGCGCCGGCGACAGTGCTGGGATGCGGAGGCCGAGATCTGTCCGCGAACCTCTGAAATGCGGGTGATCTGCGCCATCGGGGCCGTCGAGCCCTCCATCCGCAAGAACATCGGCTTCACCTACTACGAAGCCGGCCACATGATGTACATCGACCGCAAAGCGCGCGAAAAGCTGCACCAAGACGTGGACGACTTCATCAACGCAGGCTACCCGCATTAGCGGCACCAGGGCCATCCGCTGAGGACGTGATCGCACGCGAACTGCCGCTTCGGCCGGCGCGTCACAGCAGTGAGCCGTCCCAAGGATTTCGACTTCCAAACTTCCCCCAACCGGACTTCAGGCCCGCGGCCCAAGGTCACTTTACGATAAGCGGCGTTGAGGGAACCGCGGGGTTCGTGTTCCGGACGAGCAGTCGGCCACTCGTACAAAGCCCGGATGACCGTGTTGACCCAGGGTTCACGGGAGCTGGGGAATTCTGTCACGCTGTCCCCCTTTCAGGCGTTGAAGTTCAGATTATCGACCAGTTCGCGAAGTTCTTTACTCGCTTTGAAGAAGGTAGTCCTCTTCGGTGGCACTTCGACTCGGGCTCCGGTTATTGGATTGCGTCCGATGCGCCCTCGTCTTTAGCGCGTGTGGAAGCTTCCGAATCCGCGGATCTCAACCTTGTCCCCGGATCGCAGAGCACGGACGATGCTGCCAAATATGGCGCAGACGACAACGTCGGATCTCTTCCGGGGCATCCCAATGGCGTGGTAAACCTCTTTAGTCAGATCAGCCCTGGTCATCTGGCGCTTTGATCTCGTCGCGTCACAAAAAAGAGTATCACAGCGTTACTTGGTGCTCCGGACTCCGCCAAGTCGAGGATGGCCGGCCACTCTTCAACAACTCGGTTTCCGGGTGTCTCCAGCACGGTCGCGTGCCGCGTCGGTTGCGTGCCAGCGCCTCTCTCAAAGCCGCGCCGGTGCGCGAGCCACCGCACGGCGCTGGGCCGGCAAGACGCGAGCGCGGGCGGCGTCGAAGACCGCGAGCAGCGCCGCCCGGGCGCCTTTGCATGTACAGGGGAGCCTGGCGGGCGCGCCGTGACCGCGCGGCTGCTCGCGCTTGGCCCCGACCGCGCGTTCGGTGCGTACGCCCACGCGGGCGGTGGCGACAGCTTTACAGCACTGGGGCGCGCTCTTTGGATAATACAATCTCGGTGCGAGGGCGAATCTGTGCTGGAAACGGGACTCAGAACTGGTGGCGAGAAACAGTTCGTACCGTCCGTTGCGCCAAGCCGGAGTGGGTTCCATCCGCGTGTAGTAATGACTCTAAGATCATATTCGGGGAAAGTGACAGAGGAACAAGGCAATGACAGAAGGCGAAAAAGACAAAGCTAAAGCGACTGCCGTGGCTGGCGCCGGAGCCGGAGTTGGTGGCGCTGGTGCAGCAACGGTTGACGTTTTGGAACTCGCCGCTCAAGGGGCGGTGACCGGATTAACGGAGACCCTATGGCTTGGCGTAGACCGCATCCAGCGCCAGATAGCGGTCCAGGTGCGGCTCCGGCTCGGCATGGGAATCCGAGTCCAGCCGCATGATCTGGTAGTGGGTATCGCTGGTATACGCCGGCCAGTTCGGCGAACCAGGGCCATTCGGATTGCCGGTCGTTATGAAGTTCGCAAAGAACGCCTGCATGACCCCGGAAACCTTATAGTCGGCCGGCTCCCAGGCGTATCTCGGGTCGAGAGGCAGATTGCCCATGACATATTGAATCTCGGCGGAATGCACTGCGCCGCGGGGTGGCGGCGCTTCGCCGCTGCTGCCGGCCGCGGGGAGGAGCTTGGGCCGGGGATGGGCGTAGAGGTAGCGGTACACCGGCTGGCCGCCGGTCTTTGCCTGAAGCTCGGCCCATTTCCACGTGCCGTAGGCGATGAACCGGGCGCTCGCCAGTTCCGTAGCGGCCTCGATGACCTCTTCCGGCGTGGTGGGTGCGTACGCCTTCAGAACCTCGCCGGCGCGGTCGCCGTAGAGCTTTCGTACGGCATTCGCAAAATTTTCCGGCGTCGGCTCGCTCGTCCCCAGCACGCCCCGTGCCCCCTGCTCCCCGGAGTTGGACCCGCACAGCAGTGGAACCTTAGCCTGCTCGCCGGCAGCGTAGATCTCCGTCAATGGCTTAGCCAGAAAGTAGCCGTCCAGGTCGGTGCTAAAGGGCGGCCCGGAACTCTTGGCGACGGCCTCCTGAATCTGTTCGGCGGTCATGGCGCGGAGGGCCGCCAGCGAGGATGCCCCGGCGGCGGCGGCGAACCTGACCCCCTCCTGCTCCGCCTCGGCGAGGGGCCGCGGAGGCAGACTCGAGAGCATCGCGCCGCTCTCGCCTATGGCGCCGGCGATCAGGTCCCGGGACAATGCAGAAGCCATGAGCGCGCTGACCGAAATCGAACCGGCCGACTCACCGGCAATCGTCACCCTTTTCGGATCTCCCCCAAACGTCGCGATGTTCCGCTGCACCCACCGTAGAGCGGCAACCTGATCCAGCAGGCCGTAGTTGCCGGACGCGTGATGGGGCGACTCCTTCGTCAGCTCCGGATGGGAGAAGAATCCAAAGACGTTGGTCCGGTAGTTCAACGTGACCGTAACCATGCCCTTGCGGGCCATGCTCGCGCCGTCGTAGCGCGGCTCGGAACCGTCGCCGTTCTGAAACCCGCCGCCGAAGATGTACACCAGAACTGGCAGCCGCTGCTTATCCGATTTGGCCGGCGTCCACACGTTGAGATAAAGACAGTCCTCACTCATCCCATTGCTGCGAAACCAATAGTCCGCCATGGGCAAGGTTCGCTGCATGCAGCGCGGGCCGAACTTGTCGGCGTTGCGCACGCCCTTCCAGTTTTTCACCGCGCGCTCGGCTGCACCTGTAAGGCAGGAGGTTTTCAGGGGATCAAAGATAGACGTTTCAACGACTTGAAGATGGTTGGGCCTCCCTGTATCAGGATTGACTCAGGGCACGAACCAGAAAAAAAACCCACGCTTCACAGAGCCCCAATCGAGATCACACGTTCCCCCGCGGCATGCTTCACCAGTACGAAGGCACGGCTTTTGCGCACCTGGAGGAGCCAAGGGTGGGGCCCCTTCCTGGGCTGCCGGAGTCGCCCGGGATGGAAGAAATGAGAGAAGTGGTTCCAACGGAAGCGGTTGGGAGCATAGCCGCTGCTGGCCAGGAAGCCCAAGAAGGAAATACTGGTTGACATGTTTACCGGCTGGTGTAATAATCCTGATGCATTCAATTTTGGTGTGTTTCCACGAACCCAAGGTTGAAGTTGGGTACGTGAGATCCCCGCAGGGGGTGATTGCTTCTGGCGGCAATGCCCAGCCTGCCAGCGGGTGCTGGCAAGAGCTAGGGTTGCCGGTCAAGACTGTGCTCGCGCGACGCTAGTTCCGCCATCTTTGGCGCTTGGAGGAAAGATCCGTGCAGCGGCGACGCGTAAGTTTGTGTGCGGACGTTCGTTTCGCGAACAAACAAGGGGTCATCGAGATGTCCAAGAGATATTTGTTGCTGATACCTTTTCTGCTGTGTGGAACCGTATCGTCGCAGACGACCAGCGGTTCGATATCCGGCGCTGTGCTCGACGCGCAGAGCGCCGTCATCCAGGGGGCTTCTGTTTCGGCCCAGGAGAACCAACAAAAGTTTACTTTTTTGGTGAAGACGGACGATGTCGGCCGCTTTGTCTTCACCCAGGTGCCGCCCGGCACCTACACGATTAAGATTGCGGCGCCCGGATTCAAGACTCTGGATCGGACCGGGATCGTCCTCAATGCCAACGATAAGATCGGGATGGGCGAGCTAAGGATGGAGGTCGGCCAAGCCACGGAATACGTGGAGGTTGCGGCCGACGCGGTCATGCTCCAGACCGAGAGTGCCGAGCGGTCGACGGCGCTGGTTGCCAAGCAGCTCGAGAACATCATGGTCAACAGCCGCAGCTATCTCGACCTGGTAAAGCTGGCGCCCGGCGTGGTCAGCACCATCAATTTGCAGACCGCGGGAATGGGGGGCTTGTCGAACATCTCCGCCAACGGCAATCGGATGAACTCCAACCAACTGATGATTAACGGCATCAGCAATACCGATACGGGTTCGAACGGCAGCCAGAACGTCACGTTAAGTATTGACTCAGTAGAGGAGTTTAAGATCCTGACGGGCGTCTACCAGGCCGAGTACGGCCGCGCCATGGGCGCGCAGATATCGGTGGTAACTAAGAGCGGCACGTCCCAGTTTCACGGCAGCGGCTATTGGTTCCACCGCAACGAGGGCATGAATGCCAATAACTGGAAGAACAATCGCGACGGTCTGCCCAGGAACCTGTTCCGGTTCAACGACCAGGGCGGCACCATCGGCGGTCCGCTGCTGATTCCGAAAGTCGTCAAGAGCCGCGACAAGCTGTTCTTCTTCTGGAGCGAGGAGTTCCAGCGCCAGTTGCAGCCCCAATCGGCGCGCTATGTCACTGTCCCGACGGACCTGGAGCGCGCGGGTAATTTCTCCAAGAGCGTCGACCAGAACGGGAACGCGGTCGTTATAAGAGATCCCGTAACCCAACAACCGATCCCGAATAACATCATCCCCGCCTCTTCGTTATATGCTCCTGGGGTGAAGCTCCTGAGTTTCATGCCTGAACCCAACGTGCCGAATTCCTGCACGCTGCCGGCAGTGGCTGGTTGCACAAAGGGGTACAACTTTCAGAGCCAGGTGTCCAACCCGTATCCGCGCCGCGAAGACCTGGTCCGAGCCGATTACAACCTTACATCCAAAATCCGGCTCTTTGGACATTACATCCACAATTCCAACACGTTCGATGTGGTCTACGGTTCCTGGATCCTCGGAACCAATTTGCCCATCGCCCCGATCGCGTACGCCAACCCCGGCTACAGTTGGGCCGGGGGCATGACCTATGTCATTAGCCCCACCATGACGAACGAGTTGAACGTCGGTTCCAGCAACAACAACATTCTGATTGCCTATACCACGGACGCCTTCTCGCGAGCCAAGACCGGTGTCAACCTGCCGGTGCTGTATCCCAGCGCCGTGCAGGACGACTACCTGCCGTACTTCACGTTCGGCGGCAGTAAGATCGGCAACTCGCCGGCCGCCAATCAAGGCAACAACGGCGCTGGCCCGTTTGTTAATTTCAATACCACTTATGATATCACCGACGCAGTATCGAAGGTGTGGAACCAGCATACCTTCAAGTTCGGCCTGTACATGCAGAAGAGTATCAAGAATCAGACATCTTTCGGTGCGTTCGACGGAACCTACAACTTCGGGGACAACAGCAACAATCCGTATGACACGGGGTTTGGTTTCTCCAACGCCGCCATGGGCGTCTATAATACCTTCTCGCAGGCGGCCAACATGATCAACGGCCAATACCGCTACTGGAATATCGAATTCTACGCGCAGGACACCTGGAAGATCACTCCTCGTCTGACTCTGGACTATGGGCTGCGCATGGCTTGGATACAGCCTCAATACGATGTCTCTTTGCAGGCGTCGACGTGGGTGCCTACGGTGTGGTCGCAGTCGCAGGCGCCGCGGCTGTACTATCCGCAGATGGTGAACGGGGTGCGCATGGGCGTAGATACCGTGACTGGCGGGACGGTTCCCACGGCCAATATCGGCTATCTGGTCCCTGGCACCGGAAGCGTCGCCAACGGCATCGCGCAGGGCGGCGTGAATGGTTTCACCAAGTACCTTCAGAATTCCCCGGGGTTGTTGCCTGGCCCGCGGCTGGGCATCGCCTGGGATCCTCTCGGCGACCACAAGATGGTCATCCGGACCGGCTTCGGAATGTACCACGACCGGTTCCAGGGCAATCGCGTGTTTGATTTCGTCAGGAACCCGCCGCTGGGCATCCAGCCGACCCTGACCTACGGCTTCATGAAGGACATCAATCCGACGAGCGCGCTGCTCTCGCCGCCGTCCTTCTATGCGGCCGACCCGACGGGGGCGGTCCCCAACTCCTACAACTACACTTTCGGCGTCCAGCGGTCGCTGGCTGGGATCTCCCTCGACGCCGCGTACGTCGGCGTGCTGAGCCGCCACTTGCAGGATAACCGCAACCTGAACTACACCCCGTATGGCGCCGCGTTCCTGCCGCAGAACCAGGACCCGACGCTGGCCGCCAGCACCATCCCCGGCGCCACGGCCCTGATGCAGCAGTTTCTGGCGCCGTACCGCGGGATCGGCAGCATCACCCTTTACGAAAGCGCCGCCACGGGCAATTACAACGCCTTGCAGGTCACGGCGAACCGGCGTGTGGGCAAGCTGTTCCTTGGCCTGTCCTACACCTGGAGCAAGAACCTGACGACGGCCACCGGCGATACCAACGCGGTTCGTGTCGATCAGTACACGCACATGGCGTACTACGGACCTTCCGGCAACGACCGCCGCCAGATGTTTGCGCTCAACTACGTCTACAACCTCCCAACGCTGGCCGGCAAGAATGCAGCCGCCAAGGCCGTGCTGGGCGGCTGGCAGATTGCCGGCGTCACGTCGTTCATCAGCGGGGCGCCTTACAATCCGGGCTTCAGTGTCTCCACCGGAGGCGGCAACCAGAACATCACCGGGTCGTATACCGAGGGCGCCCGGTTGCGTCTGCTGGGCAATCCCATGACCGGCAGCCTGGACCCGTATTACCGGCTCAATCCCGCCGACTTCGCCCTTCCGCTAGTAGGCAGCCTCGGCCTGGAATCCGGCTACAACTATCTCACCGGGCCGGGCATCAACGACTGGGACCTGTCGCTCGTGAAGGAGATCTCCGTCAAGGAGCGGGTCCACTTCATGTTCCGCTGCGACGTGTTCAACGTCTGGAATCACACCCAGTTCAGCGGCATCAACGCGTCCCTGACGGCGAGCACGCTGACTGGCGCTTACACCAACATTGCCGAGGTGAGTGGGGCCATCAACAACAAGAACGGGTTCGGCAGTGTGAGCGGCGCCCGTGATCCCCGCATTCTGATGACGATGATAAAGATCCGGTTCTGATAGCGCCTGGACCGTCGGCCAGCCACCACGTCCCAACTGTGGAAACCGTGGTGGCTGGCTTCCCACATCGCTATTAGCGGCGGCGATCGGGATTGCCGGTTTTTCCACGACCGAGTGGAGTAGGAGACGGCAACGGGTCTCACAACCGATTGCACGGGTCAGGCCGGGACTTTTGTGCGACGTTGATGACGGAACTGCAATGCGTAAGGCCGTCAACCGTACTCGGCCGGACATCGGCGCGGATGACAAACCTGATAGGCCGCCCGCCGCGGCGGTTTCCGTAGCCGGCTTACGGAAACGGTACGGTGTTACCGAGGCGGTTTGCGGTGTCAGTTTCGAGGTCGAAGCAGGCCGGATCTTCGGACTGCTGGGACCGAACGGCGCCGGTAAGACGACCACCCTCGAATGTATCCTCGGATTGCGGCAGCCCGACGGCGGTTCGATTCAGATCAACGGGTTGGACCTCCGGACGCATGCGACCCAAGTGAAACTGCTCGTGGGCGCTCAACTTCAGGCGGCTACACTTCAGGACAAGATTACCCCGCGGCAGGCCCTGGATCTTTTCGGCTCGTTCTACCCTCGGTCATTTGCCAGCGACGAACTTCTCGGGCGTTTTGACCTTGAGGCCAACGCCGATTTCCCCTTCGCTACGCTTTCAGGCGGGCAGCGGCACCGGCTGTTTCTTGCGCTGGCGCTGATAAACCGGCCCACTTTGCTGGTGCTCGACGAGCCCACGGCCGGCCTCGATCCACAAGCCCGCCGCAAGCTGCGTACCCTGATTCGTGAGATGCGAGCGGAGGGTAGGACGGTCCTCCTCAGCACTCATGATCTGGAAGAAGCCGGCCAACTATGCGATCAGATCGCAATTATGGATGGCGGCCGAATCATCGTGGCCGCCCCGCCGGCTGAATTGATCAGCCGCGCCCAGGCGCCCGCGCGGGTGATCGTGCGAACCGTCCCGCCTCTGGCGAGCGCCGTCGTGGATTCGCTGCCCGATGTAGTCGGGGCTGTTTACGGCAACTGCGGTTGGATTTTGGATACACCGGCGCCCAATCGTTTGCTGGCGGATCTGGTGCGGCGAGCGGACGAAGCGGGGGCCGAACTGCTTGACGTTGAATTGCACCGGCCCTCGTTGGAGGACGTCTTTATCGAACTGACCGGCCACCCCTGGTCCGGCGGAGGCGAACCGGGAGGAGTTTCATGACGGCACTCCCGGCGCTGAATGGATGCATCCGCCATTTCCTGCTCACGATTTATCTAAATTTCCGCAACTCACAGGGAATGGTGTACGGGTATCTGGTGCCCATCATATTCCTCCTCGCGTTCGGTAGTGTGTTCAGGGCCGATAATCCGCCGTTGCTGGCTCAGATGGGCCAGATCATGACCATCACGATACTGGGCGGCGCGTGTTTTGGGCTTCCGACGGCGCTGGTCGCCGAACGCGAACAGGGCATCTGGCGACGTTACCGCTTGCTGCCGATCCCGACTCCGTGGTTGGTCTTCAATGCGATGCTGGCGCGAGTGTTGATTGTCGCCTCCTCCGTTCTGGTTCAGATCGCCCTGGCGCGCGCCATTTTTGGCACCCCATTTCCCAGTCATCCGGGAGCGGCCACGCTGGCATTTCTTTTTGTGACCGCGGCCTTTCTGGGAATCGGTTGGCTGATCGCGGCGCTGGCAGACAATGTGCCCGCGGTTCAGGCGCTTGGCCAATGTATTTTCCTCCCGATGATCATGATCGGAGGAGTGGGAGTGCCATTGGCAGTCCTGCCGCTATGGGCGCAACGGATCGCCGGCTTCATGCCGGGCCGTTATGCGGTCGAGGTCCTGCAACCCTGCTTCAATGCGCTGAACGGACTCCACGACAGCGGATTCCGATTGGGTGCGCTGGCCGTGATCGGCCTGGCGGCGGGGGTTTCGGGGACGAAACTCTTTCGGTGGGAAGCAGGCCAAAGGATGGGCTCCGCACGCTGGTGGGTGGCTGCCGCACTGACCTCATGGGCGGCAGTCGGCGCCATCGCCTGGGAAACGGGCCGGTTGAAACCCGTCTTGGCGGAAGCCGGGGCGTGGACCAATATCACTGAGGCGCAGATCGCAGAAATCGGCTTTGACGGTCTGCCCAGCGACAACGATATTGTCGCGCCTCTGGCGCCGCCCACTCTGGACCCGGCGCAAACGAAGGGACTTGCCGGAAAACTGGCCGTCTGGCCTCAAGCAAAACTCGACGACTCAGGACAGAGCATTCGCAATCTTGTTTCCATCGCCGCAGTGGCCGATCTTTGTGCCGATCCGAGGGAGTCGGAGTTTGCCCGGCTGGTGTTTCGGCAAATTAACAGCCGGTTTGAAGCCGCCGTGGCGCGTCAGGCTCTCGCCTGGATAATCCTGAATCCCGAAGATGGCCAAGCTGTTACAAAGGCTCCCGAACTGGGGCTGTTCCGGCATCCTCCGGAGCGGCTCGTTCGCCAGCGTAGCGTCATCTACGCGGAGAAGTACCTCGGACGACTGCTTGGAAAGATCCCGGACTAATCAGTAGCGGGAGGCTGGGTTGGGATCGTCCCAAGGGCTGTGTTGATGTGCAGGTTTCAATACAGGTATAGTAATCGGAGGGTGGATGCTTCGGACCGCATTCCGTGTTGCTTCCATGGCCTGTTGATTTCCCGGTCCGAGATGATCCTGCGGACTCTGTCGAGGCCCTTCAGAATTGGCCGCTTTCCGGCGGTTGTTTTTGTGCCCAGGAGGGAAGGAACACATAGCCGTGTCAGTTGAGAAACGGAATCAGATGAACCCGGCCCCTGATGTCGTTCCAATTCTGGGAACCCCCTCGGACCTTCTTCTGGTCAAGGAACCAAAACAGAGCCCCGAAACCGGCAATCTTGCGCCCCGGCGTCTGGTGGCGCTGCTGATTCTAATTGTGGGTGCGGCCGTCCCCGCCTGGCTCGCCTTTGTTACGGCGCATCGCCCGCAGACGCGGGACATCCATATCGAGGCATACCGATACGGCTTCAGTCCCTCGCGGATTAAAGCCAATCGCGGGGATCGCCTGCAGCTCACTTTTTCGACGCGCGATACTGGCCAGAGTTTCTTTTTCCAGGATTACGATCTTCACGTCTCGATCACTCCCGGCAACAAGCTGGTGTCGGTCCAGCGCCTGTCACACCCCGATGATCCCCCAACGCAGATGGAAACGGTGGAAATCGTGGCAGGACTTCCGGGCTGGCAGGGATGGCTCATCTCTAAGTCGCAATTTCGCAATCATACTTACAATGGCCCGTTGCACGGAACAGAGCGTGGGGAGTTGATCGTAGCCCCCAATTTCCTGCTTTATGGAGGCCTGGGGCTCTGGGGTGCGATTCCGTTAGCGGGATTGATGCTGGCGGGCCGCCGAACCGCCAGCGGCTCCGACCGCCGCCTCAACTTGTTCAGACTTTTCCCCTGGCTCAAGCGGGCCGTAAAAGCCCCGTCCTTTCAATTCAACCTTGCGCTCCCGATGCTGGGAGTGTTCTGGTTCATCATCCTGGCAGGCCTGTTCGGCACCAAGGTTTCCGGACGCAACGCGGGTCCGATGATCGTATGGGTGCTTTGGCTCTCGGCCCTGATCGTCCTGCTTGTGCCGATCGGCGGGAGGATTTGGTGCACGGTTTGTCCTCTCCCCCTGATGGGGGAATGGTTGCAGCGGCGCCGGCTTTCCCGGGATCCGGCCGGGTTGGAACACAAATCCGCTCGTCGAATATTCGGAGTGCCGCTGATTTGGCCCGCGTGGCTGAGCAACGCCTGGCCGCGTGTGCTGCTCTTCCTTCTGTTAGGGACCTTCAGCACCACCATAGTTGCGCTGCCTCCCGCGACCAGTTGGTTATTGATCGGCCTTGTCATCATGGCCATCCTGGTTTCCTCCTTTCCAGAGCAGCGGATTTTTTGCAGGCACCTTTGTCCGATTAATAGCTACATTAGCCTCTACTCCACGACTGGGCGGGTGATGGTCCGGTCGGCCTCTGCCCAAGTATGCGCGGAATGCAAAGAGCATTTCTGCCTGACCGGAAGCATCCAAGGATGGGGATGCCCTTATGGACTCTGTGTGGGTGAGATCGATCGGAACAACGATTGCGGAGTCTGCATGGAGTGCGTGAAGACCTGCGCGTACGATAATGTCGCGGTCTTCTGGCGCCACGCGGCGTGGGACAAAGACATTGCCAGTTATGGCGAGGCCTGGCAGGCAATCGTCATGTTTGCCCTGGCTTGCTTGTACTGCTTCATCAATTTCGGCGCCTGGGACAGAATCCGGAATTGGATCGACATAGTAGATAAACAACATTGGAGAACTTTTTCGATTTATGCTCTGGTGGTGTGGGTGGTATGCCTGGGAGTCCTGCCTCTGTTGTGGTATCTGCTGACAAGAGCTGGAATTGCCGTCAGCAGGTCGCCTTTCGTCTCGGAGACTCAGTTTCGGGTAACCTGCGCCGCGCTGATACCCATCGGATTGGCTTGCTGGATAGCTTTTGCGCTGGCGACCGTGCTTTCGATGATGACCTTTCTGCTCCAGAGCCTGTCGGATCCGTTCAATTGGGGATGGAATCTCCTGGGCATGGCCGGCAGCCCCTGGCACATCATGTGGTCCCCGGCCATCCCATGGCTGCAGGTAGCTTGTGTTCTCATCGGCGCTGCCTGGGCCATCAAGACGCTCTATCATTGCTGGCTTGACGGCGCATCGCATCGGCGCCGGGCAATTGTGGGTTCCCTTCCGCTGGGGTCTTTCCTGTGGAGTGCCGCCGCTGGTATGATCTGCTTTTTCGCCGGTTAGGGGAGAAGTGAAGAATGAAGAAAGAGGTTGTCAGACCCAAGTCGCCCGGAACGAGACGCTCCTCTTCGCTGCCGGGTCTCAGGATACTTGCGGTCATTCTGGGCGTCCCATTGTTAGTTCTGTTCTACCAGGCACACCAATCAGGCCTTTCAATCGGACAGATGTTCGAGCATATCTTCAAGGGAGCCCGAAAAGCGGATACGGAAACAAGCCCGGCAAAGATCGGGCATGGCAAGAAGATCGATTTTCTGACCCCGGCGCCGATCGGATTTCCGTCGGCCGATCCTCCCCGGATCGGCAGCCTGGAGATCGTAGATCTCGACAAGGATGGCCTTCCGGACATTCTGGTGGCCGATATGCTGGCGAATCGCGTAGGCTGGATCCGTCAATTCCCGGCCGGGGTTTATACGGAAAGATGGATCAGCCCCGTGCTCCCGGCCCCCGCGCATGTGAGCGCCGTCGACATCAACAAAGATGGCCACCTGGACGTGCTGGTCGCCTGCATGGGTAAGCTTTTCCCCAGCAATGACAAGATCGGCTCCGTCGTGATCCTGGAGAATGACGGAAAGCAGAACTTCACTCCGCATACGATCATCGATCACATTGCCAGGGTCACCGACGTTCGTGCCGCCGATTTTAACGGCGATGGCCGTCTGGACCTGGTCGTGGGCGAGTTCGGTTATGACGACGGCGAAACCCGCTGGATGGAGAACCTCGGCAACTGGCAATTCCGCTCGCACATACTGCAGAGACTCTCCGGAGTGATCCATACGATTCCCGCAGACATGAACAAAGACGGCCACATGGATATCGTCAGCCTGGTCAGCCAGGAATGGGAAGAGGTCTACGTGTTCGAGAACGATGGACACGGAAACTTCAAGTCGCACCTGGTTTGGGGCAGCACCAACGAAGACTATGGCAGCAGCGGCATCAGACTCGTAGACCTGAACCAGGACGGATTAGTGGACATCCTATACACCAATGGGGATGCCTTCGACTATTTGCCGCCGCGCCCACGCCCCTGGCACAGCGTCCAATGGCTCGAGAATAAGGGCAACTTCAAATTTGAGCATCACTCCATCGGTCTTCTCCCGGGGGCCAGCGCCGCGGTGGCGGCCGACTTGAATGGCGATGGCCATTTGGATGTCGCGGCAGTCAGTTGCTACAACTTTTGGGAGCGGCCGGACTCGCAGAGCATCGTCTGGTTTGAGAACGACGGCAAAATGAACTTTACAGAGCATGACATCAGCCACTCTCCCACTCATCTCATAAGCCTCGAAGCGGCAGATATGAACGGGGACGGGAAGCCCGACCTGGTTTCCGTGCGGATGGACGTTTATCAGCCATTTACCAATGACGGGCGCGTGGTGCTCTGGCTCAATCACTGGGGTCAGGCGCCGCAAGTTGGCCGGATGTTCCCGGAATCAGGGACGTTTCAGATCCCTGAGCTCTTCGCGTGGAAAGTCTACTGTATGCGGTACGCACAATAAGATGCAGGTTCGCTGTGCGCAAAGAAAACATGAGACCCGAATCTCGCGACGATCATCGTGGCTACGATAAGTCGGCGCTTCTGAAAGCCGGCGGGCTTGCCGTGGCGCTGGGCGTGGCCACATGGCTGCTGGTGCCAATCCTGCTTCCGGCAAGGTTGCCGGAGGATTTCCCCAAGTTGCCGGACCTGCGAACGCTCAACCCAAGTCTTCGCGCGTTGCTCGAGAGCGCGGATCAGGAGGCCCGAAGGCGGCCTGGATCAGCCGAAGCGGAAGGCAAACTCGGGGAGGCTTACCATGCAAACCTGTTTCTAGACCAGGCCGCACGTGCCTATCGGATTGCCGCGCGGCTGGCTCCTCATGACTATCGATGGGTGTATTGTCAGGCATTCCTGGAGGAGGAGAACGGGAACGAAAAGGAAGAGTTCAGGTTATTGCAGGAGACGCTGCGGCTCAAGCCCGATCATGTCCAAGCTCTGCTAAAGCTGGCTGACGGGTTCTTCAAGCTGGACAGGTTGGACGATGCTGCACAATATTATGAAATGGCCGCTCGGGTGCCTGGTGGCAGCGCCTCTCTGCAAGCGACTTTCGGACTCGGTCGCGTTGCGGCGCGCCGCCAGGAGTGGAACAAAGTGATCGAGCGCATGGTTCCCCTATCACGCGCCTATCCATATCTGCAGCCACCCTACGAATTGCTGCAAGAGGCCTATGAGGCGCTCGGGCAAGCGGACAAGGCTGCAGAGGCGCGACAAAGCATTCTCCTGAGCAAGTGGAAGGTCGTGCCTCCGGCAGAAGACCCTTTGAACGAGCAATTAATTGGTCTTTGTTATTCTTCCACGCGTTTGCTCAAACAAGCCGGCCTGCTGAGCCATCTGGGATATCCCGATCGGGCGATTCAGGTAGCTCGTCGTGCAGCCGAAGTTGACCCCACGGACCCCGATATCCGGAACTTTCTCGCTCGCACCCTGCTCACCTTTTACGGAGACAAACCGGAGGCTGTCGACGAAGCGCTGACGCAGCTTGGTGAGTGCCTTCGACTAAGGCCGGACGATGTGTCGCCCTTGTGGATGTTCGCGGATGACTTTTTCGAAACCCTCAAGACGGCTGCAGCCGTTGAACGGCTCCGCGCCCTTGTGCGCCCGTATGCCAATCGCGCCGATGCCCATCTCTATCTGGGCCTGCTTGCCGACGCGCGAGGGGATACCGGCGAAGCTGTCTCCCAGTTCCAGGCCGCCCTGAAGCACGATCCCAACAACTCCGGAATCTACGACAAGCTCGGCGTGATTCTGGATAGAGGCGCGAAGTTGGACGGGGCAATCGCATACTTTCAGAAATCCGTCCAACTGAACCCAATGAATACTACTGCCCGTCTCAACTTGGGTGTTGCCCTGCTGCAACGAGGGAATGACGGTCAGGGATTGAAAGAGCTTGGTGAAGTGCTCCGGCTCAAGCCGGACTATGCCGCCGCGCACTTTAGCATGGGATTCGCGTTCCTGTATTCGAAGAAAATCGATGAGGCGATTGCAAAATTCCGCGAGGGGCTGCGCTACAAGCCGGATGACGCCGAGGCCCACTTTGGCCTGGGGTCCGCATTGTCTCTGCAGCACAAACGGGAAGAGGCCGCGGCAGAACTGCGGGAGGCGCTGAGGCTGCGCCCGAACTACCCGGAAGCGCTGGAACTGCTCCATCAACTCGAGCATTGAACGGTGATTTCGATACTCTGAATTGATTCTCCGAGTACCTCTAAATACCACGGAAATCAACCAGCGTGGGAGCACTTTATGTGAGTACTTATGTGGGTGCGTGCCGAGCCGCGGGACGCATCTCCATTGGGCGCGAGACGACCATTGTGGGCGAATGACGGCGTTGTGGGATGTTAGCCCTGATACGTCTCCGTCACTCCAGGAGCCCGCCACTCGGCCGCATGCCGCCCTATCCTGCCCTGTGCGTCCCGCCGGCCCCCAGAGCCGGTTTTCTGGTCACAGATTTCCTCAAAAACAACCCCTTTCCTTCCCACCACTTGCCGCCGCTAATTTCAGACTCAAGCCCCTCCCCATGCCATCCTCAAAACGGAGGGTAATATTCCCATGTCTCATACCGTTTCCCCGGAACAACTCGCCGCCAATCGTGCCAACGCCGCCAAATCCACCGGCCCCCGCACCTCGGAGGGCAAGCACCGCTCCGCCCAAAATGCCCGCAAACACGGCTTCACCGCTTCCAGCTTCGCCGTTGGGGTGCCCTCTGGGCCCCTCGAAGACCTCGATGAGGTCGCCAATCTCAGGGAAGACCTCATCGCCGTCTACCATCCCGCCAACTCCCAGGAACTCTTCGCCCTCGAGCGCATCGCCCTCGCCCAGCAGGCCATCCTCCGCGCCGCCCGCCTTGAGTCCGGCTTCTTCACCGCCTGCCTGAACGAGTCTTGCGATCCCACCACCGGGGACCCCATCCTCCTCATCAACGAAGTCCTCGCCGGGAACATCGAAATCACCAAGGCCCAGAACCGCAACCTCACTCTGGGCGATGGCTTCCACCGCCTGATCCGCCAGACCAACAGTTTTGCCCTGCTGCTACGCTATCAGGCCCAGGCGGAGCGCCAGTACCGCCGCGCCATCGAGGAATTCGACCGCCTCAAAGCCCTGCGGGAAGAATTGCGAAACGAAGCCAATTTTGCGGAACCCGAAACAAACGAAACCACTTGCACCCCTTGCGAAACGAACCCAATTCCTAGCCCCCGACCCCCAACCCCTGGCCCCCAACCCCCGGCCCCTGGCCCCCACCCCCCCCAACCCCCGACCCCCGACCCCCGGCCGCTAGCCCGCGCAGTGGACTACCATGTGGGAGTACAAGCGCTCGAACCAATCCCGGGAGGTCCGCCATGCATCGAACATTGATCGCCTCGCTCGCATTTCTTGCCGCTGGGCTTGCCACCGCCGCGGCGGAAACCCAGCCGGTGGTTTTCCAAGGCGAAACCGCCGAGCATAAGTGGACGCTGAAAGACCTGAACCCCGATCTGCCATCCGACTGGTCCGGCTACGACTACCTGGTCCTGGAATTGAAAGCGTCTTCCCCTCAGAGAATGGTCCTCCGGGTCTACACCGCCGACGGCGCGCGCAACATGCGGCTGCACTTGTTTGGCGGGGGCGCTTGGATCCGCGCCGCCATCCCACTCAAGTATTTCCAGCGGCCCGACCGCGAGGGCTTCGACCTGGCGTCGCTGGGAAACAAGTTCCGAAACTCCTTCTGGATGGGCGTGGGCGGCCCGTACGGCCCGGTGAGCGCGGTCCAGGCTTTGGGCTTCACCATGCAGAATCCGGTGGGCAAGCCGACGCTCGAGATCCGCTCGGTCCGGCTGTCCAAGGAGGACCCCGGCTCGGAGATCCTCGAGCCCAAGCCGGTGGTCGATGAGTTCGGACAGTGGATTCTCTCGGACTGGCCCGGCAAGATCAAGAGCCTCGCGCAGTTGAAGACCGACGGGGCGCAAGAGGAAAAAGACCTCGGCCCCGGCGACTTCAACTATTGCCGGTACGGCGGTTACCTAGGCACCAAAGCCAAGCCGACGGGCTTCTTCCGCGTCGAGCAAGTGGATGGGAAGTGGTGGTTCGTCGATCCCGACGGGCACCTGTTCTTTTCCGTCAGCTCCAATGGCATGAGAGGCGGCGGCGCGGAGACGCGCACCGCGGGCCGCGAGAGCTACTACGCCGCGCTGCCCCCCGCCGGTGGCGGTTTCACTGCCTGGAACATGTTGCGGCGATTCGGCCCCGACTGGAACACGCAATGGGTCGATTTCGCCATCCGGCGCCTGGACACCTGGGGACTCAACACCATCGGCAACTGGAGCGACGCCCGGCTGTGGGACACGCACAAGAAAGCCTACATCGTTTTCCTGCGGGGCTGGGGTATGGAAACCGGCTACATGGGCATGCCCGACGTGTACGCGCCGGAGTTCCTCCAGATCGCCGACAAGGTCGCCGCCGAACAGTGCGCGCCGCGTCAAAACGACCCGTACCTGTTGGGGTACTTCATTGGCAACGAACCGCCCTGGCCGGGGAGGGAGTCGCTGGTGGTCGATACCATTCTCGAACGTCCCCCCAGCGCCATTCAGCGGGAAGCCAAGGCGTTCCTCGCCGAAGGAGATACTCCGGAGCGCCGCAAGCAGTTTGTCTACCGCGCCTTCGACAAATTCCTCGAGGTGGTCAACGCGGCCATCCGCAAGCACGACCCCCATCACCTGAACCTGGGCTTGCGCTTCGGCGGCGGCGTTCCCGCGCCCGAGATCGTCCGCGCATCCCGCACCTTCGATGTCTACAGCATGAACGTCTATGCGTATGCCGTGAATCCGGAAGTGCTGGCCCAGGTGTACGAGCAGACCGGGCGGCCCATCATGGTGGGCGAGTTCCACAACGGCACACCGGGCCGGGGCCTGGCGGCCGGTCTCGTCCAGGTGGCCAATCAGCAGGAGCGCGGCGTGGCCTACCGATACTACGTCGAGCAGGCCGCGGCGTTCCCCGCCTTCATCGGCGCAAGCTGGTTCACCTGGGCCGACGAATCCGTCACCGGCCGCATGGACGGCGAAAACTACAACATCGGCTTGGTGGATGTGACCGGCCGGCCTTACCACGAGCTGATCGAGGCCATGAAGACGACCCACCGCCGGCTCTACGCCGTGCACTCGGGCAAGGAACCGCCGTTCAGCCAAAAAGCCAAGACGCAGTAAGGGGCTATTTTGTGGGGCGGGCAATCCTGCCCGCAGCCGCCTTTCAGGCGGCTGGACCCGCTGGAAAGCGGGTCCGCAGGTTGGATAACCTGCCCCACATCCGCGTCTGCAAGACTGTCAATTATTACGCCGGACGCGACATCAGCGGTTGTCTTTCTTCTCTTCCTTCTTCTCCGTCTTCTTGACGGCTTTCTTCTCGGCGGGCTTGGGCTGTTCAGCCCGCGGCTGCTCGGCGGGCCGGGCTGCCGGATTGGCCGCGGGCGCCGGCGCCTGCTGAGTCAGAGGCCTCTCGGGCCGGGTTACCGGACTGGCCGCGGGCGCCGGCGCCTGAGTCACGGGCCTGTCGGGCCGGACCTGGGGCGTCTGAACGGCGGGCGGCCGGTCGTTGCGCACAGGCGGCATCGCCGGCCGTTCCGGACGCGCCTCCACCCCAGCTCCGGGGCCTCGCACCACAACCGGGCGCGCGGCGGGGTGCCCTCCGGGCCCGGTGGGGCGCAGGCTCTCAACGCTTGAAACCCGTGCAGGAGGCGGAGCGGTCTTGGCGAACACGGCGCGGTCCGCCACCCGGGCCGGAGGCGTCCGAACCGCGGCGCCGCCCGCCAGCACGCTTTCCCGTGCCGGCGCGATGGGCGCGGTCGAGCCCACCACCTGCGCCTGCATGATCTCGCGCTGTGGCACCACCACCATGGCCCGCGCTACCGGCCGCGCCCCCACGAAAGCATCGTGGGGCACCACCGTCACCGCGCCCACCACGCCCTGGTTCACGTAGCGCACGTTGAGGCCCGGCCGGTACGCTTCGCCGGGGCCCAGCGGGAACCAGGCCGCCATTCCCACACCACCAACTCCCACGAAGGCCACCAGCGCCGGGGCATACACGGGGCGCACCGCCATGACGCCGGGCACCCACACCCAACCGGCGCCCGCGAACGCCCACCGGCCGTAGTGGAATGGCGCGAACCCCCAGGGCGCGTCGTCGATCCACGTCCAGCCCCACGGATCTACCCAGACCCAGTGGCCGTAGCGGTACGGCGCCCATCCCGCCATCATTCCCGTCGGCGCCCAGACCCAGCCGTACGGCGGAACCTCTCGCCACACGCCGTACTGATCCAGATCTTCATAGCCGGTGGTCTCGCGGGGAACGTAGCGCGCCGATTGCGACTGGTCTTCGCGCCGGTCGCGCATCTGGCACCAGTTGTCGAACTGGTCCGGAGGCGGGGCGCTGCCCACGTCCTGGCTCAGCGTATCGACGCCGCTGATGCGCGCGCTTTGGCCCGCGGGAATCGCGAACGTCGCCCCGCCGCCGTTGACCTGGGCGTCCCCGCCCCGCACGGTGACGGTGGTGATGTTGTTATCGCCATCGACATCGATGCGGTAGTCGCCGGGCCCCATGAGAGAGACCGCCACATTGGGCGTGTCGATTTCGTAGGCCTCCTGATTTCCCACGTACCGGATGTGGACCTCGAGCACGCCCTGCGTGAGGCTGAGCTGCGCCATTTGGCCGTCGAGGTTGAGGATGGCCAGCGCCGTTTGCGACCCCATGCGGATGGCCGTGGACCCGATGTGCATTTCCACCTGCGCGCCGGCGTCGGCCCAGAGATGGTCGCCCGTGGTGAGAGGATAGTTCAGCGAGGCCGCCCTCCATTCTTCGACGGTCCCCGGCCGGAAGGAGACCGTCCCGTTCTGATAGTTCAGCCGCGCCACGCGCGACGGGGGATCTCCGGCGTCCGCCAGCGCCGGCGCTACCGCCACCGCCAACAGAGCTGCTAACAACTCGATCTTCCGCATCATGTGGTTCCTCCTACGCATTCAACACCTGGGATTCCCAAATCCCTCAATAGGTTACATTAAATTCCCGCAAGAAATACGAAGGGCGTCGCCACTGTCGGACAGGTCTGATAAAATGTCATACAGACGCCATGAAGGAATATCGCATCTCGGTCCGGCTTACCTCCGCTCTGCGCCGAAGGTTAGAGGCCACCGCCGTCCGAACCGGAAAGCGCGAATCCTGCCTAGTTCGCGAAGCGCTGGAGCGACAGCTTTCGCAACCCGAGGCTGGAGAAACCGCATACGATCTCGCATTGAAGGCCGGGCTGATTGGCGCGGTTAAGGGGGGATGCCGGGATCTAAGCACGAACCCGCGGCACTTCGACGGTTTTGGTGAATCTTGACAGAGCGAGTGCTGCTGGACACTGGCCCGATCGTAGCGATCCTCGGGGAAGCTGACGAACACCACGTTCGGTGCGTGGCCCAGCTCCGCGAATTGCGGGCGCCACTGCTGGCCTGCTGGCCCGTGCTGACGGAAGCAGCGTGGCTGTTGCGCCGCCATCCGGCAGCGATGACCAAGCTGATGGCCGCTTTCGAAACCGGAGTCTTTGAACTTGTGCCGCTGGATGCCTCCGATATCACTTCGATAGCGGCCATCCTTACCAAGTACCGTACCCTCGGCGTACAACTGGCCGACGCTGCGTTACTCCACCTCGCGAACCGGGAGTCCATCGATGCCGTGTTTACGCTGGGCCGCCGCGATTTCGAAGTGTTTCGGCTCAAAGGCGGAAAGCGGCTTCGGCTGATTCCGTGAACATACCGGCGGCAAAGGGGGCGCCCACTGGGCCCGGCGCTACCGCGACAGGTACACAAACCGCGCGATGAACAGGGCCGTCAGCGCGTATACGAACCAGTTCACCTGGCGGAACTTGCCGCGCGCCATTTTCATCAGCGTGTAGGCCGTGAAACCGAATGCCAGGCCGTTGGCGATGCTGAAGGTCAGGGGGATCGTCATCATGGTGAGGAATGCGGGCACGGCCACTTCGGGATCCTGCCATTGAATCTCCGCCACCACCCCCACCATCAGGCTGCCTACAATGATCAGCGCCGGCGCGGTGGCGGCGGCGGGGATGGCCCCCACCACCGGGGCCACAAACAGCGCCCCTACAAACAGCAGGCCGGTGACGATGGCGGTCACCCCGCTGCGCCCGCCGGCGGCCACTCCCGCGGCGCTCTCGATGTAGCTCACCACGGTGGAAGTGCCGGTGAGCGAGCCTACGATGGTGGCCGTGGCGTCGGATAGCAGGATGCGGTTGACGCGCGGAATCTGGTGCGTCTTGTCGAAAAGATTCGCCCGCTTGCCCACTGCCACCAGCGTTCCGATGTTGTCGAACAGGTCGATGAACAGGAACACAAAAACGATTTCCAGGAAGCCGATGCGCAAGGTGGCCGGCAGGTCGAGCTTGAAAGCCGTGGCCGAGAGGTCGCTCAAGCGGTACCAGTGCGGCGCCCATTTCGCCACCCCCGTGGCCAGGCCGATAGCGGTGGTGGCGAGGATGCCGATCAGCATGGCCGCGCGCACGCGCCACGCCAGCAGCGCGGCGATCAGCAGCAGCCCGAAGATGGCCAGCGCGGTGCTCTTGTCTTGCAGGTTGCCGAGCGTCACCGTGGTGGCGGCGTTGGGCACGATGATCCCCGAGTTGCGGAAACCGAGCAGGGCGATGAACAGCCCCACGCCCGCCGCCACCGCCGCGTACAGCTCGCAGGGAATGGTGGAGATGATAAGCTGCCTCACTCCCAGCACGGTCAGCAGGAGGAAGGCCACGCCGGAGATGAACACGGCCCCCAGCGCCGCCTGCCACGGAACTCCCATCCCCTTCACCACGGTGTAGGTGAAGTAAGCGTTCAACCCCATGCCTGGCGCCAGCGCGATGGGGTACTTGGCAAAGCCTCCCATGAGGAAACTCCCCACGGCGGCCGAGATGCACGTGGCCGCCGTCACCGCCGCCAGCGGCATGCCGGTCTCGTGCAGGATCGCGGGGTTGACGAAGACAATGTACGCCATCGTCATGAAGGTGGTGAACCCGGCCAGAATTTCGGTCTTCCAGGTGGCGCCGAGTTGCTTGAACTCGAAATACTGCTCCAGACGATGGCGCAAGGGCATGGCCTTACATTGTAGCTGTGGAGCAGGCGCTTGGTGGACCGGCCGGAAACACCCCCTCGCTCCGCGTCGCCCGATTTGTGTTTCAATCGGCAGTTAGAGGCTTTATGCCATTTATCCACGAAGATTTTCTGCTGAGCACCAAGACCGCCCGGCGACTCTACCACGAGTACGCCGAAGGCGAACCGATCCTCGACTACCACTGCCACCTGCCGCCCAAGGACGTGGCCGAGAACCGCCAGTTCCGGAACCTCTTCGAAATCGCCCTCGAGGGCGACCATTACAAGTGGCGCGCCATGCGGGCCAACGGCGTCGACGAGCGCTACTGCACCGGCGATGCGCCGCCTTACGAGAAGTTTCTGGCATGGGCGCGCACCGTGCCCCAGACGCTCCGCAATCCGCTGTACCACTGGACGCACCTGGAGCAGAAACGCTATTTCGGCATCGACGAGCTGCTCGATGAATCGAGCGCTCCCCGCATCTGGGATCGCGCCAATGCGCTGCTGGCCTCGAGCGAGCTGCGGGCGCACGGCATTCTGCGGAAATTCCGCGTCAAAGCCGTCTGCACGACCGACGACCCCACCGACGACCTGGGGTGGCACAAGGCCATCGCGGCCTCGAGCCTGGAAACCAAAGTTTTCCCCGCTTTCCGTCCGGACAAAGCGCTCAATGTCCACCTGCCCGAGATGTTCAACCCCTGGGTGGCGCGCCTGGAAGCCGCCAGCAACATCAGTATCGGGACGTTGACCGATTTGCTGGACGCGCTCCGCCGGCGGCACGATTTCTTCCACCAACTGGGCGGCCGCCTCTCCGATCACGGCCTCAACCACGCCTATGCCGACTTCTGCACGGAACAGGAAGCGGCGACGATTTTCGGCAGGGCGCGCGCCGGACACGCGGCCACGCCCCAGGAGCAGGGCCGCTTCGCCGCCAACCTCATGCTGTTCTTCGGGCATCTGGACGCGGAGAAGGGCTGGACCAAGCAGCTTCACCTGGGCGCGCGGCGCAACGGCAACACCCGGCGCTTCGGCCAGCTCGGTCCCGATACGGGCTTCGATTCCATCGGCGACTGGCCGCAGGCCGACGCGCTGGGCGCGTATTTGGACCGTCTCGACCGGGACAACGCCCTGCCCAAAACGGTGCTCTACAATCTCAACCCGGCCGACAACTACACGCTCGCCACCATGATCGGCAATTTCCAGGACGGCTCCATCGCCGGCAAGATCCAATTCGGCAGCGCCTGGTGGTTCCTGGATCAGAAAGAGGCCATGGAGTGGCAGATGAATGCGCTCTCCAGTTGCGGCCTGATTTCACGCTTCGTGGGGATGCTGACGGATTCGCGCTCGTTCATGTCCTACCCGCGGCACGAATATTTCCGGAGGCTGCTGTGCGATTTGTTCGGCAAGGACATCGAAGCCGGCTTCATCCCGGACGACGATTCGCTTAGCGGCCCCATGATTCGCGATATCTGTTACGAAAACGCGCGGCGCTTCCTCGGATTGGACGTGGGATAGGGGTTTGGGCTTCAAGTTCTGACGGTGGCTGCCGATAAGAGAATCGGAGGAATATGTCACTTCCGATAACGACCCTGGGCGAGAGGGTGTGGGAGCTGCCGCCGCTCATCCTGCACCCCTTTAACGAACGGGTCCCACCCTCCGTCCTGCTGGAGAACTCCAAGGCCGCCCTCATGCTGTCCGGCCTGATCCCCGGCGACGGTTCGGACCAGGAAGACCTCCAGCGCCGGCTGCTGGCCGGCCGGTACTCCGAGATCCGCATGCTCTATTACCTGGGTAAGGACGTATTCCGCTGGATCGGACAATGCGTGGAATGGAGCCAGCGGGCGCCGGAGCTGAGCGGCGCCGAAATCCGCCCGCAAAGTTTCGCCGCGCTGCTGACCGCGGACCCGCCGGAAGCGGTGAAGGAGAAACTCGTCCGGTGGGGCGTGGCGGACTACGTTTCCATCTTCACGCGCGCCATCGGGCTGAACGCCATGTTCATCCAGCCTCCGGTCTTCGACACGCTGGCCGAGGAGTTCCTGCGAAACTACCACCGCTACGCGGACTTTCTGTACCAGTGCTACATGGATTCCCAGCCGTACCGCACGGTGGCATCGGCGAATTTTCGCTTCGACCTGTACGCTTCCGGCGAGTACTCGCACATGCTCGAATCGGAGTGGGCCACGGACGCGGAGTAGGTTGGGGGCTGGGCGCCGCGGTTGAGGTTAGAATGGGAACATCATGCAATTTCCCCGCTTGGTTCTGGTGCGCCAGAAGTTTCCCGACCGCCGCATCGCGGATGTGGCCGCCGAAGTGCGAAAGCAGTTGGCCGGCTCCGGGTTTGCCGGACGCTTGAAACCCGGATCGCGCGTGGCCATCGGCGTGGGCAGCCGCGGCATCCATAGCCTCGCCACTATCGTCCGCGGCGTGGTCCAGTACTGGAAAGATCAGGGGATGCGGCCGTTCCTCTTCCCCGCCATGGGGAGCCATGGGGCGGCATCGGCCGAGGGGCAGGCGGACGTGCTGGCGCACTACGGCATTACCGAGGCCAGCATGGGGTGCCCGGTGGTGAGCCAGCTCGAAGTAGTCTCGTTGGGCAAGACCGCCGACGGGATCGAAGCCTTCATGGACAAAATGGCCTACCAATCCGACGGCGTGATGCTGGTGGGCCGCGTCAAGTGGCACACGGATTTCGCGGGCAAGATCGAAAGCGGCCTGTTCAAGATGATGGCCATCGGGCTGGGCAAGTTCGAAGGCGCGCAGCGTTATCATGCCTACGCCTACCGTCTGGGTCTGGAGCACGTCATCCGCAGCGTGGGCCGCCAGGTCCTCAAGTCCGGCAAGATTCTGGGCGGCCTGGCGATCCTCGAGGACGCCCAGCACCACACCGGCAAGCTGGACGCCGTGCCGGTGGAGGTCATGGAGCAGCGCGAGGAGGAGAACCTGGCGCTGGTCAAGACGTGGATGGGAAGAATCCCCATGGACGCCGACATCCTCATCATGGACGAGATCGGCAAGAATATCAGCGGCGCCGGCATGGATACCAAGGTGTGCAACCGCAGCGTCCAGGGCGAATACAACCCGTGGCCGGACACGCCCAAATTCGAGCGCATTTTCGTGCGCAACCTGAGCGAGCTGACCTACAACAGCGGCGTGGGCCTGGGCATGGCGGACGTGGTGACGGACCGCCTGGTGAACCGCATCGACTGGGAACCCACCTGGATCAATTCGCTGACCGCCAACACACCTTCGGCGATCCGCACCCCCATCCACTTCCCCACCGACCGCGAGTGCCTGGAGCGCATCGTCCCCACGGTGGGCAAAATCTCGCTCGACGAAGTCACCTACGTCTGGATTCGCAACACCATGGAACTGGGCCGGCTGGCGTGCAGCGAAAACCTGCGCGGCGAGGTGGAGAAGAACCCGCTGCTGGAGATCGAGGCCACGGTCGATTTCGAGTTCGACGGCCAGAGCAACCTGATCAGCCCGTTTATGCCCATCGAAGAGACGGCGTAGCGTGGCGCAGGCACTCCTGCCTGCCGTGTCGAGACTCATCTCGACACATGCGCGGTTGTGACGCAGGAGCGTCGGCAGGAGTGCCGACCCGGCAGGCAGGAGTGCCTGCGCCACGGGTTCCTTAGAACGTGATTTTGGCGGCGAGCTGCACGCGGCGGGCGGCGCGGTACGACGCGATTTGGCCGAACGAGGCGCTGGTGATGTTGGCGCTGGCAAACGCACCGGGATTCACCCAGTTGAGCACGTTGAACGCTTCCCCGCGAAGCTGCAACTTCACCCGGTCTTCCTTGTACAGGTTGAAGTTCTTCATCAGGCTGGCATCCCAACCGAAGAAACCGGGTCCGCGGACCGTGTTCCGGCCGACGTTGCCGGGCCGGACGGCGCCCTGCGGCACCGGCACGAAGCAGGCGGTGTTGAACCAGGTGGGCTTTCCCGAGCCGGAGACGGCCACATAGTTATGCGGCGCGTTGGCCTGAGGATCGCAGACCTCGTCGGGCCGCGAACTGGAAGCGCTGGAACCGAGCAGGCCGAGACCAGCCGGATCGACGCTGGAGGTGGTGACGGTGAACGGCGCGCCGGTATAGAAGGTCGGGATACCGGAGACTTCCCAGCCGCCGAGGACCTGGTTCGCAACTCCGTGGCCGTGGGCGAAGATCGGTATGGTGTACACATAGTTGAACGTGAGCACCTGCGTGCGGTCGGCGGGACCCAACCCGTACTCGCCTTCGTGCCAGTTGAAGCTGCTCTGGGGGGCAGTGGCGTCCGTTCCGGAGTCGGTGAGGTTCTTGGACCAGGTGTAGGCGGCATTGAACTGGCCGGCGGTGCCGAAGCTCTTGCGGATGTTCACCTGGAGCGAGTGGTAATTGGAATCGAAAGCGGTTTCCTGGACATTGATGGCGTTGAAACCGAGGTACGGCCGCACGGCGTTAATGCGCGGCTCGTCGGTGGTGGTGAAGACGGTGTTGCCATTGGCGGTGTGCAGACCGGCGGCAAGCGCCACGCCGGGCGCCACCTGGTTGATATCTACGAGACCTTGGAGGTGAGTGGCTTTGGAACCGTAGTAGCCCACATCGAGGACCAGGCTCTTGGGCAGGCGGCGCTGGATGTCGAAGCTCCAGCTCATGGTGTAAGGAATCAGGGCGGGGATCTGCGTGCCGTCCAGCACCAGCGGGGCCGCCGACACTCCAACCGTACCGGCGGAAATGTTCGAGAACGAGGCGTTGGAGATACTCACGCTCTGAACATAGGGCGGATTGGCGAACACGTTGGTCTCATAGCGGCCGATGGCGGCGGAATCGTAGTACACCCCGAAGCCGCTGCGGACGGCAGTCTTGCCGTCACCAAATGGGTCCCAGACAATGCCCAGACGGGGCGCAAAGTTCTTCTTCACCTGGTTGCTGACGTGGTCGCCAAAGGGTGAGTTCTTGCCGGCGATAATCACACCGTTGGTCTGCCAGTTATTGCCGGTACCCGTGACCACATTGCCGGTGGTGGGATCGATCTTGGGGGCGTTGGCCGCAACGTACGCGCCGGGATCGAAGTTATCCAGCAAGTTGTCGGTACCGGTGGGTTGGCCATAGAAGGACCAACGCAACCCCAGGGAGACCGTCAGGCGGGGGCTGAGCTTGAAATCGTCCTGCGCGTACGCTTCCATTTGCCACTGTGACAGGTTGGGGGTGATGTCCATGGAGGGCATGCTGAAACTGGCCACGTTGCCCAACAGGAAACTGGCCCAGGACTGGTTGAAGCTGGCGGTGCCGCTGGGCGCGCCGGTGTTGGAGAATCCAAAAGCGCCTTCCTGGTTGGCGGCATTCTCGGTCTTGTTGTAGCGGGTCAGGATGCCGCCGAACTTGAGAATGTGACGGCTCCTGGTCCAGGTCACATTTTCCGAGAAGGCGATGTTGCGGTTGCGCTCGTTGTAAGGACCATAACCGACCAACGACGATCCACCGGTGAACGTCAGTTCCGGCACCACTCCCTGCGAATTGGGGAACGGCTCGGCGGGATTGATGTCGGGGCTTTGGGATTTGGACATCCATCCCTCGGGCGTGGAAATGATCTTGCTCTGCGAGAAATTGAACGAAGCATCGCTGATCAGGGTGGGACTAATCAAATTGACGGCGTGGACCACGAAGATCTTTCCCGGCGAATTGGTGTTGGTGTTGGCCACGTAGGGGATGGCGGAGCCGGTAAACAGTCCGCCGGGCTCAACGGTGGGAATGACGTCGTTTGAGAACTTCCCCCAGAGACTGAACTTCTGACCGAAGTTCTGATCGATGCGCACCACTTCCTGGCGGCTGTTGAAGATGTTCTGCACCGGGAAGAATCCGGCCGTGGTGCTGCCGGCGAGGAGCGGCAGCTTGCTGAAAATGTCTTTGATATAAGCAGCCGAATTGGCGTTGATCAGGTTGGCTGGGATCTGGGTGACCGGCGCGGAACCGGTGGGACAACCGCCGGTGACAACGGTGATACAGACCGGCTGGGTGAAGGCGCCCTGCAGCATGCCGGTGGTGGGTATGGTGGGATTCAGGGTGGTGTAGGTATGAATGCGGCGGGCTTCCTCGGAGAAGAAGAAGAACGTCTTGTTCTTGTCCGCGTTGTGGTGGCCCAGGGGAACCGGCCCGCCGATGGTGCCGCCGAAATCATTCCATCGAAGCGGCGGGACCGCGGCTTTGCCATTGACCAAGTTCACGCTGTTGGCATTGTTGCTCCAGTTGTTGGCGGCCAGTTTGTCGTTGCGGAAGAATTCGTAGAGGCTGCCGTGGAACTGGCTGGTGCCGTTCTTGGTCACCACGTTGATCTGGCCGCCGCCGGCGCGGCCGGTATCGGCGGAGTAGAGGCTGCGCTCCACCTTGAACTCGGCGATGGAATCGACGCTGGGGAAGGTCATGAGGGTGAGATTGGCGCCGCGGTCCAGGTTGTCGGCGCCATCCACCATCCAGTTGTTGGCGGAGTAGCGGTTGCCGTTCACGTAGTACGGAGTCTGGGCGGATAGGCCGGAGGGCACCGAGTTGCCGATGTAGAACTCATCGACCGGGTTGGGCTTGATAGCGACGCCGGGCATAAGCCCGACCAGGGCCTCGTAGTTTCTGGTATTGAGGGCCAGTTCGCGCACCTGGGTGCCGTCGATGGTGGTGGCTGCGGCGGCGGTACCGGTTTCCACCGGCGTGA
The DNA here is from genome assembly GCA_049516835.1 of Bryobacteraceae bacterium. Taxonomy (GTDB): domain Bacteria; phylum Acidobacteriota; class Terriglobia; order Bryobacterales; family Bryobacteraceae; genus Fen-178. Next base: position 1,360 of record JBEKSR010000033.1, on the reverse strand, counting down.
CCTCTTCTTTAACTTCGATGGCGTCGGTGACCGCTCCGACCTGGAGAGAGATGTTGATCTTCAGGTCATCGGCGACGTTGACCACGATGCCGGTGCGGGTCTCGGTCTTGAAACCGCTAACTTCCACCTTGACGGAGTAGGCGCCGATGGGAAGCAGCGGCGCCGAATAGACCCCATTCACGTCGGACGTGACGGTGCGGATCACCTGGTTGCGGTCGGTATTGGTGACCGTGACCTTGGCATTGGGTACGGCGGCACCGGAGGGATCGAGGATGGTTCCTCCGATGGTGGCGAAAACGTCTTGAGCGGCAAGGCAGGCCACGGAGAGGGCCGCCAGCAGGCAAACGCAGAGTAGCTTTTTCATGGTTTCCTCCCAGAAGCAAACAAGTGGGTTGCACCAGATTATGTCATTGGTGACGATTGAATGTCAACGGGTTTGCGCAATGATCCGTCGTGGGATAAATCGAGGATCTGCCGCAACCTACGGCAGAATCCCGAGCTGTTTCCCGACCTTCCTGAACACTTCCAGCGCGTGGTCGAGTTCCGCTTTGGTGTGCGTGGCGGTGACGATGGTGCGCACCCGCGCCTTGCCCTTGGGCACCGTGGGGAAGCCGATGCCCGTGGCCAGCACACCTCCCTCGAACAGAGCGCGCGAGAGATCGTGCGCCAGCCTGGCTTCGCCCACAATCACCGGGGTGATGGGGGTTTCGCTGTTTCCGGTATGGAAACCAGCCGCAATCAACCCCTGCTTGAAGTATTTGGTGTTATCCCACAGATTCTGAATGCGTTCCGGCTCCTGCTCCAGAACGTCGAATGCCGCCAGGCAGGCGGCTGCCACGGCTGGCGGGTGGGAGGTCGAAAACAGGAATGGCCGCGCGCGGTGGTACAGGAATTCGATCAAATCGCGGCTCCCGCAAACGTACCCGCCGAGCACGCCGATGGCTTTCGAAAGCGTCCCCACCTGCACGTGGACGCGCCCGTGCAACCCGAAATGATCGATGGTGCCGCGCCCGTTGCGGCCCAGCACGCCGGAAGCGTGGGCGTCGTCCACCATCATGATGGCGCCGTGCTTTTCGGCCGCTTCCGCCAGGCCGGGCAGCGCGCCAATGTCGCCGTCCATGGAAAAGACGCCATCGGAGATCAGCAGCTTGCGGCCGGGCGCGGAGTCGAGTTCCGCGAGAATCTTCCCGGCCGCCGCCGCGTCCTTGTGCGGGAAAACGTGGATTTTGGCCTTGGAGAGCCGGCAGCCATCGATGATGCTGGCGTGGTTCAACTCGTCGGAGACGATATGGTCTTCCGGGCCGAGGATGGCGGACACCGTGCCGGCGTTAGCCGCAAAACCCGACTGAAACACGACACA
>JBEKSR010000032.1:0-39292 GCA_049516835.1 Bryobacteraceae bacterium | reverse complement strand
AGCTTGAGGGCTGCTCCAGCGGCTTAGCACATAGGGATTTTAAGCAGGGTGCCGACCAGAGCTTGGCTAACCCGGAAACTTCATGCGCCTGGGCACCCTGCTTAAAACCCTCTGCAATATCGCCGGGGCGGCCAGGGGCGTGCCCGTTGTGCCCGGGCTGCTATCGGCCCGGCCTGCAACGACCGACTCATCGCATGGTTTCCAGATGCCAACATGTGCCATGCTAGTTTCTAATGCGAGACCTGGAGACCATCGAAACCGAGCTGATGGAAATTAGCGCCATCGCCGACGATTCCGTCAAGTTCGAGCGCATCATTGCCTGGTGCGCATGCCATCCCGACGAAGTGCCCTTCGCCCTGCATCAGCTCATGGGCCGGCGCGACAAGCACGCGTCGCAAACCTCTAAGACGTAACCGGCAGTTAACTTGAAGGGCAACGGGCGATAACGTGACCTGTCGGAAATGTCGAGTTCCGATGAAAGAGCTGAAGGGGCATATCTTCCACAAGCAGCGAAAGTGGAAATGCCCGAAGTGCGCTAGAGTTCGGATGCAGCAGCAGAGCTAACGGCTGTTGGCGGCCGTGAAATCGGTCTAAACCCGTCTAAACCAGAACGCCGGCCAATGCCTCGATGCAAGCTTTGCAGAACGCGGGTAGATCTTCAGGCCTGCGGCTGGTCACGAGATTCTTGTCTACGACGACTTCGGCGTCAACCCAGTGCGCGCCGGCGTTGACAACATCGTCCTGGATCGCGAAGAAACCGGTTACCTTACGCCCTTTCAATAGGCTGCCCGCCGAGCACAGGACCCACGGACCATGGCAGATCGCGGCGACGAGTTTGCCAGCCGCATCCATGTCATGCACGAACCGATTGGCTTTGGAATGGCGCCGGATGTGATCTGGCGCGTAGCCGCCGGGCACCACAACGCTGTCGAAATCGGCGGTTTCGATACGGCGTGATGAAGGAAGCCCATTCGGTTTCCCCCGCATCCTGCCCGGCGACTTAGCCGGCGCAGGAGCTTTGAGAAAATCAGATCGCCCGAAATTCAAAGTACAATCCGAGTGCACCAAAACATGCCCTAATGAAAGTGTTTTGAAAATGTTCAGAACCAGAGAACCCTCTCTGGTGTCTCCCGAAACCCAGGCCTACGCCAGCGCCGAGGTCGCGCGGATTGCCCGCGTCAGCCTTCGTCAGTTGCAGTGGCGGGAGGAACGCCGAGTCGTCTCGCCCGGCCAGGACAATCACAAGCGCCTATACCAGCCGGACCAGGCGATCGAGGTTTCGGTGATCGCCGAGTTGCGGCGGAAAGGCTTTTCGCTGCAAACCATTCGCCGCGTGCTGCGCTTCTTAGAAAAGGGGCTGCGGAAGCGGCTGAGCGAGGTGCTGGCGCTCGATTCGGAAATACACCTGTTGACCGACGGGAAATCGATTTATCTGGAGGACGCACCGGAGCGCATCATCGATTTGCCGAAGGACGCACGGCAACCGATGTTTTTGGTCCGCGTGACGGATCAGGCCCGCCGTCTCGCGACTGCCGCTCAGAGGAAACCGCCGAAATCGGAAGCGCCCAGCCCGGTCCGAAGGTCAATAGTTGGCTGATGAAGCTGCGCAAGCGGTCTGGCGGGGCGCCACACTTGCTGCGGGTCGTACCTGCTCCAACTTCCCAGCCCACCGCAAGGTGTGATCATTCCGCACCTGTCGCATTTCCACGTGACTCAGCGACGCCGCCGGATGGTGGCTCGGGGCTGGGCCGCACGCCGAGGCAGCGCCGGCCGTCGATGCAATGCTCGTCCACCAGGCGCGCTCCCGATAGTTCGACCTGCCGCAGTTCGGTTTCGGGCAATAGCAGTTTCAACTCGTCCACGCCGGCGGCGAATCGGCCCAAGCGCGCGATGTCCACCCGCAACACATCGGTTTCGCCCGTCATGGTGACGCGCCAGGAGCCATAACCGTTTTCCCGATACGCCTCGCTCTCACCGTCGTCTTCGTAGCTCTCGCCGAAACTTTGGCCCCGGGACGGCGGAAACAACAGGAAAGCGCGCTGCTCACCCGCGGCGATGGCCGGCTTGTTCGCATTGACGGGGATCACACTACCCGCGCAAGCCAACAAAACGGGACGGTTCCAGGGAGCGGGCAACTCGACGGTTTGGCCGCCTGCAAACGTTCTGCCGGACCAGAAGTCATACCAGTCCGCCCCGTGCGGCAGATACACGCTGCGCAGTTTCGCGCCCGGTTCCACGACGGAGGCAACCAGCAGGAACGGTCCCAGCATCATGTCGTCATTCTCGCGATAGCAGCCGTCGTCGTTCGGGAAGTCGTAGAACGTCGGCCGGATCACCGGCTCGTAACCGCTTCGGTATCGCCAGAGCAGCAGATAGAGGTAGGGAGCCAGCCAGTTCCGTAACTCGACCAGTTCCCGGACATGGCCGGTGACCTCCAGGTACATCCAGGGCTCGTTGGCGGTTCCGTCGTCATTCCAGGAGTGGATGGAAAACCGTGGCATGAAGATCCCCGCCTGCACCCAGCGCACGAACAGTTCCGGGTCGGGGCGCGGTCCGGCAAACCCACCGACGTCGTGACCGCTGTTGGAGACACCCGAGAGCGCCAGGCCCAGGCCCATTTTGATGTTGTATTTCAGCGTTTCCCATGAAGTGAAGTTGTCACCCGACCAGGTTTGCGCGTACCGTTGCATGCCCGCCATGCCGGAACGGGTCACCAGGAAGGGGCGGACGCCGGGACTGTGCTCGCGCTGCGCCTCCCGCGACGCCCTCATCATGAGCAGCGGCTGCAGGGCGCGAATCTCCCGCGCGGGACGCGGCCGCCCGAAGCAGTTCGCCAGCACGCCCGGCGACCAGACTTCGAACTCATTGTTGTCGTTCCACGTTGCGGAGATGCCGTAGTCAAGCAGGGCCGACTTGACCTTGTCCTTCCACCAGGCCAGAGTCCGGGGGTTGGTGAAATCCAGGCACGCGCCCACGCCGTCCCAGAACTGCAGCCACCCGGGTTCGCCATCCTCGGCGGCGAGCAACAGCCCTTGCTGCTGTGCCTCGTCGAATAACGGATGGCCGCGCAACAGGCAGGGTTTGATATTGGCGGCCAGATGCACGCCTGCGTCGCGATAGCTGCGCGCGAATGCCGCCGGATCGGGAAACTTGTCGCGGTTCCAGTGAAACACATACCGCTTGCCGCCCATCGAGGTGTAGCCCGACGAGAGGTGGAAGGATTGGCAGAGGATCCGGTGTTCGGCGCACCGCTCCAGAAACTCACCCATGCGCTTCTGCGCGTCGGGCGCGTCGGTGTAACTCATGGTCGATCCGGAATAGCCGAGCGACCAGCGAGGCATGAAAGCAGGCCGCCCGGTAAGCCAGGTGAAGCGCCGGGTGATGCCGGCGACCGAGGGGCCGGCAAACACGTAGTAGTCCAGATCGCCGTGGTCCGCGACGAAGTAGCGATAGAGCCCGTGATAGTTGTCGAGTTCGCGGCCCATGTCGAAGGTGCAGTCCGAGAGGGTGTCGTAAAACAGTCCAAAGGCCATCCGCAGCCGCGGCTTCCAGGTAATGTAGAACGGGATGTGCTTGTACAGCGGGTCGGAGGATTTGGCGCTGTACCCCATGGCATCGATATTGCACATCCGAAAGCGCCCTCCGGCGCGGTCGGTTTCCCCCGACCGCTCACCCAGGCCGAAGTACATTTCGTCGCGTTCGCGGGCCAGGTAATGATAGATCCTGTCGTCCCACCAGCCGAAGTTATAAGACTGCGTAGGCCGGTCCCGAGCCACGCGATGCCATTGCCCCTCCACGCCAAGGTCCCAGTGGCAGAGTAGCCCGCGCAGATCCAGCGTCAGGGCCAGCCGCGAAGTCTCGATCCGAAGACGTTCCGGCTGCTTCACCAGGCGAAACTGCGGGCACGTGAAGCCGGAGATGTCAAAACGGTCGCGGCCCTCCGCCGGCACGTCCTCCATCCCCGGTGCGATGGCCCAGCTTGCAGGCTGGTGCAATCTGCCGTCAGGCAGCACCAGTACCCGGATCAGATCCTGCTCCAGAATGAAGAGGTGTGCGGCGGCGCCGGTGGAACTCGACAGATCGATGCGTCCCGGCGCCGTGTTGGCCACGCGGAACAGCGGAGGATGGGACACGGAAGAATGTATGGTCATAGCGTAGGAACCCGCCACTGGGGGCGGAGCAGCGACACCAGGATTGCCGCTCCCAGCAGATCGAAGACACTCAAACATGCGAACAGTGGCCCGTAGCCCATGCGTTCCGCCAGCGCGCCGACCAACAGTGAGAACAGCAGGCCGCCGGTCCAGGACGCCATTCCGGTGAGCCCGTTGGCGGTGCCCACCTCGCTTTGGGCGAAAACGTCGGTGGTCAGCGTGTTCAGTAAACCGGAAATCATCTGGTGAGCAAAGCCGCCGAAACAGAAAAGGGCAATGGCCACGCCCGTTGTGCCGGCCAGTCCGACACAGCCCGGACCGATCATGATGACGGCCCCGATGCCTACAGTCGCCACGCGCGATCCAAGCAGGCTGAGACCGCACCGGCGCATGAGAAACGGCGAGAGGTAACCGCCGAGGATGCCACCGAACTCCGCCGCCAGGAACGGAAGCCAGGCAAACAGTGCGATACCTTTCAGGTCCATGTGCCGCTCAGTTGCCAGGTAGAGCGGCACCCAGAAACTGAACGTCTGCCAGGCGGGTTCAGCCAGAAAGCGGGGGATGGCAATGGCCCAGAACCCACGGCGCTTCACAATGTCCCGCGCGGACGCACGCGGGCCTCGCGTTTCCACGCGTCCGGCAAGAATATGGTCGCGCTCGGCCGCGCCCAGAGCTGGATGGTCCGCCGGCGCGCGATAGAATGCCCACCAGACGGCGGACCAGAAAATGCCCACCAGACCCGTGACCGCAAAGGCGGCGCGCCAATCCCAGCGTAGCGCCAGCCACACCACCACGGGCGGCGCGAGCATGGCGCCCAAGGATGTCCCCGCGTTGAAATACCCGACCGCGACCGACCGTTCCTTTCCGGGGAACCACTCGGCCACGGACTTCACACCCGCGGGGATGGCGCACGCCTGGTTCAGGCCCAGCAGTCCCCGAAATACGGCCAGTGACCGCCACCCGCCGGCGACGCCATGCAGAGCTCCGATAACCGACCAAGCGATGGCAAAGAGCGCAAAGCTCAGCCGCAATCCCAGCCTGTCAATGACCCATCCGCAAACCGGCTGCATGACGGTGTAGGCGAACTGGAACGCGGCGACTATGTAAGAATACTGCTGCGTGGAAAAGCCCATCTTCAGCTTGAGCTGGGGCCCGAGGACCGCAAGAGAATTGCGCGCCAGGTAGTTCGCGACGACACCGAGGCAGACCAGTCCGACGATCCACCACCGAAGCCCATGGATGACCGGCCAGCCCCGCCGTCTCTGGGGACCCTGGCCTGGCACTACGGGCGTGCTTGTCTGCATGGCATCCTCTTCCGACTACGGTATCAGTATCGGTAGCTGTTTCGGCGTGCCTATCGATTCTTGCTGTAAACCTCCGTTTCCCGAAACTCGGAACAGCGCGCCGTTTGTAGGTGAGCGCGTACGGTTTATGCTCTAAAAAGCGATTCGTCGCCGCCGCCCGCGCGCGGCCGATTAGTCCCTGATTCGCCTTCCCGGCACTACTCCTTCCCCCCCGCCACCCCGAGGTAATGTCCTCATGGCTAGCGATAATGCCCATTAAGAGGACCTAAATGAATGATTTGATTGTAGTTCCGCAAACGGACCAATGACAGAAGCTCAAGGCCCTGGTGCTGGACAGCGTCTCCTCGCCGATTACCAAGCGCGTTTACAATCTGGGACTGGACGAGTTCATCGCGTGGTACGGCCAGGAGCCGCGGCCCGGCTTCACGAGAGCGACCGTAAGCGCGTGGCGGGTCGCCCTTGAGGGCCGTGTACGAGGTGCAGGAAGAATTGCAGGTTCCGCAAAACAGTAACATGGTGCGCGACCAGATCATCTGCTTTCCCCGATTGGGGCGGGAGGGCGAAGATCCCGTGCTGTACCGGCGGGTAGAGATTTGGGACGCGGAGAAACAGGAGACCATCGCGTTCCTCTCGAACCTGCTGGCCTTCGGCGCGACGACCATTGCGGCCATCTACAAGGAGCGCTGGCAAGTGGAATTGTTCTTCAAGGCGTTGAAGCAGACGTTGAAAATCAAGACGTTCGTGGGGACCAACGCCAACGCGGCCCGGACCCAGGTGTGGACGGAGCTGATCGCCATACTGCTGTGGAAGTACCTGCAGTTGAAATCGACGTTCTCCTGGTCGTTGTTGAATCTGGCCGCTTTGCTGCGGCAACAACTGTTCTTCTATCGAGATCTGTGGGTGTGGTTGGACGACCCATTTCAGGCCCCGCCGGCTCTGGCCGGGGTGCACGACGATGCGCAACAGCTTGAAATCACGTGGTAGGCGGCAGTTGGACAGCAGAAAAACCGGCCAAAGGAAACAACATTGATTCCAGGGGGGATGTGATCAGGTAATTCGGACAGCAGCCTGACAAGATCGCGGGAGGCACTTACTTCGGCCTGGGTCGATGCGCAGACGCGCCTTCAGGCTCAGAGTCGGGTTATGCCCAACGTTCTCAATGCGGGAAATGGGGTCAAACAGCTAATTTGGACGCGAGTGATTCCAAGTAAAGGTCGCATGATAGTAGGTATTCAACAGGTAGTTCTGCTGCAGTGCGGCCCAATCGTTGGCGGCCATGGTGAGATTGATTACCTGCCATGATCCTACTTCCTTTTCGTTTGATTTCGAGACTAACCGACGCCATCCATTACGCGGCCGGTCCGTCGAAGAGACGATACTACGCAGGCGTACGCCGCGCAGAATTCAGCGCGGCGCAGTACGCGGCGAACAATGCCATGCCGGTTTCCCCGTGCAACTTATCTAAGGCACGTTTGTCACCGTTTGAATTCGAGAGGTTAATGGGCAACTCTGCCGCGAGTCGCCCCATCCGGCCTCTTCGCTCAGCTAAATGTGCATCTGCAAAGGCAAAGTCTACACGAGCCGCCGTTGCTTGCCAGGACCAATCAGGCCCCTAGCTCCCGCAGCGTGCGCAGGAAAGTAATGACACCTTCCCGGCTCAACATGCCAAGGACGTGGCCATCGCGTGTGACGGGCAACTGATTGACTCCATCGCGGTCCATCTGTTGGAGAGCGGTCCACAACTGGGTGTCCGGGGCGGTGCGTTTCAACTGTTCCAGGGGAAGCATGACTTGCGCCGCGGTTGTTGTCGCCCACTCATGCCGCGGCACTTCCTTGATCCGGTGCAGAGTGATCATGCCAACGGTGTCGGCGGCGCGAGTGACCAAAAAGCAGCGCTGCCCGCCGCCGAGGATGTGTTCGTCCACCAACTGTTCGAGCGTCAGGTCCGCAGGGACGGTGACGCAGTGACTGCTCATGGCTTGCGAAACTGTGTGGCCGGCCAACAGGCCCTGGAACATCACTTGATGCACCTGCTGTGAGGCGGCATTGTCGAGGAACCAACCGATGAAAGCAATCCACAACCCGCCGCTGAAGTCGCCGTTGAACATTTTCCAGACACCGACGAAGATAAACAGGAAACCAAAGAAACGGCCTGCGTTGGCCGCGATTAGCGTGGCGCGGCGCATATTTTTCGTGGCGGCCCAAACGAGGGCACGGAACACGCGGCCGCCATCCAGCGGGAAGCCGGGAATCAGATTGAAAAGCACCAACGCGAAGTTGATGTAGGCCAGGTATTTCGCCAGACCCCAGAGAGGCTGGATGCCGGCAACTGCCGGCTGCGCCACGGAGAACAACACCGCCAGCGCCAGACTCACGATTGGTCCGGCGACGGCGATGAGAAACTCCGCTCTAGCGCTGGGCGGTTCCGCGCCAATCTGAGCCACGCCGCCAAAGATGAACAACGTGATGCTGCGCACCGGCACCTTAAATCGCAAAGCGACCACCGAATGTCCCAGTTCGTGGAGCAGCACACTCGCAAAGAGCATGATCGCAGTGGCGGCGCCCATGAACCAATACAGCAGCGGCGGCCAAGTCTTAAACTCGGCGGGATAGTAACTGCCTGCCAGCGTCCAGGTGAGCAGCGCAAAGATCAGGAACCAGGAATAATCCAAACCAATGGGGATTCCCAGAATCCTGCCTAACGGGATATTGTGTCGGGTCATGAGCCTTTTTTATGGACGCTCGATGCGCTGTGCCCGGTCCGTCGCATGCAAGTTCCAAGGGGGGCTGCCAGCAATGAGTCAGCCCCCGAATCGAGCGCCGCTGACCGTTACTTGGCTGCGATCGGCGTGCCAATTATTTCGCCGGCGATCACTAGTTCCACCCGCCGATTCTGCTGCCGGCCCTGCGCGGTGTCATTGGAAGCCACGGGCTGAGCTTTGCCGAAGCCCCTCGCCGTGACCGAACCCACCGGCATTCCCTGCTGTATCAGGTAATCGCGCACAGACGCGCCGCGTTGCTCGGAAAGCCGCTGATTGTACTCGTCCCCGCCGACGCTGTCCGTGTAACCTTCCACATCCAGCCTTAGACCCGGATGCCCCGAGACGATGCCGGCCACCTTGGCCAGCTTCTCGCGCGCCAGAGGCCGCAAGGAAAACTTGGCCGTGTCGAAAAGGACATCCGACATGTTTACAATCAAACCACGCGCTGTATCGCGGGTCTGTAGAATGGCGTTGAATTGGGTCAGCAACTGAGATCGCAAGTCCGCCTTCTCCGCCTCCGCTTGCGCCTTCTCCCTGGCCGCGCGATCCAGTTCCGCCTGGGCGCCAGCCCGCTGCGCGTCATTCTCGCGTTTCAGACGATCGGCTTCGTTCTGCGCCGCAGCCATCTGCGCAACGCTGTCCCGTTGCCGCCGGTCCGCTTCGGTCTGAGCAGCCGCCATCCTGGCGTCGTTCTGGTTCTTCAGCCGGTCCGCTTCGTTCTGGGCAGCCGCCATCCTGACGTCGTTTTCGTTCTTCAGCCGGTCCGCCTCGTTCTGGGCAGCCGCCATCCTGGCGTCGTTCTCGTTCTTCAGCCGGTCCGCCTCGTTCTGGGCGGCGGCCATCCGTGTTTGGTTGTCGCGCTTCGCGCGATCCGCTTCATTCTGAGCGGCCTCCATCTTGGCGGCGTTTTCTCGCTGCACGCGGCCGGCTTCAGACTGCGCGGCAAGCCGCGCCGCGTCCGCGTCCCGTGTAACACGCGCGGTGTTGGCTTGTGCCTCGGCGCGTTGACTTTCGGCTAGAGCCTCACGCTCCGCCCCAGCCTGGCGCTCGTTAGCCAGCCGCTCCTCGTCGATCCTCTTTACGGTGATGATGCGGGCATCCTCGGCCATTTGGACGGCCTCGCGCGCCACCGTGGCGATGGGCTTCCTCCCCGCTTTACGCGTTAGATAGCCCTCGCCATTCTCCAGGCCCTGGACGGCCTTTTGGAAGGTATCGGGGGCGTACCTCTCAGCTCCGGTCCAGCGCGCAATCTGGACGGCATTACGAGCTTCGTAGAGCTCGAGCGGGATCCTCGGCGATAGTCGCACAGGTTTGATCTCGGCCGGGTTCACGTTCAAGGTGTACTGGCCCCGCTGTAAGAGCTCGTACTTGGCGTCCACTCCTTCAACGGCTCCACGGGTATCCTGCCGGACGACGTTCTCCATCACGACAACGTCGCTGGGCCGGGTCACCGCAAAGTATGGTTCCGCGGTCACAATCAAGCCAAACGACTGTAACTCAGTAGTGACGTCCAGCTTGCTGTTGGTTCCGTTCAACAAGACCTCGCCCAGATTGGTCGTGCGGCCTTCCGGGGTAATGGCCCACATCACATAGGTCAGGTATTCCGGCCCGTAGGCGGTGGCCGGCTGAAGATCGCGGAACTCGACTTCGATTTCGATATAGCCTTGCTTGCTCTCTACTTTTGCCTCACCGTGGGCCTTCGGCAGCAGGGGGGTGCCGCGAAAGTCAATCTTGGTGGCCCCGCCGCGGTGATTGTAGTTGACCGCTTTTGTGGTCCGCTCGACCACGGTGATGCGATAGATGGGCATCGCGCCGGCGGCCATCCGGGCCGCATTTTCGGTTGACTGCTGAACCGGGTTGGGAGCTTGCGGCGACTGGGCCGCCGCGAACGCACAAACCGTAAGGAACGTACTGATGATCCTCATTTTGTCCTTTTCTGTTGTTTACCTACTCGCCTAGCGCCTTCGCGCCGATTGCTTGTTCAGGAGACCGATCAAAGTCGCGCCCGATTCGGGTGCAGGCCTGCCGTTGGTGACAATGTCCCGGTTCTCGAGTTTCGTGCCGTACAGTGTGGCGTTGTCGTCCAGATCCTCCCGCAGGGTGGCTCCTTCCAGAGCAAGACCGGCAAACAGGCCCTGGGACCGCGACCACGAAAGAATCTCCGCGTGCATTTGAGCGTCTGTTTGAGCCGTCGCCGTGCGTCCCACGGGGCCAGCCGCTACCGATCCTTCGGCGCCCAAAGTGAACTTACTGGAAAGCAGCTTGTCCTCTCCCCCTTGATTCATCACTAGCATGATCAAGTCCGTCTCCGAGCCACCGATCTGAAAGCCAACGCTGCCGCCCTCGATACGAACCGTGGCGGGCGCCGACCAGCCTTCGCCGCTCTTGTCACGGCAGGACAGATACCCCTTCCCGTACTTGCCGCCAACTATGAAGGCCGCCGTCTTGAGACTTGGCACAATGACGATGCAGTACGCCTTATCGAGCAGATCCTGCGGAATCCCCTTGTCGGGTGTTGCCATTATTTGCGAAAAGACCGACGCAGCCTCGCCCAACCGTTTGGCAGGCTCCGTGTCGATCGCTAGCAACGATGTGGTGAAGGCCAAACCGGCCACGATCATTCGTTTCATGTTTTTTCCTCTTCTGTCGCAGGTATAGGTCGCGACTTCTCTGCTAAGGCACGGTTAGCACCATCTTCGGCCGTCCGGCGGGGCGCAAAGCCGCGAGGTTGCAGGCTAAGGGGTTGTGGGAAACTTCGGTAACTGCGCTAAGCCACGGGAGTTGGCAGAAGAGCGAGGCGGCCACAGCAAATGCAGTTTCTGCCACGGAAAGTGCAGGTTTTGCTTGCCGATGCGGGGCAGAATGGCATCCTGCGCGGCGGTTGGCAACCCGCCGCCGTCACTGTATTCTGCGAACCACCTCAGTAGGGTGAGTTGGATGCAGGCTTGTCCGACTGTAGGGCGGCTCGCCGCGTCGCCCTGCCGGCCAAGGCGGCTACGATTCCGGCCCCCCAATGGCGACCTTACGCCATCCGCTTCCGCGACTGCCACCCGTATAAGGTTAGGGCGAGGAGGCCCAAGCAAAGCAGCGGAACGGTCCCGGGCTCGAGAACGCTGTTGCCGGCGAAGCCGGCGCTGCCGAAGTCGCCGAGGCGGCTGTTGAAGTCGAGGCCGCAGGCATCGGTAATGGTGTTGGTATCCATCGTCACTGCCCCAGTTCGCGCCAGGGCCCTGCCCCACACGATTGTGGCGCCGGTATTCGTGGTGATGCTTGTAAACGCGAGAATGTTTCCTGCGGAAGTAGTACCGGTATCGAGCGTCGCGGAGCTGCCGGCCTGCCAAAACACGCCCTTACCTACACCGCCATCGATGGCAAATCGCCTGGCAGACGCTTAAAAATCTCCAGCCAGCCCGCGGAGGCCCCAATGCCAACCACCGGAATGACTGCCCGGGGCCGCACCGTACGACCGTATCGTTACTACTCTAAATCTGGAAACTGGCAGTCAAGCAATTTGTAGCCGGAAGGCCCCGCGGGCCGTGGTTCAGTAGGCCAGAGAGACTCTTGCGCTGGTTGCCAGCACCCAATCCATGGTCATGTCACCACGCATGGCCAGTGGCGTCTTCGCGCGGCGCCCACCCTCGTTTTCAGACCCGGGCGGCCAAGCGAGTCTTGCTTACGCCAGAAGCTGAAGCCAGCGTTCTTAGAGGCTGACCCGGAATTTTCGCCACGCCAAGATGCCCAGCAGACAACCGAGGCTCACCAGTTCTGAGGATCCCGGCTCGGGGACGCCGCCGGCGGTAGTGGCAGCGCAGCCTCCAACGTCCGTGGTGCCGGCCAAGGTGTTAGCGGTCTCTGCAAACACGCAGCCGTTGATCGTGCCCGCAAGCACTCCACTGCCCCCCGACGCGGCGGACATGGTGAAGCTCTGTCCCGCTAGAATGTTTCCGTCAAAGGTGATGGGTCCGGAGCTTCCGACGCTGATCGTGCCGATGGTCCCGATGATCCAGAAGATGTTATCCGCCTGCGCTTGGTTTTCCAGCGTGAATGTTAAAGCACCGTTCGCGGTGAAGGCCCCGTCTGTTCTGATAACGAAAACTTCATTGGGGTTGTTCTGGGCATCGAATGTCAAATTGATGCCGGTCGTCGTCGAGATGTTGACCAGCGTAAACGTGTACACATTGTTGCCGATGAACGTACGGTCCACCGTGAGATCGGGGTACGACTGCGTGGATGCCAAGAGCAAGGCCGTGTTGAACGCGTTTACGAAGTCGATGTACGCGTTGTTGGAGAGCGTGTTGCCCGGCGGAATAACGCTACCGCCGACCGTGGTTCCCGTCGGGTTGAAGCCTGTAATCGTACCCGATGCGTCTTTGACCCCAACATTGCCCGTGACCACAGAGGTCCCGGTATTCGAAATCGTGCCGCCGAGGAGCGCGAAAGAACTGGCACTGCCCAGATCCACGGAAACGATGCCTCCAAAAGCAGGCATAACAGCCGCTACAGCCACCACCAACCAAATCAATCTGTGTCGCATTTTTTCTCCCTTCCCCGCAGCGTTTCCGCAGCGAAAAACCGCAAAAACTCAACCAGAATCTCCGTTTCGAGCTTCCGGGTTGCTAGCCAAGGCTATCGTTGGAGACACTTCCGATGGATTATGCGCGATTTCAGTACTCGATTCAAGCAGATTTTGACAGTCGAGAACCTGAAAGGTACCGTGCTGTCGAGCATTTTCACACTGCTCCATAACGGCTGCTCTTAGCAAATTCTACCAACTCCACGCCGGCATTTGCAACGCCGCGGACCACGAGGAGCGGGGCCAAAGCTACGGGCCCGCCGGCGCTAGCGCACCCGCGGGCCATACGGAAGCAAGTGTAGGGCCATGCTTCAACCAGAAGAGACCCGCGAGACTGAGTTGACCGGCGAGTGCCCTCAAGCCGCAATGCCGGAATCGGTTCGTTGGCCCTATTCGGGCTGCGGTGCGCCGGAGGGAATGGCCGTGGCCTGGCGAGTCTTCACAAATAACGCCTGTAGATCGCTCAGAACTCCAGGGTCGCCCTTCGCCAACTCCGCTGTGATCGGATCCCGGAGGCTCAAAAGGTCTTCCAGTGGCTTTCTGACGCTGGAGTTCGGCGCCTGATTGACTACTTCCCGGATGCGGTCGAAAAAACGCGTGCTGGTGCCGGCCGCGAGCCCATAGTCCTTCTGGCTCGCCTGAAAGTAAGCCAGGCTGGCCAAATCCCGAAGCTGGGCCAGGCTCTGCTCCCGCCGAGCTTCGCGGATCTCATTCTCCAGATGATTCGCCTTCACATAGGAAGGAAGAAAACCTGCCAGAAACACGACGACCAGCAGAACCGCCACTACCATGATCTTGTTCTTCACGCGCACCTCCTCCTTTTGAAGGGGCCCCACAAACACGCCAAACGTTGTGTCTCTTCGTCTGCGGAACCGGCTGAACAGCCGCCGGAGAACAAGTCTGCGTCCTTGAACGATCGGATTACATATCTTTTCACACGCCCTTGCACTGGCGGCTGCGCATGCTCGGGGCCGCGTGGTGTGCGGGCCTACCAGTTCCGGGAAGCCCCGCGCGCCGATCCGGCCGCGGCCGTCTCGGGCGATTCACTCTGTGGCTTGAGCTGGGCCTCTCAGCTTCGTCCAATCACCTCAGCGACCTCTTTGACCCGATCGCGCAATTCCTCTACGCGGCCCCTGACGCAATCTTGCGCCGCGGCAGCGTTGTCCTTCATCCAGTCCTCCCCCTCTTCGACCTTGCGGCCAATGAGGCGGCGCGTCGCAGCGCCGGAGCGTGGGGCAAGCAAGACCGTCAGGGCGATACCCGCTCCCAGCCCGGTCAAGAAAAACAGTAGCGCGGAACCTTTATTACCGTTCATTTCAACTTTCTCCGGTTTGTGATCCTCCCGTCCATGGAGCAATCCTGTGACCACAACTTGCTAGCGATGATGATGGCGCTATTCCATCGCAGCTAGGACTTGGTCAAGCGGGAGCGTCGCGAAGGTCGTGGCGTAGTCGGATATCCCGTAGGGAATAACGAGTTGCCCGTTATGCACGAGGCTGCCGCACGAGTAAACGACATTGGGCACGTAGCCGTCGCGCTCGTTTATATTGGGTTTGATCAGTGGTTCAGGCAGGCGGCCGATTACCTTTGTCGGGTCGTCGCGGTCGAGCAGGAAAGCGCCAATGCAGTACTTTCGCATGGGCCCCACGGCGTGACTGATTACAAGCCATCCGGCTTCGGTTTCGATGGGCGAGCCGCAGTTGCCCAACTGGATGAATTCCCAGGGGAACTTCGGCTCCAGAATGAGCTGCATGGTATGCCAGAAATGGAGATGATCGGAGAACATCACGTAGATATTCTCCGCATCCTGCCGGCCAAGCATCGCATAAAGGCCCTTGATTTTGCGGGGAAAGAGCGCCATGCCTTTGTTCTCGACGGCCGGGCCATTCAACGTGATGAACTTGAAACGAAGAAAATCGGACGTCTCCAGAAATTGGGGCAGGATCATCTTTCCGTCGTACGCGGTGTAAGTCGCATAATAGGTCCGCGTGCCGTCTTCCCTTTGGAAAAGGACAAAACGAGCGTCCTCGATCCCGTTGCTCTGGGAAGGAGTGACGGGGAACAGAACCCGCTCGGACAAACCCGACTCCGGCGAAAACTGTACTTCGTAGTTGGATTGGGCGAGCATCAGGGTTTTCCTGGCTATGCTCTTGGTCGTTTCCTGTGCATGCTCGAGGGGCTGTTGTGCGGCGCGACTGATACTGGCGCGCAGTTCTTCCAGGGTGAATGCGTCCGGTAAGCCGTTGAGGACCTCCTGGTTGAAGTTGCCCATGAGACGGAGTTCCTGAAGCTTGCGCTGGAACAGGGGTTTTTCAAACGTCGAGTTGGGCACTTGCATCGGCTCGATGCTGTAGCGGGAGGGCAAGTCCATGGTGATGTTGCTGTTGGCGTCCAATAATCCGCTGCGAAAAGCGATCGAGGAAACGTGCCCCTCGGCCGTGGCGCGTAAGCTCAGGATGAAACGTAACGATCCGGGCGGAACATCCGACTGATCCAGGTGCGGCACCATCGAGGGATTGAACAACGCCGCGGCTTCGAGCGAATACTCGTGAGTAAAATACCCGCCCAACAACAACTTCCGTTCTTCGGACAGACTCTGGTGGCCATCGAGCAGATAGGGACTGACTTCGTTAAACCGCCGGAGGAGGAATTCGTCGATCTTCAGTTGGCGGTCGGCGAATTCGGCCCGAACCCCGCCCAAAAGGGTATGGACTTCGTTCTCGGGAAGAGCCATGACCCGGGCGGCGATCTTAATGGAGCGCTGGTCGCTCATGAGACGAAAAGGCCGGGCCAGGACATGCGTGGGGTCCGGGTCCAAGGTGACCGTGCTGCGTTTCAGGTCGATGGGTTTCATGGGGCGACGGCGGCCGCCAGACCGGCTCGTTGAACGCCGTTCGCGGTGTTCTGTATCAACCGCATTTCCGCCAGCGACAGGAGAAAGGCCAGCATGGATTCCGCTCCCTGGTTTTCGTTGCTCCGGTCCACGTGCAGCCCATCGCGGCAGCCGCCAGTGTGGCGGGCGTAGAGTTCCAGCCCGAGATCGTTCCAGCCGAGGAACCAGTCGAAGGCGCGTTGCGCCTGGTCATACCACCACGGGTCGGCCGTGGCGCGGTACGCTTCCAGGCAAGCCGAGACCGTGGTCTGCGCCTCGATGGGCTGCTGGTCGAAGTCCGCGCGTGCGCCGTTATGCTTATAGAATCCATTGCTACCAATGGGCCGCAGCCGGCCATGCCGCGAGGTCTGAACGCCCACCAGCCAGCGCAACGCCTGTATGCCTCGTTCCGACACGTTTTTTTGCCCGGTGGCGCGTCCGCTGACAATCAGGGCGTGAGCCAGCTTGGCGTTGTCATAAGTCAACCCCTCTTCAAACCAGGTCCAGCCGGGCTGGGCGACCTGGTCAAAGATCGTCATCAACCGGCCGGTCAGATTTTCGCGGACATCGATAGCCAGGCGGTCACCCTTCATCCGGCGCAGATATTCGTGAATGCCAATGAGGCTGAATGCCCAGGCGCGCGGTGAAGTGAACTCCGTCACGGCCGGCAGCGCCTGCGCAAAGAGTTGTTTGGCCATCGTCTGGGAACTCCAATGCGGGGAGCGTCCCACCGCCGTGCCCAGCGCCCAAATCGCCCGGCCATGACAATCTTCGGACCCCTGATCGTCGAGCCAACGGCGGTCGATACCCAGGAAATTGTGGAAACGCGTGGTTTTTGGATCGAAGGCAGAGTCCAGGAACGCAGCGTAGGTTGTGGCCAGCGCCCGGACCCGCATCGGAGCTTCTTCCAACTGGCCGAGCAACACCGTCAGAATGAGTGCGCGGGCGTTGTCGTCGGTGCAGTAGCCTTCGGAAGGATTCGGCGCAGTGAAGCTGGCGTGCTGGAAAATGCCCGTGGAATCGGTCATGTGGTAAAGATGATCCAGATTCAGCTCCGGCGATTCAAACGGCCGGCGGCCGACATCTCTGGCGGCGACGGATTCGCGGGGCGCCGCGGCCCCCTGCCGTCGCGCCAGCTCAAAGGAGCGCATGTACAGCCCCGCCGTCTTGCTCCACACCATGGTGCGGCCCAGTTTGTAGGCGCTTTCGCTCATGGCGTGGCGGCGCGCTCCATCGCGCAACAACCCGCTCACCTCGCGCGCAATCGCTTTCGGGTCGGCGAATGGCACCAGTACGCCACGCTGGTCGCTCAACAATTCAGCGGCATGCCAGTACGGCGTCGAGATCACGGCTTTACCCGCGCCAAACGCATAAGCCAATGTTCCCGACGTAATCTGGGCTTCGTCCAGATAAGGCGTAATGTAAAGATCCGCCGCTCCAATGAACTCGGTCAGTTCCTTCAGCTCCACAAAGCGGTTGTGGAAGATGACGTGGTTCTCGAGTTTGTTCTTCCCGACGATGGCCTCGAGGCCGAGGCGGTAGGCGTCGCCTCGCGTGCGCAACTCATTGGGGTGCGTGGCGCCCAGCAAGATGTAGACGACGTCGGGAAACTCCGCCACGATATCCGGGAGAGCATTGAGCACATGTTCAATCCCCTTGTTCGGCGACAGCAGCCCGAAGGTCAGCAACACCTTCTTTCCGCCCACGCCAAACTGGTCTTTGTAATGATCCGGGGCGACGAATGGCACGTCGGGAATACCGTGCGGGATGAGATCGATCTTGGCCGGCGGCGCCTGGTACACCTCCTGCAAGAGGTTTCGTCCCCGCTCCGTCATGACCACCAGCCGGGTCGAGTGGGCGATCAATCTCTGCATCACGCTATGCTGGTCGGCGTTGGGCGTGCGGAGAACGGTGTGGAGCGTGGTGACGACCGGAGCTTCCAATTCGCGCAGCAGCGCCAATAAGTGGCTGCCGGCCGGCCCGCCGAAAATTCCGAACTCGTGCTGGACCGAGACAACGTCCACGTTGCTGGTGTTCAGGAAGTCGGCGGCGCACCGGTAAGATTCCAGATCCTGCTCCTCAATCTCGAAGCGAACGACCTCCGGATACTGATAGCACCCCTCGATGTCATTGACCGGCACCGCGAAGCACCGGCTCTGGGGATGCCGCGCCGCCACGGCACCAAGCAGGTCGGAGGTAAACGTGGCAATGCCGCATTTGCGCGGCAAGTAGTCGCCGAGAAACGCGATGGTTCGAGCGCTGGAGGCTGTTTTCACGACTTGGACCCACCTTTCCGTTCTTTGCCACCACCGCTCATTCACGCGGCATTGCGAAGACTCTCGCCGAGAGATTCGGTTCTCTCCCGCCCATCCCGATCGGCAGCTTCCTGGCACTGGATACAACGCGACGCCCATGGCACGGCCGCGAGGCGTCTTGGGCTGATCGCCGATTCGCACTCCATGCAGATTCCAAAGCTGCCGTCGTGAATCCGTCGCAATGTGGCTTTTACCTGACGCAGCAGGCTCGACTCACGGTCCACGCTGCGAATCGCCAGCTCTCGTTCCGACGCG
The DNA here is from genome assembly GCA_049516835.1 of Bryobacteraceae bacterium. Lineage (GTDB taxonomy): Bacteria > Acidobacteriota > Terriglobia > Bryobacterales > Bryobacteraceae > Fen-178. The sequence goes on along the minus strand of JBEKSR010000032.1, from coordinate 21,060 downwards.
TACTGAATCTCGTCCATCTGGTCCGCGCTCTTCTCGATTGCGATGCCGTCCCGCTTCCGCAACACGTGAGCCAGCTCGGCTTCTTTTCGTTCCAGGATCTCTTGGACCCCGCCCAGCCCGGTAGATACTATCTGCATGACAGTCCTCTTTCGTGCGTAATGTTGCCCATCGTCCTTTGCACGGGATGGTCCAGAGCAGAACCCTCGCATTTACAGGATGAAGCCGCTGAGCCAGCGTGCCGTTGGCAGAGATTCACCCGGGCCGAAGTGCAATATCTGCACTAGAGTGCGGAATTTGCCGCCGCTCATATAGCTCCCACCCCAAGAGATCGCCCGCTGGCGACGGTGGTCACGAACGTGCCTTCCCCATCAGGAGGAAGCTATGCGGCAAACAAAACCGAGCATTCTACCGATCGCGGTTCTCCGAAAACTGCGGCGCTCAGCGGCTCTTGGGCTGTTGCTCCTATTCCCGGTCCCAGCCGTTTACTCATATTCGGTTCTCACCCACGAAGCCATTATCGATTCGACCTGGGACAGCGCGATCAAACCGCTACTGCTCAAACGATTTCCGGCTGCCACCGCGGACGAGCTGACGCAAGCCCACGCATTCGCCTACGGAGGGTGCATTATTCAGGATCTGGGGTATTATCCGTTCGGCAGCAAGTTCTTCAGCGATTTGACACATTACGTCCGGAGCGGCGATTTTATCCTCAACCTGATCCGCGAATCCCAAGACCTGAATGAGTACGCTTTCGCTCTGGGAGCGTTGTCGCACTATGCCGCCGATAATAATGGCCACTCACTGGCCGTGAACCGGGCCGTTCCTTTGTTCTACCCGGACCTCGGCCGGAAGTTCGGAAAGATGGTAACGTATGCCGACGATCCGTATTCGCACGGCAAGACGGAGTTCGCTTTTGATGTCTTTCAGGCCGCCAAGGGGCGCTACGCCTCCGCTGCATACAAAAGCTTCATCGGATTTGAAGTAGCAAAACCCTTGCTCCAGCGGGCGTTTCTGGATACCTATGGGCTGAGACTGGAAAAAGTATTTCTGGACGTCGATCTCACGATCGGATCGTATCGCCGCGCGGTCGGCACGATTCTTCCGGCTCTTACGAGAGTTGCGTGGCAACTCAAGAAACAGGAAATCATGAAAGAGGCCCCCAGCGCGACGCGCAAGACCTTCCTCTACAACTTATCCCGTTCCAGCTACGAGAAAAACTGGGGAACTACGTATAAGGAACCTGGGGTCCGGTCGAAAATGCTGGCCACTGTATTCCGCGTCGTGCCAAGAGCAGGCCCGTTCCGGCCGCTGTCATTCAAGAGGCTGACACCCGAGATCGAACAAATGTACATGGCCAGCTTCAATTCGACGATTACGCATTATCGCGAACTGCTTTCGGAACAGAATGCGGGCCGTCTGAAGCTGCCGAATGACAATCTCGACGTGGGAACGTCCACAGCGGCGGGGAAGTATACGCTGGCGGATGTCGCCTACTCGAAGCTGCTACACAAGTTGCGGGGCCACTACACGGAAATGCCGCAAGAACTCCGAAGCGACATTCTGGCTTTCTACCACGGCCCTGGCCTGGCGAATTCGACCAAGACTAGCGCCGACGATTCGGCCAAGGTGGTCAAAGAACTCGATCAACTGCGAGCCGTGGACCTGGACCTGGCACGCAACGGCAGCCACAATCTAGCGGGCGAGAGGCCGCGCGACACTGAGGCGTCCGCCGGGGTGGGAGTCCCTGCTCGCTAATGAGCGACTCAACCTGGAGTTCGAGGCTCGCGAGGCAATCCCGCTGGTTGCTGCTGGCGCCCGTGCTGGCGGCGATTTCCGCGGCCTCCGGTCAGGAGCCGGGCGATGAAGCACTGAAACCCCTGGCCACCGGGTTCGCCAGGAACATCCTCCAGGATCAGAAAGCCATCTGGACCAGCCCGTTTCACATGACGCGCAAGGACGCCCAGTGGTGGCTGACTTTCGGCGCCATCGTGGGCGTGGCGGTGGTGACGGATCGCCGCGGTTCGCAACAACTGCCGAATACGGCGGATCAGCGGAGGTTCAGTCGCGACCTCTCGCAGGTGGGCGCTGCCTACACCCTGATTCCCATACTTGGCGGATTCTATGTGAGCGGAGTTTTGGCGAAGAGTGCGAAGTTGCGTGGCACGGGACTGCTGGGCGGCGAGGCGGTCGCCGATGCATTCATTGTGTCCGAAGTCCTCAAATTCGCGACCGGCCGGCAGCGGCCCCTGGTGGGGGATGGAGGTGGGCACTTCTTCCACGGAGGCGATTCGTTCCCGTCCGGTCACGCCATCGAGAGCTTCGCCCTCGCCTCGGTCATCGCGCATCGTTGGCGCCACAAGAAGGCGGCCATAATCGCCGCTTATGGACTGGCTACCCTGGTGAGCGCATCGCGCTTCAGCGGCCAGAAGCACTTCGCGTCGGACATCGTGGCGGGAGGCGTCATGGGGTGGTTTATCGGCAGGCACGTGTTCGAAACGCACTAAGGCGATGCCTGTACACCAAACGGAACGACACCGCACGGGACGCGTCGTCTGGCTGCGCGCGGCGGTATTGGGCGCGAACGACGGCATCCTTTCAACGGCGAGCCTGGTGCTCGGTGTCGCAGCCGCGCATGCGACCCACAGCAGCGTAGTGGTCGCGGGGATCGCCGGCCTGGTCGCCGGGGCGATGTCGATGGCGGCGGGTGAATACGTGTCCGTGCACTCACAGGCCGACACCGAAAAGGCCGACCTCAAGCTGGAACGCGCGGAGCTGAAGACCGACGACGAGGGCGAGCGCAAGGAACTGGCGGCCATCTACATCGCTCGCGGGCTCGATCCGACGCTCGCCAAAAAGGTTGCCGACCAACTGATGGCCCATGACGCGCTAGGCGCGCATGCCCGCGACGAACTCGGCATCTCCGCGGCTTTCAGTGCGCGTCCGATTCAAGCGGCGCTGGCGTCGGCCGGCAGCTTCGCCGTCGGAGCGGCCATGCCTCTGCTGGTCACGGCCATAGCCCCGGAGGCGCGTCTGATCCCCTTGGTTTCTGGAACTTCCCTGTTGTTCCTGGCGCTTCTGGGAGGGTTGGCCGCGCGCGTGGGAGGCGCAGGCGTGAGGCTGGGCGCCATACGCGTCACGTTTTGGGGCGCTCTAGCCATGGCGCTGACCGCGGGCGTCGGGGCCCTGTTCGGAACCGCCACCGGCGGGACTTGAAACGCTCCGCAACGCTCATCGCGCCGCCGGAGGCTCCTGGTCGGTGGGAACTCCGGCCAGGGAGCGATAGAACGCCACGGCCCGGTTGATCGAGGAAGACGCGTGTCCCGGTCCCGCGGCCAGCCGGCTCGCGTTACGCCCGGTGCGCGCGATGCTGTAGTACCGCCAGACGCCGTCCGATTCGCGATCCAGAAAGTAAATCGACTGCATCTCACCCGGAGGGAAGAGTGTCAAGAAGAAATAGCGCATGACGCTGACATTCTCGACATCGAAGACAAGCCGGTCCGCCGAAACCTCTGCCATGTGCATTCGGTAGATGGCCGCGCCGGAAAGATTATCGGCCTGCTCCAGGTAGAGCACCTTGCCTTCCTTCATCTCATCGGGCGTGAAGTCATCGCGGCGTTGAGTTGGCTGCGATGCGGCTACAGCGTGAGCGTTCACAATCAATGTTTGCCATTGCTTGTGAGTGGTCGACCAGTAGCGCATGCCCGCGAGCTCGGAGATCGCCCCGATGTGGCGAAGCAAGCCCGCGGCACCCGAGGTATAACGAAATCGGGCGACGGTGGTTATCAACGTAGAAAAGCCCACGTCGGCCCAACCGGTGCACGCGGGTGGTTTCCAGTCGCGACCGAAGGCCAACTCGCTCCAAGACTCTACGGTGGGCGGCTGGTCCAGGCCAGGATAGGGCGGAACCGGATCCATTCCGCAGGGCGGCTGCGGCCCCGATTGCGCATAGCCGTACGCCTGCCAGAGCAGCATCACCGAGAATACGAACCGAATCATTGTCGATGCCCGGGCCAGGGTTTGGCCGGTTCGAAGGCCACATGCCGGCAGCGCCGTCTACCGGCATGTGGAGTTTGCCGAGAAGCGGACCTATTGCCAGTGCCCCTCTACCAGAACATAGCCGCCGTTTCTGCGAACCCAGTGATGGGCAACCCAGTGGGCCCGCGCCCGCGGTGGCTGTTCCCACCTTCCTGGGACCCACACGTAATGGTCGTTATCCCAATTGTGGTATCCCTGAACCCACACATGGTTGCGGCTCGGCCGAGGGCTCCGCCTCTCAACCACCATGCGCGGCGGCGCAATGCGAACCACAAAATCGGCCGCCATAGCGCTGAAGGCCAGCCCGCCTGCAAAAACCAATCCGATCACTCGCTTAAGAACCATTTTTCTGACTCTCCCGGTCTTAGCAGAGCACGCGCGTGGCCGTATGCAAACACCTGACAGGCTGTGAGGCGGCTACGCGGGTACCGGCAAAAGCTGCATTCAAGTGCATCACTTCTGCCCGCCGGCTCCACGACACAACGATTCCGTTCATGCATTCCGGTTTGGCCCCAAATCTGCTCCAGTAGCGGCTTAACAGAAGAAAGGACGTTGAATATGAAGGCTGTCACTCGTTGGTCCGCGCTGCTGACGATGGTTGCCGCCGCAATGCTTGCAGGATGCTCACAGACCGTGAAATCGCCCGATGTTTCCGGCAGCATCCGCACAGCACTGGATCAGGCGGGCCTGAAAAAGGTTTCCATCAATCAGGATCGCGACAAGGGCGTTGTGACCCTCGGCGGACACGTCGAATCCGACGGCGACAAGGCACAAGCGGAAGCCATTGCCAAGTCCATCGCGGGCGGACAAGTTGTGTCGGACCAGATCGCGGTGGTCCCGCTGGGCGCCGAAAGCGATGCCCGAACCATCAATTCGGATCTGGATAAGGGCATCGAGCAGAACCTGGATGCAGCCCTCATTCAAAGCAAACTGCACGATAGCGTGAGATACGCGGTCAAGAACCACGTCGTCACGCTGACCGGCGAGGTCGACTCTCAATCCAAGCGCCGGGAGGCCGAAAGGGTGGCGGCTTCCGTTCCAAACGTTCAGCAAGTGGTGAACGAACTGCAAGTCAAGAATCAAAAGGCGACTTCCTCGGAGTGAAGGAGGCAAACAGGCAGGATTGAAGGTTCAGAAAGGAGATCGGCGATGCTGATACTACTAGTTGTCGTTTTGTTGCTGGTTCTGGGCGGCGGTGGTGGGTACTACGGCCACAGCTGTTGGGGTTACGGTGGGGGGGGCGGGCGTGGGGATTGGCACCATATTGCTCGTCCTACTCCTGGTCTACATGCTTGGGATTATCCACTAACGGAATGCTGAAAAAGACTGAAAACCGCTTGCTGACGCGCGCGGCTCGGAAACGCGGCCACGTGTTTGCGGGCGCTTGCCGCCAAGCGTGAACAAGGAACTGCCATGTCATTCGGGATTTACATTATCGGCTTCCTGATCTTAATCGGGGGGCTAATCTATGGAGCCGTGATACTGCATATTGCCGCGCATTGGATCGCAGTGGGTGCAATTGTACTCTTCGGCCTTGCGGTTCTGAAGGGCGTCCAGGCCACCCGGGGAAAAGACCCATCGTAATAAAGGGTTCGGTAGCCGGCCATAGTGCGACTCGTCGCGACTGGCGGCTGTCCCTCAAATGTTGCATCTGCCAAGACAAATGAAACGCGCCATGGCTCCCGCAGGGCTCGCTTCACGGCCCGGACTCCGGGGTGATGTGGGGGCCATTGTCCTGTTCGGAACGATCGCGGCACTGTACTTTGCGCGCGAGATTTTCATCCCCTTCGCATTTGCTCTCATTCTGACGTTTCTATTGACTCCAGTGGCGGCGCTTCTCCAGAGGCGGCACGCTGGCCGCGTAGCGTCCGTTCTCGCGACCGTCCTGATTGCGGTTGCGGTGGCTGGCGGGATCGGCTGGATCATCGCAAACCAGTTGGTTGACGTCGCCAATCAGCTCCCTCTGTACCGCCAGAACATTCACGCCAAGATTGAAGCATTTCATTTCCCGGTCACGGGGCAGCTAGGCCTGGCCGCCAAAAGCGTGCAGGAGATTGCGCAGGAACTCACCAGCCCGGGCGAGCCATCCGCGGCCTTGCCTCCGCAGGGTCGGAATCAGCGGCAGTCGAAGGCGCCGCCTGCGCCCGCGTCTCCGGTTCCCGTTCGAATTGTCCCAACCCCGACAAGCGGATGGACGGAGCTTCGAGATCTGGGCACGCCGGTTCTTGCGCCGCTAGGACGGGCGGGATTTGTCCTCATCTTTACGGTTTTCATGCTGTTGAAGAGAGAAGACCTGAGGAACCGTCTTCTGCGGCTAGCCGGGCTCGGTCAGTTGAACCTCATGACGCAAGCGCTCGATGACGCGTCAGGCCGGGTCAGCCGATACCTGCTTACGCAGGTGCTGGTCAATGCGGGCTTCGGAACTCTGTTTGGAGCCGGTCTTTACTTAATTGGCGTACCCAATCCAGCCCTATGGGGAGTGCTAGCCGGCATCTTGCGGATTGTGCCGTACGTGGGAACGACCATTGCGGCGACGCTACCGATCGCGCTCTCGTTGGCCGTGTTTGATGGATGGCTCAGGCCGCTGTTCGTGTTCCTGCTGGTGGCGGGCCTCGAACTGATCATCGCCAACTTCGTCGAACCCTGGCTCTACGGCGCCCAAGTGGGAATCTCTTCCCTCGCGCTGCTTGTGTCCGCCGTCTTTTGGACCGTTCTGTGGGGACCCGCGGGCCTGATCCTGTCTACGCCACTGACGGTATGCCTCGTGGTTCTGGGGCGCTACGTCCCCCAACTGTCATTTCTGCACATCCTGCTGGGAGATGAACCGGTTCTCGCGGCCGAGGCCCAGATCTACCAGCGGTTACTCGCGATGGATCAAGTGGAAGCACATACCATTGTCGGCGGGTTACTTAAGGGAAGGCGGCTGGTGGAGTTGTACGACTCCGTGCTCATCCCGGCTTTGAGCTTGGCCGAACAGGACCGGCACAAAGGAGCAATCGACACAGCCAGGGAAGAGTTTCTCTTTCTCAGCATCAACGAAATGATCGTCGAGTTCTCCGAGTATCAACTGGCGGACAACTCATCCGTGGAAAACTCCGCGCTCACGCCGGACGCCGCGGAGCATCTGAACGCCAGGATACTCTGTCTTCCGGCCCATGATCGGGCGGATGAGGTAACGGCCGCCATGCTGGCTCAGCTTCTGGAGCAAAAGGGGTTCCCGACACTGTCCTTGCCCATCGCCGGGTCCGCTCCCGATGAATGGCTGGCATTGCTGGATGCCGGAGGGAGCGACATAATCTGTATCTCGGCGTTGCCTCCTTACGCGTTCGCGCCGGCGCGGGCCATGTGCAAGCAGATCCGGGCGCGGTTTCCGAAACTCAAAATCGTGGTTTGCATCTGGGGATTCAGCGGCGACCCGAACAAAGCCAAGGCTCGTTTCGAGCGAGTTCAACCCGATCGCTTTTCCACTAGCCTCGCGGAGGCCATAGAGCATGTTCAGGAACTCGTACGTCCCAAGCCGGAGGCGACTCCCATGGTCGCGTCACCAGGCTAGCCGGCTGGCGGGTTTGGCCCCAAATCTGCTCCGGCAGGGGTTTAACAGAGGAAAGGACGTTGAGATGAACCCGAGCATGAAAGATCAAATCGAAGGCGCGATTCATGAAGTAAAGGGCAAAGCCAAGGAGACGGCCGGCCAAGCCATCGGCAATCCCGACTTAGAGCTTGAAGGCAAAGCCGAGAATCTTGGCGGTAAGGTCCAAAACAAGGTGGGCCAGGTTGAACGGGTGTTCGAGAAGTAGAGCCGCCAGGCGCGCAACGTTCGGAAAAGATGGAGAAAACAAAATGCGATGGGTTTTAGTAGTGTCGATGGCAGCGGCTTTGGCGCCTCGTGGTTGGGCGGCAACCGACGCGCAGTGCACTGAAATATTGCAGCATGCGCTGGATGCCAGCAATCCGGAGACGCGGCAACAGGCGGTATCCGCGTTGAGTCTGGCGTCTGGGAGCGGGCCGTTGTTCGACCAGCTTGAGCGGATGTTGCAGGACAAAGATGCCAAGGTGCGGCAAGCCGTGGTGGCCAGCCTGGCGGACGTGAAGAGCGAGCGCGCCACGGCGGCGCTGCACAAGGCCTTGGAAGACCCCGTGCCGGAAGTGAGTTTCGCCGCGGCCAAAGCACTGTGGGCCCACCATGACCCCGCGGGCAGGACCGCGCTGCTGGCGGTTCTCGCAAGGGAAAGCAAGAGCTCATCCAATTTCTTCTCCAAAGAGAAACGCCAGGCCCTGCGCATGATGCACACGCCGCGCACCACGTTCCTGTTCGCCGCGGAGCAGGGTGCTGGGTTGGTTCCGTTTCCTGGAGTGGGCGAAGGTGTCGCTTCCATGCAGGGGATCCTGGCAAGCTCGGGAGTCCCGGGACGCGCAGCGGCGGCTTTACTGCTGGGCGCCGACAGGGATCCCGCTACCATCGACGCGCTCAGGGATGCGCTCTCCGACAAGGATTCGTCCGTTCGGGCGGCTGCGGTGCATTCCATCAGTCTGCGCAACGACCCTGCTTTGAAGAAAGAACTGGAGCCGCTGCTGGCGGACGACAAGGAATCCGTGCGCCTGCGTGCAGCCGCGGGTTACCTGAGGTTGTCCGCGATTGAGGCCGGCAGGGTGAAATAGAAAGTCGATCCCGCCCCGGGCTTCGATTCCAGCCACATTCGACCGCCATGCCGTTCGACGGCCTTCTTGCAGAATGCGAGGCCCAGTCCGTTTCCGGGGTGTTCTTTCCCGTGCAGGCGCTTGAACACTCCGAATACGCGGCCTTGGAATGCGGGGTCTATACCGGGACCGTTATCCGCGACGGAGAATACCCAATCGGAATTCACCCGTCTGGATGAAATGTGAACGCGCGGAGAAGCCGTGCCGCAGTATTCGATGGCATTTCGAATCAGATGGTGCAGGACCTTAGTCAGTATTTCGAAGTCTCCCGTCACCGCCGGCAAAGGGTCATGGGTCGCAACTGCGCTCCGTTCCGTTATCAGCTTGTCCGTCGAGAGGAGTGCTTGGCTTAGGACCGCTTCCATGTCCGTCGGGGAGGCCCGCCGGTCACCCGTACCCGTGGCCCAGTAGTCCACCACGTCGGCGAGCAGCGACTGCATTCTCGCCGCTCCCTCCCGGATACGCTCGAGGAATACGCCGGCGTCGGAATCGAGGCGGCCGGCATAGGTCTCGGCCATCAGTTGACTGAATGAGGCCACGTCCCGGAGAGACTCGCGCAGGTTGTGAGCCGCCATCGAGACAAACTCTTCAAACTCCGCTTCGAGCGCCGTGCGTATGCGCTCGATTTCGTCTTCCGCGCGGTGGTGGTCAGAGTCGCCCATTTTCAGTCCGCGCGCCACGGTCCGGGCCCCGTGCGGGGGGAATTGTAAACTTGAACGTAGCGCCGCGCCCGGCTTCCGATTCCACCCAGATTCGTCCACCCCGGCGCTCGACAACTCTCTTACAAATCGCCAGGCCGATGCCCGTACCGGGGACTTCGCTTCCATGCAGGCGTTTGAACATGCCGAACACCCGGTCGGCGTATTGCGGATCGATACCGATTCCGTTGTCCCGCACCGAAAACAGCCACCCTTCCGCGCCTGTCTCCGCCGAGATATGGATTCTCGGTGTTTCCTCGCCTCGGTACTTAATCGAATTGGAAATGAGGTTCTGGAAAAGCTGCATCAGCATAACTTCTTCGGCTACCACGGTCGGCAATGGGTCGGAAGTTACTCTGGCGCTACTCTCCGCGATGGCCGCCTGGAGGTTCAACAGCACCTTGGAGAGAACGGCGCCGCAATCCGCTGGGGCGAGGCTGCCCGGTTCCCGCTCGGCCACCTCCCAATAGGCCAGCAGGGCCTTCAGCAGGGCTTCTATCCTCAGGGCGCCTTCCACGGAATAGGAGATGTATCGGTCCGCTTCTTCGCCCAGCTTCCCTGCATACTCCTGCGCCAGGAGCTCGGTAAAGTTCACGACCATCCGTAGAGGTTCCTGCAAGTCGTGCGTGAGCGCATAGGCAAAATGCTGGAGTTCGGCGTTGGTGGTCCGGAGTTCTTCCTCAGCCTGCTTGCGGTCTGTTACGTCTTCAATCGCCAACAGGATGGTCCGCGCCTGGGCATTCGGGTTGAAGATCTCGCTGGCATTGAGCAGCATGACTTTCCGTCCGACATGTTCGAATTCGTGGGTCACCTCAAAGTCCCGGAACATTGCGTGCGCTGGGAGAATGTTCTCCAGCAGCTCGCGCAGCTTCGGGATATTCCATTGTCCGTTCCCGAGGTCGTAAATGAGACGCCCCTCCGTCTCCTCCGGCGCGGCCCGGAACGTTTCGTAGAACGTCTTGTTGGCTTTCATGACCTGCAGGTTCTGGCTCAGGATCACCAGGGGCTCCCGCACGGTTTCGACAATAGCCTCGGCGAAGTCAAGACCGCGCTTGGCGGCGTCGATATCGATCAACATCAGCACGGCGCCGCCGGTTTTGCCATCCGGCCCCATGGACGGGAGGATGCGAAGCGAATACCAGCGGCCGTGCGAGTCGCGGATATCGCGCGGTTGCCGATTGCCGCCCTCCATGGCATCCAACAGCAACCGCCGCAGGTCGGGTAGTTGCATTTGAGGCTGAAGATCGGTGATCGACCGTCCGACATCGGAGGCGATCAGGTTCAACATAGGTTCAATGGCGCGCGTAAAGCGGCGAATGCGCAGATCCCGCCCAACCATGACAAGCGGGATGCTGATGCTTTCGAGAAGATTGGTCAAATCCCGGTTGACTTTGCTGAATTCCACGTTGCTGATTTTCAGCTCTTCGTTCAGCGTGTTCAATTCTTCGTTGGCCGATTCCAGCTCTTCCTGCGCGGTCTCCAGCTCCTCGTTGCCCGCCTGCGCCTCTTCGTTGGCTGCCGTAAGCTCTTCCAGGGTGGTGGCATTATCCTCGACGATCGATTGCAGATACTCCTTGGTTGCCACCAGCTCGCGCCGCAGCCGGGCGCTTCCCACGTGGTCCTCGATGGCGGGCTCATCGATCGCCCTCGGGCTACCGTTCGGCTCGGCGTCCTCGAACAGGACCAGGAAATAGCGTTCCTCGGAAGTGGACGTGCCCCGGAACGGTGTTACTTTGATTGCAACGTCTTTCAACTGGCCATCGTCTTCGATCCGAAAACCGTCCTCTTTGGCTGTGGCGCTCGTTCGTCTGGCGGCTCCGATGGCTTTACCCAGGCCCGCAATCAAGCCTTCGCGCGCCAGTTTCAGAAGGTTCCGGGTCGGCTCGCCCGGCGAAAGCTCGAGGTACGGAGCTGTGCGGCCCCGAACCTGAACGATGTTCATCTCATCGTCGATGACGGCGCCGGGGGGGCCATGTTCGGCAAGCACCAACCGATCGGCCTCTCTCAGCACGTCCGGCCCCGCTCGGCCCTCGGCAATTCTCTCCCGGATTTCCACCCGGCCTTCGGCGCGGCGGCCTTCGCTCAGGCGCGGCGCCGGCGGACTCGCGGCTGGCTGTATGCAATAGATCTTGTGGGTCTTCTCCACTTGATGAAAGGACTCGGAAAGCGTGCCGATGCTTTCCGACGGACCGAGCACCAGGAAGCCCGTTGGCTTGAGGGAGTAATGCAGGATCGACAACACCTTGCGCTGTAATACGGCTCCCAGGTAGATCAGCACGTTACAGCAACTGATGAGGTCCAGCTTCGAGAAGGGCGGGTCCTGCGCCACGTTGTGCCTGGCAAAAACGCATACGTCGCGGATGATCTTCGCGATCTGGTACCGGCGTTCCGTCCGGGTGAAGAAGCGCGCCAACCGCTGCGGCGAGATATGGGCCACCTCGGAGTCCTTGTATGTGCCGGCGCGGGCTTTTTCGACGGCCGTTTCGCTGATATCGGTGGCGAAAATCTCGAACGGAACCCTCACTTTCGCGTCTTCCAGAAATTCCATCAAGCAGATGGCGATCGAATAAGCTTCCTCGCCGGTGGCGCACCCAGGCACCCAGATCCGGATGGGATCCTCGGGCTTTCTATTCTCAACCAGGGCGGGGAACACCTTCTTCTTCAGCTCCTCGAAGACCGCTGGTTCCCGGAAGAACCCAGTGACAGTGATCAGACAGTTCTCGCACAACGCGGTTGCTTCCTCGCGGTTCTGTTCGAGATCCCGGCTGTAGTCTTCCAGGTTTTCGAATCCGCGGAGGGTCATGCGCCGTTTGATGCGTCGCGCGAGGGTGCTGTGCTTGTAGTGCGTGAAGTCCACTCCGGTGGCGCTCCGCACCAGGTGGAGGATTTTGGCCAGTTCCGCGTCCCCCGGCGGCTCAATCGCCTCCCGAGGCCCGACCGGGACCTGAGCGTCGCGCGCGATGGCCACCAGTTGCCGCGCGATTCCGGCCGGCGGCAGGACGAAATCCGCCACCCCGGCGGCGATGGCGCTTCGCGGCATGCTGTCGAACTTCGCGGTTCGCATTTCCTGAGCGAAGGTGATACCGCCCGCGGCTTTGATCGCCTGAAGGCCCAGCGTCCCATCCGATGCGCTTCCCGACAGAACCACGCCGAGCGCCTGGTTGCCCCGGTCTATCGCCAGGGCGCGGAAGAAAGAATCGATCGGCATGTTGCGGCCACTGGCTGGCCGGGGCGGGGTATGAAGGACTCCATCGGAAATGCCCAGATTGCATCGCGGCGGAATCACGTAAACATGATTGGCCTTAGCGCGAGTCTCGCCTTTCACTTCACAGACAGGCATTTTGCTTTCCCTGGAAAGCAACTCCGTCAGATGGCTCTCGTGCTTCGGATCGAGGTGCTGAATCAGCACGAATGCCATGCCGGTATCGTCCGGCAGATGGCTGAGCAGCTCCGTGAATGCCTCCAGTCCGCCGGCGGAGGCTCCTACGCCAACAATCATGGGGAGCGAACTGCCTTCGCCCGGTTCCTCGGCGGCTGGCCGCACGACAGTGCCTGGCCGCCGCTCACCGGTCTTCTTTGCCACGCGCCACCATTACCTTTCTCGCCGGGGCCGACAGAGCACGCGTCATGCCACTCTGGCGGCCAGCCAACTGACTGAATTGTAGCGCCTTCAGCCGGCACTGGGACTTGCGAGCAGATCCTTGATGGTTTTGCCGATCTCCATGAATTGATCAAGACCTGAAGGCTTGGTGATGAATTGGGAAACTCCGAGGTCCTTGAGCAGAGACTTGTCTCGCCGGGACTGAGAAGAACTCCACACGCAAACCGGGACGCCGGCCAGGTGTTTTGCCGCCCGAATCTCGCGCAAAATGTCTTCGCCAGTGTACTTGGAGAGGTTTAAGTCCATCAGGATCAAGTCTGGAATGGCCGCCTCGGCATAGGCCCCTTGCCGCCGGATGAAGGCGAGGGCTTCGCCTCCGTTCAGCAGGTGCACCAGTTCAAATGGGAAATCCTGCTTTTTCAGCGCCCGATCGAGAAGGAAGACGTCCGAGGCGTTGTCTTCAATGACCAGGATTCGGGCTACGCCCACAACCGAAGCGTGTTTCAAGCTTACCCCCGAAGAACCCATGTTATCTTATCACCTGTTTTGCCCTTACGATCCACCGCTGGGGCGCCGGCCCGACGTAATAGAAAGGGTAACAGGTCACCAGCGTCAGCACGTTCTTGCCTGACGGAGCGAGTACCCCTACGTTGTCGGGCTCCACCACCCTTAGCGACTCCACTTCGTAGTTGAAATTGCCTTCGAGCGTCGAGACTTGGATCTCGTCCTTGATCTTCAAGTCCTTCAGCGGGCGAAAGAACGTGTCCCGGTGCCCGGTGAGGCACACGTTGCCGGGCTCGCCCGGCAGCGCCGTGCCGGGAATGTGGCCGACCGCGCGCCGGAGAGTGGTCTTGCCAATCCCTTCGACGACCACCGCGGAAAGGAGCAGCCGTGGGATTTCAATGCGGCCGATCAGGCCGCCCGCGGCGGCGGGCGCGCCCTTCGGGGCAGTGGAGGGCTCCGCTTGAGGCGGGCCCTCGCTCGCCATGCGCCGATCGCGCAGCAAGCGGTCGAGCTCCCCGCTCTCGCGCCTCTGGAAATTCCAGGCGTCCCCCAGAGCGAATCCGCAATAACCCAGAAGCAAGACGGCGCAGGCAAATAGCGCGCGTTGAGCCCACTGCAGCATCCGCCTGAGTGGTTCTTTCTTGAATATAAGTCTCATTGGGCGTTCTTATCGTCACGCCGCGGTTCGCCGCTCGCTATGTAGCCGGTGCGCGTGCGCACGGACAGCTTGTCGTGACGGCCCGTGGCCCGCGCCAGTACCCGAATGGCGTGATAGGCGCCGTCATGAGCCAAGTTGATGGGAACATATCCGATGGTGTATTGATGGCGAATGTCGCGGGCGATGCGCTCGCAGATGGCCGTCACTTCGGAAAGCTCGTCGGGAAGAAAGGCTTCGCCGCCCGTGGCCTGTGCCAGGCTTTTAAGCACACCCAGGTTGCGTTCCGGGTTTTCCGCCTGGAAAATACCTACGGTGTAGATGACGGCGCTGGATTGCCCGGCCAGTTTCATGACTCCGGCCAGGCTGTGAGCGCTGGCATTGTCCCCGCCATCGCTGACGACGATCAGCACTTTCTTGTCCCGGCTGCCTGCCTGCAATTGCTCGAGGCCCTTGGCGATGGCGTCGTAAAGAGCCGTCATGCCCCTGGTAGGTGTGGCCGCGATGGCGTCTTCCAGTTCGGCGGTGCTGTCGGTGAATCGGATCGCGCCGGGCAGGCCCAGGTACACCCTCTCGTTGAAGTTGACGACGAACATTTCGTCTTGCCGATTGCTGGACCGCACGAAGGCCCGGGCGGCGGCGGTCACCTCCGCCATTCTCGGCCGCATGCTGGTGCTGTGGTCGACCACCAGTCCCACGGTGACCGGAACATCTTCGTTCCTGAAGAGCCGGATGGGTTGCGGTACACCGTCCTCGTAGACTTCAAAATCCCGCTCACCCAGATTGGACACAAAGCCACCTTGCCGGTCGGACACGGTGGCGTGCAACACCACCAGGGCAACGTCCACCGAGATTCGGAGAGATTCCGAGTCGCGATCTTGTGGCGCCGGTGGAGTCTGATGTCCGGCGTAGCCCATCAGGACAATCAAAAGAAGGGTCGGGAGAGCGATGGCTTTCGCCGCGCCGCGCTCTCCCGCCCTCGCTGGCCCTCTCCTCATAGCTGCTCTCCGGCCGCCGGCGCGCCCCAAAAAGGCGCGCCAGGTAGCGGACTAAGGCCGTCACAGAACGCGCTTTTGCACCATTCGGAAGGCCAAACCCAGGCCCAAAGCCAGCAGTCCGAGCATCGCGATCAATGGCAACAGACTCGCTGTGTGCGGGAGCGCCGCTGCAATCTGTGTCGGCGCCGTGTCCGGCTTGAGCTCGATGGCGGGCGGCGGAGTGACCACCGCGGCGACTTCCACCACTTCTCCGGTGGGTTGAATCGCCTTAATAGGCACCTGCTTCAATTGCACTACCTCCGGTGCGGTCACCGGCAACAAAGGCTGTGTGACCTCCAGCGGCAAATCGGCCTCCGTGTAGAGAATCGGCGTGTTGGTCGCCTTGGCCAACTCCATTGCTCTCGCCTTCGGGTACACAAATTCCTCGCCCCACCTTCTGCCGGGATAGAACCATGCGCGGAGCGCCTCCGGCTCGCCTGCCGGCCGCTCCCGGAAAGTAACTACGGTCTTGTCAGTCGCCCTGAGGCGATAGTTCGGGATGGCCAAAATGGTGGCGTAGATCTGCGTTTCGTCCGCGTTGAAGATCTGGACGATGTGGCGATCGGACAGCGAGTCCATGATTTTGAACACGTAGGTGCCGGCTGGCAACACCCCCCACCCCTTGAGGTGGACTCCCGGAATCTCCACAGGCCCGCTGAAAGTCATCGTGGTTTTCCTGTTCCACTCGTCTGCGTTTGCGGCTGGTGAAAAGACCACGCCCATTAACGCCAGGCAGAACACCGTTGTTGTTGCTGTTTTCAAAATACTCATCTGCTCCTTCTCCTTATGCTTTAAAATCCGTGCGACCGGCTCGCAGCTCTGTCGGGCACCGTGCCTTCGAGACCTTGGCTGGCTGGCCGCACACGGGAAAGGAGAAGCATGCCGAGGTCCATCGCACGTCACTGTCGTTCCAGGGCAGTGCTTGCAGCACCTTCAGCACCTTGAGGAACACACGCGCAGCGCGATGCGTGCAGTTATTGCCGGACGGAGTGCAGAAACCGCTCCCAAAGAAAAACCGCATCGGAGCAGCTCATGGACCAGCGAGAGCTGCTGCCGATGCGGCTCGCCCGGGTTCGGGCTGGGATCCGGCGTCGGGTCGTCTGGAGTGTTGCGTCAAATCGTGCCTGGAAAGGTCCGCGTCCTATTCTTCCTTCGCCAGAAACGCCAGACGGCTACCGCAATCGTGATCCCCGGAAAGGCCAGTATGAAAACATGCCGCGAAGAAACCCCTCTGCGGCAACAAACAAGGAAAAGTCAAGTGAGCGGTAATAGAACATCGAGCAACCGGCTCCCGCAAGCACGCTGTCGCTACAGCCCACTCTTCTTCCCCCTCGCCAGTTGCGGCAGAGGGCAGGCTTGAAAGGTAACTTCACCAATTCGACTGATGCGGAGCAATCCGATGGCCAGCCCCTACGGGCGAGCCTGGGCGGGCGATTTCTAAAGGCGGGTGGCAGCGTGACTTTCGCACTGGGAATGCCGCAGCGCGCGCGACCACTCGCCGGCCTGCTTTTCAAGCTTTCAGCGATCAGCGGTCAGCTTTCAGCCACACGGGCGCGGCTGATCGCTGACCGCTGATCGCTGAAAGCTTGCCGGGAGCCACACCATCGGCCTCCATGCGCAGCCGAATTTTGCATCCCCAAAGGCAAATCCTGCACCTACGCGTGCCGTCCGACCCCGCATCTCCGCATCCTGGCGGTCTCCGGCGCTTGGCCCGGCTCGTGCCCAGACACAATCACGACACTTCCGCCCAACCACCCGGATGGGATGGTGCACAAGACCAGGGCCGAGGCCGAGGCGGCCAAGGCAGTGGAACGTGGTTAGGGCGCATTGGCCGTCTGCGTGCATACCTAGCCAACGAAATCAACCGAGGACGGTACCTATGCAACTTGTTCGAGTTATCGGCACGGCTGCCCTGTTCGTGTTTTTCGGGACGATTGGCCTTGCGTGCGCGCAGAACGATCAAAAACAAGGCAAGCCTGAAGGGCAACAGCAGAAGCAACAACAGCAGCCGCGGGCCCAGCAGCCCCCGCAACAGCAACAGCCGCGGGCCCAGCAGCCCCCGCAACACCAACAACAGCGGGCACAACAGCCTCAGCAACAACAGCAACAACAGCAACAACAGCGGGCACAACAGCCTCAGCAACAACAGCAACAACAGCAACAACAGCGGGCACAACAGCCTCAGCAACAACAGCGGGCTCAACAGCCTCCGCAACAGCAGCAACAACAGCGGGCTCAGCAGCCTCCGCAGCAGCAACAGCAGCGGGCCCAGCAGCCTCCGCAACAGCAGCAACAGCGGGCCCAGCAGCCTCAGCAACAGCAACCGCAGCAGCAGCAGGCACAACGTTCCCAGCCGGCCCAGCAACAACACCAGCAACCGCAACGTACCCAACAGCAGGCAGTCGCGTGGCAACAGCAGCGAGGGTGGGCACAGCACGGCGCTTGGCAGGGGCATAGTACATGGCAGCAGAATCGGGCGCAAAGCTGGGCAAGCCAGCATCGCACCTGGGCGCAGCGTGGCGGCTATGGCGGTTACTACATTCCTCAGGACCGCTTCAGTCTCTCTTTCGGGAGTCAACACTGGTTCCGGATGGGCAGCCCCACGATCTATATGGGTTATCCGCGCTTCTCGTACGGCGGCTTTTCGTTCATGCTCCTGGATCCCTGGCCGGAATCCTGGGCGGAAAACTGGTACAGCACCGATGACCTTTACATCGATTATGACGACGGGTACTACCTATATAACCGCGGGTATCCGGGCGTTGGACTGACGCTCATGGTCGTAATGTAGCTGGCGAATCTCACTGACATTTTTCGACGACCACGAAGGTGATGTCATCGGTTTGCGGCATGCCCTGAGTGAATTCCTCAATGGCTTTCAAGAACGTCTGCTCGAGCGCGTGACTTCCCGAGGGGGCCTCTTGCCGAATGAGCTTGAGTAGTCTTTTCTCTCCGAACATTTCTTCCTGCTGGTTTTGCGCGTCGGTAAGGCCGTCGGAACACACCACCAGAATGTCTCCTTTGTCGAGACGGAAGGCGCGGGATTCATAAGAAGCGAAATCGAACATCCCCAGGATATAGGCCTCGGAAACCAGCTTTTCGAGTTTTCCCGTGGCGGAACGGAACAAATAGGCTGGATTATGTCCCGCGCTGATGAATTGCCCCATGCCATTCGGGCCCAGGAGAAAGAGAAAGAGCGTAACGAACTGGAAGGGGAGGGATTTTTCGCAAAGGAGCCGGTTAACCCGGTTCAAGACCTCCTGCGGTTGGGTCCCGGAGTGAAACTCCATGCTGAGAGCGCCCAGCACCATCGAACTTAATAGGGCCGCGGATATCCCCTTGCCGGAGACATCGGCCAGAACCCCCATCCATTCCCCCGATCTCAGTTGCAGGAAGTCGTAGAAATCCCCTCCCACATAGCGTGTGGGACTGTTAAAGGCATGAATGCGAAAATTCTCGAACTGAGGCAGGGAACGGGGCAGCAGGCTTTCCTGAGTTTCCTGCGCCAAGGCTAATTCGCGCTCGCTCGCCTTTCGCTCCTCCAGGGTTTTCAGACGAATCACTTCGCGGCTCGCCTCGAGTTCCCGGACCGTCTCTTCCAACACTTTGCTGTAGTTCTTCGTTTCCAGGTGCAACAGCCGCACTTCCAGAATGTTGTGAACGCGCGCGCGCAGCTCGGCCAGGTCGAACGGTTTGCCGACGAAATCTTTGGCGCCGGCCTCGAGAGCGCGCAGCTTGTGAGCCGGCTGCGCGGTGATCACGAGGACCGGAAGATAGCCGTCCTCTTCGATTTCCTTCAGGCCTTCCATCACCTGGAATCCGTCCATGCCGGGCATCTGGAGATCGAGCAGGATCAGGGAGTAGCGGTTCTTGCGGTGAAGTTCGCAGACCTCGTTCGGATCAGTCGTAGACTCGACCGAAGCATAGCCGGCGATGCGCAGCATGCCCTCGAGCAGAAGGACATTGGCTTCCAGATCGTCAACCACCAGGATTCTGGCGTTCAGAATGTCGGCTGGGCTGACCATGACCCTCGTCCCGGCTTATTTGGCATGACCGGCCTCCTGCCGGGCGAATTCCAGGGCCACGTCCAGCGTATGCATGAACTCATTGACCTTGATTGGTTTGGTGAGATACCGGAAGAATCCCGCCTGAAGGCCCTTCTCGATGTCGCGCGGCATGGCGTTCGCACTGAGGGCCACCACGGGAATGTGCGCCGTTACCGGGTCTTCGCGAAGGATTTTCAGGGCTTCGATGCCACTGATGCCAGGCAGATTAATGTCCATCAGGATCACCTCCGGCTGGTTGTCACGCGCAAGCTGGATACCCAGATTTCCGTCTCTCGCACTCAGCAGGCGCATATCCGGGCGGCGCGCGACGAGTTGCTCGATCAACATCAGGTTAGCCGGGTTGTCCTCGACGCAGAGCAGTGTGCGCAGCGGCGCGCCCTGCTGAACCCGCGCTTGTGGCTTGGCCGCGGGTCCGGCTCTGTCAACCGCAAGTTGGGGTGCGGCGGCCGAGTTCAGTTCGAACCAGAACACACTACCCGACCCGACAGTGCTCTCGACGCCGATCTCGCCTCCCATCAGTTCAACCAGCCGCTTGCTCATCACGAGGCCGATGCCCGTGCCTTCCTCACCCTTCCTCTCTTGTCCGAGACGGTTGAACGGCTGAAAAAGCTGCATCAGCATGTCCGGAGGCAACCCCGCGCCGGTGTCCTTGACGCTGACGCGAATGCGTTCCGGGGTGCTCCCGGCACGGTCCACGTCCACGACCACCGTTCCGTTCGGCTGGTTGTACTTGATCGCGTTGGAAAGAAGGTTGATGAGAACCTGCTTCAACCGGGTCCGATCGGCATTGACAAAGCAAGGGAGGTCGAACTGGGGAAAGGTTATCTTGATGCCGCGCTTCTGCCCCTGCGGCTCGATCATGGCCTGGCATTCGAACATGACTTCGGCCAGCGACGTCGGTTCCAGCGACAGCGCAAGCCTTCCGGACTCGACCTGTGCGAGATCGAGGATTTCGTTGATCAGCTCCAGTAGATACCATCCCGCGTGGAGAATCTGATCGATGCTTGCCGTCTGGGAGGGCGTTGGCGGCGGGGAATCGGAACTGATGAGCTGGGCGAAGCCGAGGATCGCATTGAGCGGCGAGCGAAGCTCATGGCTCATGCTGGAAAGGAAATCCGATTTCGCGATGTTGGCTTTTTCCGCCGCGGCCCTGGCTCTCTTCAGCTCGACGTTCTGCTCCTCGAGCGCCTGGTCGAGACGTTTGCGCTCGGTGACGTCGCGCGCGGCGGCGAACACGCCTTGCAGTTTCCTGTCGCGGTCGTAGAAGGTGGTCGCGTTGTAGGACACCACGGTGGTCTTGCCGTCCCGGGCGCAAGCTGTCAGCTCGTAGTTGGTGATCTTCTTCTCGCGCAGCACCTGCTTGATGCTCGCCTCGGCCCGCCCCGAATCGGTGAAGTAGTTCTTGAACGGCGCGCCGATCAGCTCGTCGCGCGTGCAGCCGGTGAGCGCCTCCATCTGCTTGTTGACGTCGGTGATGATGCCGGCCGGATCGGTGGTCATGATCGCGTCGATGTTGGATTCGATCAGAGAGCGGGTATAGAACTGCTGGTCGCGCAGGCGCTGATCGAGCTTCATCTGCTCCGCTTCGACCTGTTTGCGCGCGGAATTATCGGTGCCGATCAGCAGGTAGCCGATGATGGCGTCTTGGTCGTCGCGCAGCGCCGTAACCGACACGACAGCCGGAAAGCGGCTGCCGTCCTTGCGGATGTAGGTCAATTCGTAGATATCCTCGATGCCGCGCGAGGCCTTGAAGACCAATGCCTGG
>JBEKSR010000031.1:0-39357 GCA_049516835.1 Bryobacteraceae bacterium | reverse complement strand
TTTGGTAAAATAAAAGTGCCTTTTGGTCGTCCCGGGAAACTTGGCCTGATCCATTTGCCTCGCGTAGCCCGCACAATCAGAAAGTAGAAGTGAAGATCGAGGAAACAACGTGAAGAACATATTCGTAGGCAATCTGGATTTCGCGGCGACGGAATCGGCAATTCGGTCGCTGTTTGAAGCTTATGGAGTAGTGGAGCGCGTCAACCTGGTCACCGACCGGGATACGGGGCGCCCGCGCGGCTTCGCATTCGTGGAAATGACGGATTCCGCCGCGGCGGACCGCGCCATCGAGGCCCTCAACGGGACCGAAATGGGCGGGCGAAAGCTCAACATCAACGAGGCCCGGCCCAAGGGCGAAGGGGGCAGGGGCGGCTCTGGCGGTGGCTTCCGCCGCGAAGGCGGCGGACCCAGGCAACGGCGCGAGCCTCGCTGGTAATTCGTCTCGCGTCATAGCGCGGCCGGCCTCAAACACCGGCCGCGGATCGGGAGTGGATCTCATGGGTATGCGTTCGGGCACTACATTCAAGAAACGGCAGAAGGAACTTGCGCGAATGGAAAAACAGCGCGACAAGGCGGCCCGGAGAATCCAGCGTAAGGCTGAAAAGCTCTCCGGCGCATCCCCGAGCACACCATCGGACGACCTGGGAGAGCCGCCCGACGCCGTCCCGATGCCGACTGGCGAATAGAGTGGATCCGCATTCCTGGCCGGCTGTGGCGAGCTTACCAGGATGCTCCAGGAGGCAGCCTGGAAGTGGAGAAAGTCATGCAGCTACGGTACATGGGGTTCGATCAGACCAAGGCAGTCCGGATCTACAGGTTTGACAGCATAGTGGACCGGGCGCCAGCCGTTCGGTACATCGTCGCCGTCGACCTGACGCTCTTCCTCAAGCACCACGTCGGCATACAGGAGGGGCCCTCTCTGTGTGCCCGGAAGCTGGCGTCCGACCTCGAGACGGTCCAGCAGCGCGAGCACACCCTCACCAACGAGGACTTGCTGGCCTACGTCACCGCGCGGACGGAAGCGGAAGCGCGCAAGGCCGCTGCCAGAAAACCGGGCGTCCGCCGCCGCGGTCCGGTCCGCCACGATGCCTGGGGAAACCCAGCCGGCGCAGCCGTCGGCGGGGCGCCCTCGGCGCACAACGGAAGGTAGCCGGCGGCCCGGCTTGGATACACGCTTGAAAGTCGGCTTTGTCAGTCTGGGCTGTCCCAAAAACCTGGTGGATAGCGAAGTCATGATGGGCCAACTGGTGGCCGGGGGCCACCAGTTGACGCCGCACCCCGCCGAAGCCGATGTCCTGGTGGTCAACACCTGCAGTTTCATCGGCCCCGCCAAGAAGGAATCGGTCGAGACCATCCTCGAAATGGCGGAATTCAAGAAGAGCGGACGCGCCCGGAAGCTGATCGTGGCGGGCTGCCTGGTGGAACGCTACCGCGGCGCCATCCGCCAGGAAGTCCCGGAAGTCGATGCCATTATCGGCACCAATGACCTGGCGAGCATCGTGGCGGTATGCGAGGGCATGGAGGCGCCGCGGATTCCACCCCAGCCGTACCTGTATCACGACCTCACGCCGCGCGTGCTCTCGACTCCGCGCCATTTCGCTTACATCAAAATCGCGGAAGGCTGCGACCATCCCTGCACCTTCTGCGTGATCCCGCAGTATCGCGGCCATTTCCGCAGCCGCCAGTTGGAATCCGTCGTCTCCGAAGCCGCGCGCTTCTTCGAGCGGGGCGTCCGCGAAATCAACCTGATCGGGCAAGACACCACCTCCTACGGCGAAGATCTCGGCCTAACCGATGGGCTGGCCCGCCTTCTCGAACGCCTGGCCCAGATCGACACCCCGCGCGAAAAATGGATCCGCTTCCTCTACGCGTACCCCAACCGGGTCACCCAGAAGCTGTTGGACACCATGGCCGCGCATCCGGCGCTGGTCAAGTACATCGACTTGCCGTTGCAGCACGCGAACGCCCGTGTCCTCAAGCGCATGCAGCGCGGCGCGGCCGGCGATCTCTTCCTGAAACTGCTGGAGCGCATTCGCCGGACCATTCCCGGGGTGGCCATCCGCACCAGCTTCATCACCGGGTTTCCCGGCGAGACGGCCGAAGATTTCGAAGAGCTGTGCCGGTTCGTCGAGGCCGCCAGGTTCGACAATCTGGGTGTTTTCGCTTATTCCGACGAAGACACCAGCGCCAGCTACGCCCTGGATGGCAAAGTGGACGGTCGCGCCATTCACAACCGCAAGCGCCGCCTCCTGGCCATTCAGCGGAAGATCGCGCGCGCCCGTAATCGCATGTTGGTGGGCGCGGAAGTGCCCGTGCTGGTCGAAGGCCCGTCGCCGGAGACCGATCTGCTTTGGACGGCGCGCCTGTCCACACAAGCGCCCGAAATCGATGGCGCCGTCCTGATCAACGACTTCGAAATCGTCGAGCCGCGTCCCGGTGAAATCCGCCGCCTCCGCGTCACCGAAGCCCACGATTACGACCTGGTTGGCACGCTTCTCCCCCCCACCGAACCCGCGCCAGCATTCGCGCCCGCGCCACTCGTCAACATCGCCCCCCCGGCCCCCGGCTCCTGGCCCCCGGCCCCGCGAGCGGAGCGAGCCAGACCGCCGGCCCCTGGCCCCGCGAGCGAAGCGAGCCTATGACCTGCCCCATTTGCAAGAAAGAGGTCGCTTCCGGCGACCCCGAATTCCCTTTTTGCAGCGAGCGTTGCCGTATCATCGATCTAGGCAACTGGTCGGCCGGGAAGTACGTGATCTCGTCGCCCATCCGGCAAGATGAAGAAGAACCGTAGCGCCGCGCTCCTCTCCACCTGGTTCGGTTGCGGGTACTCTCCCCTGGCCCCCGGCACCGCCGGTTCGCTGGCCGCGATCCTGATCGCCATCTCTCTCCATGCATACGCCGGCTTCGCCTGCTGGCACTTCCTTCTGCTGGCGGCCATCGGCTTCGGCCCCGCGGTGTGGGCCGCCGGCGTCACCGCGCGCGCCACGGGCATCGAAGACCCCGGGTTCGTCGTCATCGACGAGGTGCTGGGGCAGTGGATCGCCCTGGCCGGCGCGCACCCGTTCAATTGGAAAAGCTGCCTGGCCGCCTTCGCCCTCTTCCGGCTCTTCGACATTTGGAAGCCCCCGCCAGTCCGCCAGTTGGAAGCGTTGCCCGGCGGGCTCGGCATCGTCGCGGACGACGTGATGGCGGGCCTGTGCGCCGCGCTTGTGTTATTCCTGGCAGGATGCTTCAATCTGTATTGAATGCCCCTTCGGAGATCACCCGACCCCCGGCCCCAGATTTCTCGGGTCACGCCGCCCGCCGCCATCGCCGGCGGCGAGCTGCAGATTCGAGGGAGGGGCTTCCTTAAATCGGACCGGCCTTGCGTCACCATCGGTGAAGTCGGCGCGCCCGTGATCATTGGCTCGGATTCGTTGGTGATTGCCCGCGTCCCCGAGGGCGCCACGGCCGGAGGGCTGGTGGTCCAAAACGGCCAGCAGTCGAGCGATTCCTGGGCCTGCGATATCGGCGTCCTGGTCGCCGAGAACCTCCACCCCGTCGCCAACCCGGCCGTCGATTCCTTCGGCAATATCTACACCACCTTCAGCGGTTCACGGGGGCAGAAGGTTCCGGTAGCGGTCTACAAGATCGACCTGAACTTCACCATGAAGCCGTTCATCAACGAGCTCATGAATGCTACTGGCCTGGCTTTCGACTCCCAGGGCATGCTCTACATCTCCAGCCGCTACGACGGTTTCGTGTACCAGGCGACGCCCAACGGCAACATGTCGGTTTTCGTCGAAGGCATGGGGGTTGCCACCGGAATTGCTTTCGACGGCCAGCAGAACCTGTATGTTGGCGACCGCAGCGGCACGGTCTTCAAGATTAGCCCCGACCGCCAGATCTTCGTCTTCGCCACGCTCGAGCCTTCCATCGCCGCCTACCACCTGGCGTTCGGCCCCGACGGCTACCTCTACGTCGCCGGTCCCACCACCTCCAGCTTCGATTCCATCCACCGCATTTCGCACAACGGCGAAGTGGAAGTCTTCTATCGCGGCCTCGGCCGTCCGCAAGGCATGGCCTTCGACGAAGAGGGCCGCCTGTACGTGGCCGCCTCCCTCTCCGGCCGCAAGGGCGTCGTCCGCATCGACCCCGGCCGGCGCGCCGAGCTGTTCCTCTCCGGGCCTGGAATCGTGGGTCTGGCCTTCGCCCCCTCGCGCGCCATGGTGGTCGCCACCACCAATGCCGTCTATCGCGTGGACGTGGGGATCAAGCGCCTTTCGCTCATCTGATGAACGCCGAAATTATTGCGGTCGGCTCCGAAATGCTGACGCCCGAGCGCGTCGATACCAACTCGCTCTATCTCACCGGTGAGATGAACAACCTGGGCGTCGAAGTAGTCGCCAAGTGCGTGGTCGGCGACCACCGCGA
The DNA here is from genome assembly GCA_049516835.1 of Bryobacteraceae bacterium. Classification (GTDB taxonomy): domain Bacteria; phylum Acidobacteriota; class Terriglobia; order Bryobacterales; family Bryobacteraceae; genus Fen-178. The sequence continues at coordinate 34,944 of JBEKSR010000031.1, read as the reverse complement.
CCGTCTCGCCGGAGCCGTCCGCCAGGCGCGCGAGCGGTCGGAAATCGTGATCGTCTCGGGCGGCCTCGGCCCCACCGAAGACGACGTCACACGCGCAGCCGTGGCCCAGGCGCTCGGCCGCAACCTCGTCTTTGATTCCGAGATCGCCGAGGCGCTCGAACATCGTTTCGCGCGGGCCAACCGCAAGATGGCCGAGGTCAACAAGCGCCAGGCCTTCGTTATCGAAGGCGCCGATGTTCTTCCCAACGACCGCGGCACCGCGCCCGGCCAGTGGCTGGAGGATTCCGGCTCCGTGGTGATGCTGCTGCCCGGCCCGCCGCACGAGCTCAAGTCGATGTTCGAACGCCAATGTCTGCCGCGCCTCAGGCGCCTGGCGCCCGCACAGGCGATTCGTACGGTAATTCTGCGCGTGGCCGGCATGCCGGAATCCGATCTCGATGCGCTGATCTCGCCGGTCTATAGGAAGTATCAGAACCCGGTCACCACCATCCTGGCGGCCAACGGCGAAATTCAGGTCCACTTGCGGGCCCGCTGCGCCACCGAAGCCGAGGCCGGCGCCCTTCTGGCGGAGGTGGCCGCCCCCATCGAGCGGTTGCTCGGCGACCGCCTCTACTCCCGCAACGGCGACCCGCTCGAGGTGGTGGTGGGCGATCTCCTGCGCGGCCGCCGCGCCACCGTCTCAGTGGCCGAAAGCTGCACCGGCGGCATGCTGGGCGAGCGCCTCACGTCGGTTCCCGGCAGCTCGGACTACTTCCTGGGCGGCTTCATCACTTACTCCAACGCCATGAAGGTGGAACTCCTCGGCGTGCCCCCCGAGGTCCTCGAGCGGCACGGCGCCGTGAGCCAGCAGACCGCCGAAGCCATGGCCACGGGCGCACGCCGCCGCACCGGCTCGACCTACGCGCTTTCCGTCACCGGGATAGCCGGTCCCGATGGCGGAAGCGAATCCAAGCCCGTGGGGTCCGTTTATATCGCCATTGCCGACGACGCCGGCGCGCACACTGAGCACCGCCGCTTCCTCGGCGACCGCCAGCGTATCCGGATCTTCACCGTGCAACTGGCGCTCGACCTGCTGCGGCGGCGGCTTACCTATTCCCGGCCGGCGTAGAGCTCGTCGATGTGGGTCTGGCAGTTGGCCAGCGCCTGGGCGCGTCGGATCTTCATGGTGGCGGTCAGTTCGCCCTGCTCGATGGAAAAATCGCGCGCCAGCACGCGGTACTTGCGCACCTGCTCAAACGGCGCAAGCTGTTTGTTCACGCGCGCCACGGCTTTGCGGATCTCGGCGAGTACCGGCGGCGCCTCGGCGATTTCGGCAGCCGCACGGCCCCTCCACGGCTCCATCCCCTTGAGCGCATCGGCGGCGGCGGGATTGACCGTGAAAATCGCGGTGAGGAACGGTAGCCGGTCCCCAATCAGGAGCACCTGGCTGACCAGCGGCTCCATTTTGAACAGATTTTCCACGCGAGCGGGGTAAATCTTCTTCCCGGTGGAAGAGACGATCAACTCCTTCTTGCGCCCGGTGATGAAGATGTAGCCTTCGCTGTCGATGTGGCCCAGGTCGCCGGTGTGCAGCCAGCCGTCCCGCAGCACTTCGGCGGTGGTTTGGGGATCGTTCAGGTAGCCGGAGAACAGACAGGGGCTCTTGATGAGCATCTCGCCGTCCTCGAGGAACCGCACCTCGATGCCGGCCAACAGCTTGCCGATGCTGCCCGGCTTGGGGCGGTCGAGCGGATTCAGAGTGGCCACGCCGCCCTCGGTCAATCCATAGCCTTCGATGAGCGGCATGCCGATGGCCTCGTAGAACTCGGCCAGGTTCTTGCCCAGCGGCGCCGCGCCCGAAGCAGCTACCCGCAGGCGCCCGCCAAAGCGCGCGCGGATCTTTCGGAAGAGGAGCCGATCGGCCAATTTCAAGGGCGCGCGAATCCGCGCCGGAACCGGCTTCCCGGCCCGGCGGTAGCGCGCCGCCGCCAGCGCCAGCGCCAGCGCGCCATAGAACAGCTTGCGCGCCGGAGCGGGGCGTTTGCGCAGCTCCGTGCAGATGGTCGAGTAAATACGCTCCCACATGCGCGGGGGCGCCAGCAGAATGGTGGGCCGCACGTTGCGGATTTCCTGGGGCAGCTTCAGAAGGCTTTCGGCGAAGGTCACCGGCATGCCGCAGCGGATCGGCAGGAATTCCATCACCACGCGTTGCGCGATGTGCGCCGATGGCAGAAACACCACCGTGGAATCTTCCGGCCCCATTGGCAGCACCGCCGGACCCATGTCGATGTTGGACACGATGGCCTGGTGCGTCACCAGCGCCATCTTGGGCTCTCCGGTGGCGCCGGAGGTGAGATACAAGACCGCGGGGTCGGACGGGTGCAGTTCCGCGCATAGCCGCTCCATCAAGGCCGGATCGCGCTGGAGCGCATTGCGGCCCATTTCGCGGAGGTCCTCCAATGCGAGTGCGTCCGCGGCCCGTCCGGTAAGCAGAATCCACTGCCGGACCGGCGCCTGCCGCAGCGCCTCGAGCATCTCTGGATTTTCGATGAAAGCCGCGCACGCCCCCGCGGATTCCATGGTGCGCACCAGGTCCTTGGACGGATAGCTGGGGTACAGGGCCGCCGCCACCGAGCCATTGGCGACGATGCCCAGGTCGGCCAGATAGAATTCCAGGCGCGTCTCGGAATTCAGCGCCACGATGTCGCCTTTCCCGATTCCCAGAGCGCGTAGTCCGGCTGCGATTTCGTCCACCGCCTGCCGGTACTGGTTCCACGACCAGGGCGGCGAGCCTGGCTGAATGAGCGCAGGCGCATCACCGTGCGCGCGGGCGGCTTCCTCCAGAACCTGGTAAAGGGTACGGGACCTCACTCCATGCACTGTACCAAGAAAACCCGGGGACAGACGGAACGTTTTCCGCTTTTTTCGCCCCGAAAACTGGAAAACGTTCCGTCCCCGGGTTTAGACGCTGACCACGGGGCAGGGCGATTGCCGGATGATGGCGTAAGCGTTGGTGCGCAAGCGCCCGAACACCCCGGCAGCCGAACCGCGGCCGATCACCAGGACGTCCGCCGCTGCGCGCGCGGCGGCCGAACAGATCACCTGCGCCGGCTCTCCAGCTTCAATCGAGAGATCGGCTTCCGCGCCCACGCCGTCCAGGAGACGGAACAACTCCCGCCCGGCCGCGGCGCGGGTCTCGGTCCTCCACTGCCACCGGGGATCGTCGCCCAGATCGGGAACGCCAGCGGTGGCGTGCACCACGCCGAGGCGGGCCCCGAACTGCCGCGCCAGCCAGGCCGCCCAGTCGAGCGTCTTCGAGCTTTGCGGACCCAGGTCTACGGCGCACAAAATGCTGCGGAACGGGATGGCAGCCAACGCTGGCGCTTGCTCCAGATGCACTCCCGTCCAGACAGGGCAGTCGGCGTCGTGCAGCACCTTGGCGGTGTTCGACCCCAGGATGAACCGCCGGAACGGCCCGTAGCCGTGGGTCGGCATGGTGATGATGTCCGCTCCTTCATCGCGAGCGAGATCTACAATCTTCTTCGCCGGATCGCCTTCCAGCACAATCCTCCGCACCTTCAGGCCAGACGGCTCGGCGGTCATGAACGCATCGAGTTCCTTGGAGGCCTGATCGGCCCGGTTGCGATACAGCTCATCGAGCATCGACCCGGCAATCTCCAGGGCCCCGAATTCATAGTTGGGAGGCGTCAAAACGTGCAGAAAAATGAGTTCCGCCTGGAAGTGCCGGGCCAGCGCCTGCGCATAGCGCGCCGCCCCCGTCGAGCGCTCCGAGAAATCCACCGGCAGCAGGATCTTGGAGAAAGATCGCATGAGCGTCTCCTTTGCCGGGCGGCCCGGCAAGTCCGTCTCATAAACAGGATAATCCGATTCGAAATCTCAGATCGAGCCGCTGCCAGCCAAGGTCTAGCCGGCTTGGTCCAGATCATCCGATTGGGAAAATACCCGCTTGACGGCGGCATCCATGAGATAGAGCAAGGCCAGGCGAACCAGCCTCCCGGAGTTGGTGAAGGCTACACGCGGTGCTTCGGGGCCTTGCGCGGCTTGACCTGCGCGGCTTTGGACTGCTTGGACCGCTTGGACTTCGAAGCCTTCCGAGCCCTCTTGGCCGCCTTCTTCATGGCCTTCGAGCGGTGTACGGCCGGCTTCTGCCTGGCTTCCATGCTGGCCGTCAAGCCGAAGCTCAACGCCAGCGCCAGCGCCAGTGCGCGCAATCTCATCCCTTCTATGTTACTGCGCCACGCGGGCAAACCACAAATACATCTTTAGGAAGCTTACCGCTGTTAACAAAATGCAAACCCAGGAAGCGCCGCGCCAGAGTCTCTCGGTCCAGGAGCTTTCCAAACGGGGCAAGCCTGCCACGTACGCGGTCCCGAAGCCGGCCGCCAGCCCCCCGATGTGGGCGGCGTTGTCCACGCGGAGACCTGGCAACAGCCCGAACAGGATGATGTAGATCGCCCAGCGGATGTACGTCGCGCGAATGGCGCTGCCAAGAGGGTTCCTGTGGCGCACGCCCAGCGCGATCATGGCGCCGATCAAACCCATCAACGCGGCCGAGGCGCCCACGGAAGGAGCCGCGCTCCAGACCGCGCTCAGGTAGAAGCCAAAGACGGTGGAGACGAAATAGACCACCAGCATGCGGCTCGCGCCGTAGATTTCCTCCACCTGGGCGCCGAGGTCGAACAGCACCCAGGAATTCATGAGGATGTGGAGAAGGCCGCCGTGCAGGAAGCCGGCGGTGACCAGGCGCCACCATTGGCCGCTCGCCAGCCCCGCGTTGTACTTGGCGCCGAACGCCACCAGCGTCCCTACGTCGATATTCCACAAGGCCTCTCCGTTGCCGGCGCCCATGCTGTAGAGCGCCGTGGCGAGGAAGAGTCCGAAATTGATGACCAGGATTACGACCGTGTTGAAACGCGCATGCGGGATCATCCCGCCGAGGATCGCGGAAGGGTTGCGGCGATCGATGGCGCGGGGACCCACCGGCTCATTGCAGTAGGGGCAGGTGCGGTCCTTGGCGGTGATGAATGCCCGGCAATGCGGGCACATGCGGCGTGGATCCATCTGCACCCATTCTACAACCCTGCCGGAGAAGCCCTGTTGCCTCAGCGTATTCTGCTACAATCTAAGGTCTTGCATGGCAAAGACGGAGCGCGAGCATCGCGAAGATATCGTCCAGATCGGGCAATTGGTGTTTCAAAAGGGCTGGGTGGCGGCCAACGATGGCAATATCACCATCCGGCTGGATGCCGATCGTATCCTGGCCACTCCGACCGGAGTTTGCAAGGGCATGATGCACCCGGACGATCTGATCGTCATGGATACCCAGGGCAACAAGATCTCGGGCCGCCTCCAAGGGACAAGCGAGATCGGCATGCACCTGACGGTCTACAAGATGCGGCCGGACATCAAGGCGGTGCTGCACGCCCACCCTCCAGTGGCGACGGGCTACGCGACCGCCGGCAGGTCGCTCGACCAGGCGCTGCTGCCGGAGGTGATCATCGGGCTGGGCTGCGTCCCGCTGGCGGACTACGGGCTGCCTGGAACGCCGGCGCTGACCGAGGGCATGCTCCCGTTGATCCCCAAGTACGATGCCCTGCTGATGGCCAATCACGGCGCGGTATGCTACGGCGAGGACATCTACAAGGCATACTTCCGCATGGAGACCATGGAGCACTTCGCGCGCATCGCGCTGGTGGCGGAGTTGCTGGGCGGGGCCAAGGCGCTGCCCCGGCGGGAAGTCGACAAGCTGCTGGATGCGCGCACGCGTTATGGCGTGAAGGCCCGGAACACCGGAGAGCCGGGTTGCCCGGTGGCCGCCGACGATTCGAGCGCGGGCGGAGAATCGAGGTTTTGCGTGACGCGCGCGGAGTTGATCGCCCTGGTGGATGAGGCGCTCAAAGCGCGCGGTTTGGCTTGACAATGTTTTGGGAGAGCATAGATGGGTGAAGCGTTAGGAATGATCGAAACGCGCGGCTTGGTGGCCATGATTGAGGCCGCCGACGCCATGGTGAAGGCCGCCAAGGTAAACCTGGTCGGCTGGGAAAAAATCGGATCGGGCTACGTGACCGCGATGGTGCGCGGGGACGTGGCGGCGGTTCGCGCGGCCACCGACGCCGGCGCCGCCGCGGCGCGACGCGTTGGGGAACTCATCTCGGTGCATGTCATCCCGCGCCCGCACCAGAGCCTGGAAGACGTGCTGCCGATCGGCAAATCTCAGGCGCAGAACGCCGGCAAGTAGCCGGCGGCAGAGGCTTCATGATTCTCGCCCGCGTGGTGGGCACCGTGGTTGCCACACGGAAGGACCCTCGCTTGGAAGGCAAGAAACTGCTCGTCCTCAAACCGGTCTCTCCGGAAGGGAAGGACGAGGCCGGCTACGTCGTGGCCGTGGATACCGTCAGCGCGGGGTACAAGGAGCGCGTCATCGCGGTTTCCGGAAGCTCGGCCCGCATGGCCGAGGGCTGCAAGGATAAGCCCGTCGACACCGCCATCGTCGGCATCGTCGATGATGTGCGCCTGGACTAGCTCATGTATCTGGGCCGCGTGGTGGGTTGCGTGTGGTCCACCGTCAAGAATCGCAGTCTGGAGGGTCAGCGGCTGCTGGTGATTCAGCCTCTGACTCCGGAACTCGCCAACACCGGCCAGCGGATCGTCTGCACCGACTGCACCGGGGCGGGCGCCGGCGAGCTCATCTATTGGGTCCGCGGCCGGGAAGCCAGCTACGCTCTTCTGCCGAACCAGCCGCCCACGGACACCACCGTCGTGGGGATCGTGGATTCGGTCCACCTGAAATCGGCGGCTGCGCCGGAGCCGCCTCCCCCGGCCGCGCGTAAGCCCGCGCCCGCAGCCAGCGGCCGCAAGCCGTCGCGGAAAGGCTAGCGCATGCTGATCGCGCGAGTCATTGGAGAATTGGTGGCCACCTATAAGCACCCCAGCCACGAGGGGCGCAAGATCCTGCTGGTTCAGCCGCTCAACCTGGATGGCACCAACCGCGGTGTCGCCGTGGTGGCGCTGGACGCGGTGGATGCGGGCGTCGGCGACCAGGTGCTGGTGGTCACCGAAGGTTTCTGCGCAAGCACCTCCGTGGGCCGGATTCAGTCACCCATTGACATGGCGGTGATCGGCTTTATCGACCATATCGAACTCCTGCCGGGCGTTTCCTGAACGCCCCCTCCGGTGCGCAATCAGCCGCGCGGCCAGCGCCAGTCCCAGTACCAACTTCCCCACTTCCACTCCCCAGTACCAACTGTGCAGCACCCAAAACTGGTTGCGGTCCCCGGAGGGCGTATCGGGAGGAACAAAGTCGATCATCCTGCCCAGCGAAGTCATCGCCGGCGTGAGCATCGAGCGCTGCACCACGACCCCCGCAACCATCGACAAAATCAGGAAGAGCGCGAACCTGTTCTCCCTGGTTGCGAACAGCACGAAAAAGAAGAACAGCGCTCCTATGATGATCTGCGCCACTTCCCAAGTCTCGAAATACCGGCGGTTCTGCTCGGAGACCTGGTAGCGAAGCAGCAGGCGCGCGTCGGCGCGGCCGAGCGCCTTGAACTCCGCCGTAGCCGCCGGATGGGGCCGGGCCAGCAGACGGTCCACCGAGCCAAGGCTTTCGGCGGCGACCCAGGCCATGAGCAGTCCACCCCCTATCCATATGCCCAGCAGGAAACATGCGAATCGGCGGGAATTCATGATGAATACCTGATTCTATCGCAGGAGGACGGCGGACTTTCGCTGTGGGGCGGGCAATCTTGCCCGCAGCCGCCTTTTAGGCGGCTATTTCGCGCCGACGCCGGCTGAAAGCCGGCCGCAGCCAGGATTGGCTGCCCCACGATTCGTGCAGAATGGTCGCCGGAATCACAACCGCGAAATCACTGCCTGCCGATCTTCGTGCCGATAACCTCTCCCGAGACGATGATTTCCACTCGCCGGTTCTGCTGGCGGCCCGCCGCAGTGGCATTGTCGGCCACCGGCATCGACTTGCCGAACCCCACCGCGATCAAACTGGTTTCCGGCAATCCCTGTGCGATCAGGTACTTCCGAACCGAATCCGCGCGCTGGTCCGAGAGTTTCTGGTTCAATTCGTCGCTTCCCGTGCTGTCGGTGTGTCCTTCAATGTCGAGATTCAATCCCGGATGAGCGAGCACGATGCCGGCCAGCCTGGCCAGCTTTTCCCGCGCGAGCGGACGAAGGTCGAACTTGCCGGTATCAAAGAGCACATCGGCCATGTTGATCACCAGCCCGCGCTGCGTGTCCCGGGTATCGAGGATACGGTTGAACTGCTCCAGTAACTGCCCACGGAGAGCCTCGGCGGCCTTGCGGGCTTGTTCCGCTTCGGCCAGGGCTTTGGCCTCCCGCTCGTCGGCCTCGGCCTTGGTTTTTGCGGCCAATGCCTCCGCGTCGGCCTTGGCCTGGGCCAGCGCGTCGGCCTCGACCTTGGCCTGGGCCGCCTGAGCCTCGGCCTCCATCTTGGCTTTCACGGCGGCGAGTTCCGCTTCCGCTTTAATCTTGGCCTCACGCGCGGCCGCCAGTTCAGCCTGGCGCTGGGCTTCTTCATCGGCCTTCCTTTTGGCTTCGGCCGCCTCGGCGGCCGCTTTGGCCTCGGCCTCGGCCTTGGCTTGGGCCGCCGCGGCCTCGCGCTCCTGCGCGATGCGCTCCTCCTCCTGGCGTTGAGCGGCCAGGGCGCGTGCGTCTTCGGCGAACTGCACCGCCTGTCTCGCGGCCGAGACGATCTCCTGATTGCCGGCCTTCCGCGCCAGAGCGTCTTCAGCCTTCTTCAAGCTCTCGTCCACCTTGGCGAAAATGTCCGCCGCATATCGATCCGCGCCGCGCGACCGGGCGATTTCCGCGGCGTTGCGGGCTTCATACATTTCCAGTGGAACGTGCTTGAGGTCCAGCGATAGCGCCAGCGGATTTCCCAGTTGCTCGTACTGGGCGCGCGCCATCAGCTTGTACTCGTGGACCAGGAAAACCTCGCCTTTGGTGTTCTTCGCGATCTCGTTTTCCAGCACCAGAACCTCGCTGGGCTGACGCACCGAGAAGTACGGTTCCGCGGCGACAAACAGGGAGAAGGCCTGCAACTGGGTGCTGGTCTTCAGCTTGCCTTCCCCGGCGTTGTTGATGCGAATTTCACCGAGGTTGTAGGTGCTGCCCTCCGGGGATACGGCCCACAGCACATAGGTCAGAAACTCCGCGCCGAATCTGGTTGGTGGCGTCAGACCTCGAACGTCCGCTTCGATGGACGTCGCCCCCGTCTTGGCCTCCACCTTGGCTTCGCCGTGGGCTTCCGGGACGGCGCCTGTGGCCACCAGGGCGATTTTTGTCGCGCCGCCGCCAACCCGGTAACCGATGGCCTTGACCGGCTTATCGAATTGTTGATTGGCGGCGGGTGCGTCCGGCTGGGTTTGCCCGGCGGCGACGCCCGCCGATAAGCCCATAACCAGGAGTTGGAGCAATGCCGCGATGGGACTCTTCATGGTCGCTTCCTTTCGCCTCGCCAATCTATTTTAGCCGGAATCGCGACTGTCCGGGCGCGCCCTTTTCTGCCTGATCGATGTCATGCTGCTCCGGGCCTTGCCGGCAAAGAACCACGCGTTTTGGAGCCGGCAGTTCGGGAGGGACCCGTCAACTTGCTATATGTTATCAGCCAATGATAACCTTTCAGTAGAATGGAACGGCAGCGTCGGGACCCGAGCGCCGACGTGCTCCTGGATCTCGACGGTCAAGTGTTCGTGGTCGACCCGAAAGGCGACTACTGGGTTCGGTTTTCGGCCTGTCGCGTCGCTGCGATAAGGGAACGGCCTCATGGGCTGAGATATTCGTTGACGCTCCATGGTCCGGACGGTGGCCGGCTGGTGGGTTTTTGACAACGCTCACTCCGTACGGGCGTCCCAAAGCCCAGGTGGGAAACGCCGTGGCGGTTACGATCACAAACATCGCTTCCAGACGGTTCGGCCATACCAGTTCAGAGACCCAGCCAGTCTGCTGGAAGATTTCTGGGCCGAGGTTGACAGCGTGTTGAAGCAGAAGGGAGTCATTTGAGATGAGAACACTGCACGTTGGCATTGCCAGTTACAAAGAAATGAAGGCACGGACGGTCGCAATTGCAGGAGGCGAGTACCGGCCCGGCCCCGGCGAGCCGAAAGTCTGGTTCTCGTCGGCGGAGAGCTTCGCCAGAATACTGTCCGACCGGAACCGCGGTTTGCTTCGGGTGATCGCTGAGTCCGCTCCCCGGTCACTGGCGGAACTGGCCGAACTGACGAGCCGCAAAAAGTCGAATCTATCCCGGACCCTGAAGACCATGGAGCGTTATGGCTTTGTCCGGCTGAGCCGCGGCGCGCGAGGCACGCTCATCCCTCGGGTGCCCTACCAAAGGATCTCGCTCACACTGTCATTGTCGAAACCGGAGCGCGTGGGCGACGAGGCGGCGTAAGCCACATCACCGCTAGTCGCATCGCAATGCCACCATGGGATCGACCCGGGAAGCCCGCCGCGCCGGCGGGTACGACGCCAGAGCGCCCACCGCTATCAGAATTGCAGCCGTACCCGCATAAACCGCCGGATCTGTCGATGCAACGCCGTAAAGCAGGCTGGAAATGAATCGCACGAGCGCCAGCGCGGCCACCAACCCGATCGCGACGCCCGAGCCGATCAGCGCCAGAGCATCGGTCAGGACGCTCCGCATCACCTGGCGGGACGCGGCCCCGAGTGCCATGCGTATGCCGATTTCGCGCGTGCGCTCGGCCACCGCGAACGCCAGCACGCCGTAGATCCCGATGGCCGCGATCAATGTCGCGAGAATGCCGAGGCCGCTCAGCAGCGCCGCCGACAGCCGTTCCTGGCCGAGGCCGGCGTCGCGGAAGGATCGAAGCGTCTGGACTTCGGGGACGATCAGGTCCCTATCTAAAGACTGGATTTCGTGGCGCACCGCCGCCACCAGCCTGCCCGGGTTGACGGCCGTGCGAACCTCCAGGTTCATCGCGGAATAATAGCGTTGCGCCAGCGGCACATAAAAGCACGGGTTCACATCCGCCCGGTAGCCGCGGAATCTGCCATCGCGAACCACCCCGACGATTTCCGCCAATCGCGTCGGCTGCACCAACTGGATCTGTTTTCCAATGGGGTCTTCCCCCGGCCAGAAGCGCCGCGCCAGTTGTTCGTTCACCACCGCTGCGCCGGCGGCGCCCTCCCGATCGCGGGCCTCGAAAGCGCGTCCGCGCACCAGCGGAATGCCGACCGTTTGGAAGTATTCGGCCGACACTGCGTTGAAGTCCACTTGAACGGGCTTATCGCCTGGATGGGGCACAATGTCCGTTCCTCCGCGCCAGCCGCCGAACGGAACCACCAAGACATAGGCCGCGCTGCGGACGCCGGGAAGGGCGTGCAGGCGATCGAGCAGCGCGCTATAGAACCGCTGGCCGCGCGCGGTGTCGTATCTCCGTGCGGTCAAGTCGAGTTTGAGCAATAGGACGTTTTCGGGATTGCGGGTCACGTCGGCCGCCTGCGCGTTGCGTAGCGTGCGCACAAAAAGGCCGGCGCCGGCCAGGAGAACCAGCGAGAGCGCCACCTGCGCGACCACCAGAAGGTTCCGGGCGCCGAAGCTGCGCGGCCCGCGCCGCAAGCCTTCCGCTTTTAGAGCGCGTGCCAGTTCGATGTGAGAGACCTGCCGCAGGGGGATTAAGCCGAAGACCACGCCCGTCAGCACCGAGAGGCCAAATGCGAAGGCCAGGACCCGGCTGTCGATGCCGGTGCCCAGCAGCAGTTGCAGTCCGAAGGGTTGGAAGCCGGCGAGAGACCGGGCAGTCAGGAGCGCGACGGTGAGGCCGGCGGCGCCTCCCGCGAACGCGAGCAACAGGCCCTCGGTAAGCAGTTGCCGTGCCAATCGCGCGCGTCCCGCCCCCAGCGCCAGCCGCATACCGATTTCTCTCTGGCGTTTCACCGCCCTGGCCAGCATCAGGCTCGCGACATTGGAGCAGGCGATGAGCAGGACCAGCGCCACAACCGCCATGAGCATCGCTAGAAACCTGGTGACGGTTCCGCGCGATGCCGGCGGGAAGCGCGATTCGTTGGCGGGTAGAAGGAGGCCATTCAGCTTATCCTTCTCATCTAATTCTTCGGCGCGCCAGATCGGCTTGAGGCGATCGGTGAGTTGCGCGAAATTCGCTTCCGCTTGCGAGAGAGTCGCGCCGGGCTTGAGGCGGCCGGTGGCGGAGAGCCATTCATCGCCCCACAGATGCCGCAGGTCCCATTCGGATCCAAACGGGACCGCCACCGGATACATCATCGTCGGCACCCACAAGATGGGCCGCGCGGTGCGGTCCAGTTGCAGACCAGTATAGTCCGCTGGAACGATGCCGACGACGGTGAAGCTCACGCCATTGATCGCCACCTGCCGGCCAACGATCGCGGGATCGCCGCCAAAGCGCCGGCGCCAGAACTCGGCCGCCAGCATGACCACGGCGTTGCGTCCGGGAACGGCATCCTCGTCGGCCAGGAAGGCCCGGCCCAAGACCGGCGCGACACCCAGAACGGAAAAATAATTGGCGCTGACGATTTCGCCGGGCACGGTTTCCGTGTCGTCCCCGAACCGCATGTTCACCTGGATATCGGCATAGGCGGCGAGGCCGGCCAAGACATTGTTGTGGTCCCGGTAGTACACGTAACTCGGATAGGAAAGCGAACTATAGGGGGTAGGATACCAGGGGAGGCGAAAATACAACGTGGCCAGACGGTCCGATTGCGGGAAGGGCAGCGGGCGCAACAGCAGGCGGTCCACAAAACTGAAGATCGCGGTATTCACGCCGATGCCCAGCGCCAGCGTCAGAATGACGACGACCGTGAATCCGGGGCTCTGTCGCATGGTCCGCAGGGCGTACCGCAGGTCTTGAAAAAGCTGGTCCAGGGCTATCCAGCCCCACGCCTCCCGGCTCTGCTCCTGGAATAGTGCGGCATTCCCGAATACCTTTCGGGCCGCCGCTGGACCGGCCTCCCGTGCTTTCATGTCCAGATGGAACCGCATCTCCTCTTCGAGATCGCGATCGAACTGCCGCCGCCGGAACGCGAATAGCAACCTGCGCCACAACTCACCGGGCCATTCCATATCGCTTACCGGCGACTACGCCGGCTGTATCACGCGCGTAATCGCCTGCATCACCTTGTCGAATTCCGAGATTTCCACGCCCAACTGCTTCTTGCCGGCGGGTGTCAGCCGGTAGTACCTCGCCCGCCGATTGTGATCCGACTGGCCCCACTCGGCAGTCACCCAGCCCTTGATCAGCATCCGCTGCAAGGCAGGATAGAGCGATCCTTCCTCAACCTGGAGCACGTCTTCGGAAACCTGCTGGATATGTTGAGCTATCCCGTACCCATGCATCGGTCCGAGCCGGAACAAAGTCTTGAGGATCAGCATGTACAACGTTCCAGGCGGTATCTCCGTCCGCGATGTTGCTTCTTCTCGTCCCATAGGCGAACTACTGGTATTTTGAACCCACCCGACGATCCTGTCAAGGAATTCCGGTTCGGCTTGCCGGCTTACGCCGTCTCATCACAAACGGCCCTATTGCATTTACAATGTAAAGGTGACCTTCGATTGGGATGCCGCGAACATCCAGCACCTCGCGCGGCAGGGTCGTGCCCGCGTACCCAATGGGCAGGCCGCAACAAAAGCTCTACTTCGAGGGTGAATAGCCATGCCGACCAAGGCAATCAAGATTCCGAAATTCAAGAGTGAGGCCCAAGAGGCCGAGTGGTGGGATGCCCATCCGGAAGTGGCCACGAGCATCATGTCGCGGGCGCTGAAAGCCGGCACAGCCAGGCGCGGCCCGCTGAAGACCGTTACGATGAGGTTGCCGGTTGCGGACGTCCGGGCCGCGCAGGGCTTGGCGGAAAGAAGGAGCCTCCCTTATCAGACTTACATGAAAATGCTTCTGCACCAGGCTCTCGAAAAAGCACTGCGCGCCTCGTGAGCGCCAATCCCGCGCGTGTTACCCTCGAATGTTGTGTTCCGCCGCGTAATCTGGATCGTGCTTGACAGTGTGGGTATCGGCGTCATGCCGGACGCCGCCGACTATGGCGACCCCCCCGGCGCCGACACGCTCGGCAACATCGCCCGCATCCGCGGCCTGAAGGTCCCCAACCTCGCCCGGCTGGGGCTTGGCAATATCAAGCCGCTGGCGGGCATCGCGCCGGCCGAATCTCCCGCAGGCGCCTATGGGCGCTGCACCCTGGCCTCGCCGGGCAAGGACACAACCACCGGCCACTGGGAAATGGTGGGCATCCACCTGGTGAGTCCCTTCCCGCTTTACCCGCACGGGTTCCCGCCGGAAATTATGAGCGAGTTCGAGCGGCGCATCGGCCGCCACTCTCTTGGCAACGTGGCGGCCTCCGGCACCGAAATCATCAAGGATCTCGGGCCCGAGCACATGCGCACCGGCTCGCCTATCGTGTACACCTCCGCCGACAGCGTCTTCCAGGTGGCCGCGCACGAAGAGGTCATTCCGCTCCGGGAGCTTTACAGGATCTGCGAAATCGCCCGTGAGATTCTGCGCGGGCCGTATGAAGTGGGGCGTGTCATCGCGCGGCCGTTCATCGGCGCGCCAGGCAGTTTCACGCGCACCGCCAACCGTCACGATTACGCCGTGCCGCCGCCCCAGGGCATGCTGCTCGACCGGCTCGAAGAGCGCGGCGTGCCGGTCTACGGCGTCGGCAAGATTTTCGACGTGTTTCTGGGCCGCGGCATCCGGGAATCGGTGAAGACCAAGAACAATGCCGACGGCATGGTCAAGATTATCGAGGCCATGAACTCGCTGGATGCCGGCCTGATCTTCGTCAACCTGGTGGATTTCGACCAGCAGTACGGCCATCGCAACGATATCGAGGGCTACGGCGCCGCCCTCGAGCGGTTGGATGCCTGGCTGCCGCAATTCCACGCCGCCCTGCGCGCGGAAGACGCCGCCATCTTCACCGCCGACCACGGCTGCGACCCCACCACGCCGGGCACCGACCACACGCGCGAGTACGTGCCGCTGCTGGTCTTCGGTCCCAAGGTCCGCGCCGTGAACCTCGGACTGCGCGGCTCGTTATCGGATATCGGCCAGACCGTGGCCGCGAATTTCGGCGCGAGCATCGATCACGGCGCCAGCTTTCTAAGGATAATCTTATGAGAAAACCAGTCATGGCGGGCAATTGGAAGATGTACAAGACGCCCGCGGAAACCACTGCATTCTTCGAGAAATTCCGGCCGCTGGCCGGACAAGCGGAACACTGCGAGATGGTGATCTGTCCCCCCTTCACGAACCTCGCCGCGGCCGTGGCAGCCGCCCAGGGAACGCGCATCCACATTGGCGCGCAGAACATCGGCTGGGCCAAGGAAGGCGCCTTTACCGGCGAGATCTCCGGCCCCATGATCGTGGCCGCCGGCGCCACCTATGCCATCGTCGGGCACAGCGAGCGGCGCCAGTATTTCGCCGAGACCGACGAAACCGTCCTCCAGCGCACCCTGGCCGCGCTGGAATTCGGCCTCACCCCTATCGTCTGCGTGGGAGAGCGCCTCGAGGAACGTGAAAGCGGCCACACCGAAGCCGTGCTCGTGCGCCAGTTCCAGAAGGGAATCGCCGGCCTGTCCGAGCGGCAGTTCGCCCGGATTGTGATCGCCTACGAGCCGGTGTGGGCCATTGGAACCGGGAAGACCGCCACGCCGGAAATCGCGGCCGACGCGCATCGCGCCATCCGCGGCCAGGTGCGGGCAAAGTTCGGCAAGGAGGCGGGCGAGGCCATCCGCATTCTCTATGGCGGCAGCGTCAAGCCCGACAACGCCAGGACGCTGATGGCGCAGCCGGAAATCGACGGCGTACTGGTGGGCGGCGCCAGTCTGGACCCGGTGTCGTTCGCCTCCATCGTGAATTTCTGAGGGGACTGACCTCTCTGTCCCAAGGCGCGTTTTTCAGCGCCGCGTGGACAGAGCGGTCTGTCCCCGAATTTCGCCGGTCCAAGCGCTCTACAGCCGCCGCTCGATCTCGCTCACGAACTCGCTCGCGCGTTCGATCGTCATCGCGGCCTTGAGCCAGTAGAGCGGCAGCGGCGCCAGCAGGTCGTCGGACGATTCGCAGAGGTTCATGACGTCCTTCTCGGTGGTCACCAGCGCCGTGGCGCCCTGGGCGCGCATTTCCTGCGAGATGCGCCGCAACTCGCGCGCGCGGTAGCGGTGGTGGTCTTCGAAATCCACCCAGGCTACCGGTTCCACGCCCATGCGCTCCAGCGTGCGGCGAAACGCTTCCGGATTGCCCAGCCCGCAGAACACGCCGGCGCGTTCAAACGGCCGCTCCGCCGGTCCGTGCCGCCGGCCCGTGCGATGCTCCACCCACGCCTGCGGTTCGACGCCGGCGCGAAAGACCGGCGCGCGACGGTTCCACCGGCGCACCTGGCGCTCGATGACGGGGGTCAGGTCGGAGAGTTCGCTGCGCGTGATCAGGATCAGGTTGGCGCGCGCCAGGCCCGCGGGCGCCTCGCGCAGGCGGCCCAACGGAAAGACCTGGCCGCCGCCGAACGGGTCCAGGGCGTCGATCAGCACCACGTCCACGCTGCGCGCCAGCCTCTGGTGCTGGAACCCGTCGTCCAGCAGCAGCACGTCCGCGCCGAAATCGCGCACCAGCAGCGTGCCGGTATGGAAACGGTCCGCGCCAATGCCCACCGGCGCCAGGCCCGAGCGGACGAATATTTGCGGCTCGTCGCCGGAATGCTCGGCGCTCACAACCGCGCCCGGCTCGAGCGCCAGGTGCTTGTGGGGAGAGTTGCGGCCGTAGCCGCGCGTCAGGATTCCCGGCTTCCGCCCCCGCTGCTTGAGGATCTGGGCCAGCAGCAGTACGCAGGGCGTTTTGCCGGTGCCGCCCATGGTGATATTACCGATCGAGATCACCGGCGCAGCCAGTTTGCGGCGGCGGGCATAGTCGCGCCGCCCCTTGTTTCGGGCGCCCCATCGCCACAGCCGCGCCAGCACCGAGGCTACGGTGAAGCGCGGCTGCGCGGGGCGGTAAAAAGACACCCGGTACAACTCGCGCACCAGGGCCGCGGCGCGGGCCGTGGCGCCGCCGCGCGCCTCCGCCGACAAGCGCGCGCGTTGCCCAATCTCGCCGGCCCACTCCGGCGCTTCCAGCAACCGTGCGACCGCGCCGGCCAGCCCGGCGGCGTCCCCGATTTCGACGCACGCGCCCGCCGCCCGGAACTTGTCCGCAATGGCCTGGAAGTTCTCCATGTGCGGCCCGGTGATCACCGGCTTGGCGAAAAATGCCGGCTCCAGAATGTTGTGCCCGCCGCGCCGGGCCAGCGTTCCGCCCATGAAGACCGCGTCCGCCACCGAAAACAGGCCGCTCAATTCGCCGATCGAGTCCAGCAGCAGCACGTGGGGCAGGTCCCCGACCTGCCACGAGTCCAACCGCGATCGCCGCAGGTACGGAATCCCCGCCGCCTCCAGTTTCCCCGCCGCTGTGTCGAAACGCTCCGGCCGTCGCGGCGCCAGAATCAGCAGCAGGTCCGGATGCCGCGTGGCGAGTTCCTGGAACGCCGCAATCACCACGTCGTCTTCGTCCACGTCGCCGGGGTGCCCTCTGGGCCCGGCGGGCGGCATGGTGCTGGCGGCGATCCACACTTTGCCCGGCCGCGCGCGCTCGAGCAAAGCCGGCACCGGGGAGCCGGTCGCCGCCGCGCGCGCCTCGAAGTCGTACTTGAAATTGCCGCCCGTGTGCGTGCGCTCGGGAAGCGCCCCGAGCGCCAGAAAGCGCTCGCCCATGGCGTCCGTCTGCGCCAGAATGGAATCCACCTCGGAAAGCACTTCCCGAAAGAACCACCGGAAGGGCAAGTAGCGCGGAAAAGCCCGGTCGGAGATGCGGCCATTGACGATCGCCAGGCCCGCGCCGGAGCGGTGCGCCTCACGAAAGAGATTGGGCCAGATCTCGGTTTCCGCAATCGCCACAACCGCGGGCCGCAACGCGCGTAGCACGCGCCGCACCGCGAACACGTAGTCCACCGGCGCGTAGAATATGCCGTCGGCCAGATCGCGCAGCTTATCGCCGGCGGTGGCACGGCCCGCCAGGGTCGAGATCGAGACGAATAGCCGGCTGTGCGGAAACTCCGCCCGCAAGCGGCGCAGGAATTCCACGCACGCCAGGACCTCGCCTACGGAAACGGCATGCAACCAGATGGCCCCAGGGCCGGTCTGTCTATAAGAGCGCGGGAGGAACCCAAAGCGTTGCGGCAAGCTCCGCCAGTACCCGCGGTTTCGCAAACCGCGCAACAGGAAATACAATATGAGGACAGGCAGCCCGAACGCCTGTAGGACTCGGTAGAGGAAATAGATGCCCCGTATTTTCAAACGTTTGGCTCTTTTAATGAGTATAGCCGCCGCGTTCGCCGCGGACAAGGATACGGCCGCGTTTCGCCCTCCGCCGGCCGCCGGCATGGACCGTCGCCAGACCAACGCCCAGGTCACCATCGGTGTGGACCCGTACGTGGCGCCAGACAAGGTGAAGACCGCGTTCGGAAAATTGGACCCGTACCAATACGGAATTCTGCCGGTCCTGGTGGTGATCCAGAACGATAGCGACAAGGCCATCCGGCTGAACGGGCTGAAGGCCGAATACGTGGGTCCCAACCGCGACCGCGTGGATGCCACGCCCGCCAAGGACGTGCGCTACGTGCGCGGGCCCAACCGTCCCGGGGTGATCACCGGGCCGGGCGGCACCCCGAAGATCCTCTCCAAGAAGAACCCCCTGGATGCCTGGGAAATCGAAGGCCGCGCGTTTGCGGCCCAGATGCTGCCGGCGGGTCAGTCGGCCAGCGGATTCTTCTATTTCCGGACGGGCCTGCAGCGCGGCGCCACAATCTATTTGAACGGCCTCACCGAGGCCGCTACCGGCAAGGAACTGTTCTACTTCGAGATTCCGTTGCAGTAGGACAGACGATCGGTTTGTGGGGCGGGCATCCTGCCTGCGGACTCGCTTTCAGCGAGTCCAGCCGCCTGTAAGGCGGCCTGCTTTTTCGACCCCAGTCAACTGCCGTGCTCTGGCGAGGCTTGACAGACCACACAACCCGATGGTCTGTCCCACAAGTCACAAGCGTTCACAAAAATCTTCGGTCTCTTTAAGTGACTCCCCTGCTATGAGTTAGCGCCAATTGCCCGCGCCGGACCGGGGTTCCCGCGCGGGTCCTCCAGTTAAACTGAAGTCAGCAGGAGGGTTCCGCTTCTCCCCGCGCGCGTTCCGGCGCGGGCTCCTTTTTTCCGGAGGGATCATGACTATGCGTTTGCTTTTTGCGGCTGTGTGGCTGGCTTCGTCCGCGCTCGCGGGGCCGCCGCTCACTACCATTCAGGATGTGCTCTACAAAGCCGATGGCACCCGTTTCAACGGCACCGTGACCATCAGTTGGACCAGCTTTCAAGCCATGGACAATTCCACAATCGCCACCCAAAGCGTCACCGTGAAAATTGTGGACGGCAATCTTCGCGTGCAGCTTGTCCCCACCACCACCAGCACCCCAACCACTTATTACTCGGCCAAATACAACAGCAACGGGCGCATCCAGTTCGAAGAGACCTGGTCGGTGCCGTCCAGCGCGCAGCCGCTTCACGTGCGGGATGTTCGGGTGGCGACGCCGTCCAATGTCGCGGCGGCCGATACCGGCGGGACATCCACCCCGGCTCAGGAATCCGACATCGTGGGGCTCATCGCCGACCTGGGCGCGCGGCCGCTCAAGGGACCGGGCTACGCCGCCGGCCGCGTGGCCGTGGTCAATCCACTGGGCGCCCTCGAGTCGGCGAGCGGCAGCGCCACCGATTGCGTGCACGTAGATGGCTCTTCGGGACCGTGCGGCGGTTCGCAACCATCCTTCGTGGACGGCGACTCCCCCGCCGGCATCGTGGACGGCTCGAACACCTCGTTCACCCTCTCAGCCGTCCCCGACCCCGCCTCCAGCCTCGCGGTCTACCGCAACGGCGTGCTCCAGAAAACCGGCCAGGACTACACCTTCACCAGCGGCACGATCCAGTTTGTCGCCGCCGCCGCGCCGCAGCCGGGCGATACCCTGCTGGCCAGCTACCGCCTCACCGGGACGGATTCGGGCACGCCGCAAATGTTCCCCAACCCCCAGGTGCTGTGCAGCGGGACGGGAGCGGCCACCACCACTACCAGCCTCACCAGCGTCGGAACCTGCGCCATTCCGGCGGGACTCCTGGCGCCCGGCGACCGCGTCGAAATGCGCTTCGATTTCGCTCACCAGGGCACGGCTTCGGGCTTCAGCTTCGAGATCCATTGGGGCGCAACCACCATCGTGCATCGCGACGCCGCCGCCGCGGACGCGCTCGTCACCGGGCGGGCCGATGCGGCCCTGCTGGCGGCAGGCGCGCAGTGGAACTCTCAATCGTGGGGCGCCGTGCTCCCCTTCAGCGCTTCCGTGGCCAGCGCCGCGGACTCCTACACCAGCGGTCTAACCATCGATTTTCAAGGAATGCTGGCGCAAACCGGCGACACTCTTACGCTGGCGAATTACACCGTGGTGCGCTTCCCGTAGAGCATCGTCAGAAGGCCTGAAAAAACCGATTTGGGCCACCGATGAACACCGATCAACACCGATAAGAATTTTTTTCAATCGGTGTTTATCGGTGTTCATCGGCGGCCATAATTCTTTCTTACCGGTGGAACTGGTCCCCCGGCCGCCAGTCGGGCAGCTTGTCCTGGTTGGCGATCTCCATGCCCAGCACGAAGCCGTACTCGGCCGCCTGCTGGACCGCCGTGAAATCCCAATCCGCCTGGAATTCGTCCGAGGGCTGGTGGTAATGCTTGCTGTTGTACTCTTCCCACACCTTCTGGCCATAGCCCGCCGGCTTGCCCAGGAATTCGGTGGCGTGACCGATGGAGAACGCCGGCATTCCGGCGTGCGCGAATGAGAAGTGATCGGACCGGAAGTAGTGGCCCTGCTCCGGCTGCGCATCGGAGGAAATCTCCAGGTTCAGCCGTTTGGCGATCTGCTGCGCCACCGGCCAGACCGTGGTGCGCTCGGCGCCCGTGAGGACTAGGTCCTTGGCGCGGCCAAAGGGATACAGCGCGTCGTAATTCAAATCGATGGCCGTCTTGCCGGGGGCGTACAAAGGATGCGCGGCGTAATACTCGGAGCCGCGCAGCCCGCCTTCTTCCGCCGTCACCGAAAGGAACAGCGCGGAGCGCCGGGGTTTCTGCGGCAGCGCGGCCCACGCGCGCGCCAGATCGAGCAGAATGCCGCAGCCGGTGCCGTTGTCGATGGCGCCGTTGTAAATGGCATCGCCGTTGACCGGCGTGCCGATTCCCAGGTGGTCCCAATGCGCGCTGAAGACCACCACTTCGTTCTTCAGCTTGGGATCGCTGCCCGGCACGATGGCCGCCACGTTGCGCGTATCGAGATCCCGTATCTTGGCGGGCATCCTGCCGCGGATCAGGACTCCCAACGGAACCGGCTGGAAGTCGCGCTTCTCGGAAGCCGCCAGAAGTTCATCCACTGTCTTGCCCGCCAGGGCCAGCAACTTCTCCCCGGCTTCGCGCGTGACCCAGCCCTGAAAAGCCAGCGCCGGCTGGCTGGGGGCTAGTTTCACGAAGGGCACCTCGCGGCCCCAGGAGTTGCGCACCACCTCCCAGCCGTAGCCCGCGGTGGGAGTGGTGTGGATGAGGATGGCGCCCACCGCGCCCCGCCGCACCGCTTCTTCGTACTTGTAGGTCCAGCGGCCGTAGTAGGTGAGCGCGCGGCCCTCGAAGAACCCCGGATCGTTCGAGGCGGGCTCGTTGGTGAACAGCACCAGCACCTTGCCCTTCACGTCCACGCCTTTGAAGTCGTCCCATTTCCATTCGGGCGCGGTGATGCCGTGGCCCACAAAGATGGCCTCGCCTTCGAAGCGCGTCTGCGGCGTCTGCCGTTGGCTCACGCCCACGAAATCCTCGAGCCAGCGGAAGTCCACGCTCTTGCCGCGACTCGCTGCCGAAAGCTGCGCGTCCGGCGTGGTCTCGATCCCCACCAGCGGCACTTTCTGAAAATAGCTTCCGTTGTCGCCCGCCGGCTTGGCCCCCGCCAGGGCGAATGCGGTGGCGATGTACTCGGTGGCAATCTCCCCGCCTCGCTGGCCGACGCCGCGGCCCTCCAGCAAATCGAGCGACAGAAACCTGGTGTGCTCGCGAATGCGCTCCGCCGAGATCGAGCCGTCTTGGGCCAGGACCGGCAACGCGGCCATCACGACGATTCCGAAAGCCTTGAACATATTGGAATGGTATCCTTCGGAAGCCGCAACCGTCCACCTCATTTGGCGGCGCTTTTTGATTTTTGTGTAATCCCGCGGTGGCGCCCAACGTCCAATCAACAAGGAGGATCATGAAACTCGCGCGATTGCTGGCACTTCTTTGGGCCGCTACTGGCTGGCAGGCGTTCGCTCAGTGGGATACCAGCGGCAACGGTATGCTCAACGGGCAGTACTACTTCCGGGAAGTGATGTACTTCGTGTCGAGCACCGGCGCGCTCAGCCAGGATGCCCTATACGGCACCATCGCCTTCACCGGCAGCGGGACCTACAGTTTCACCAGTTGCACGGTTTACCATTCCACGTACGGGCTCGGAACCTGCGCGCAGTTTAGCCTCCCCACGAGCGGCTTGTACTCCATCTCGGCCTCCGGCTACGGATTCCTTTCCAGTCCGATATCGAGCAAGGTTAACGTCTACGGGCTGGTCTCCCAGCAGGGCATTTTTGTCGGTAGCAGCACGGAAAGCGGCTTCAACGATCTCTTCATCGCCGCGCCGCTGGCTTCGCCTCTGCCTACGGCTGCAACCTTCAAGGGCTCCTACTGGCTAGCGGATATGGATGTCGCGAATGGCATCGGCTCGATGTTGCAGGTGAATTCGGACGGCGTGAGCAACCTGGGAAACGTGTCCCTCACGGGATACGTTTACGGCTATGGCTCGACCGTGTTCACCCAGACCGCGGCCGCCAAATACGGCATGAGCGGCGGCGCCGCCGTGGTTACGTTTACGGTCCCATCGAATGCCACCCTGATCGCCGGCGGGCAAAAGTATTTGTATCTTTCCCCGGACGGCAGCTTCGTTTTTGGCGGGTCGCCCACATCGTGGGATTTCCTGGTGGGAATTCGCACCGCATCCGGCACGCCCGGCTTCGGGGGCCTCTACTACCAGGCTGGTATTGACCTGTCCTCCGTCTTCGATTCTTACTACGGATCGCTCAACGCGAATGCGGGCCTGGCGGTGGGCCACCAGCGGGTGAACGATGTTTTGGACGGCTACCTCTACGGCTACACTTACAGCGAAGCATACTCGGTGGCGTCGGATGGAACGTACAGCAATCCCGGCGTCATGCGCTATGTGGTGGGCGCCGGAGGGGTGCGGATCGGGTCCGGAATCGGTCCTTACCTGGGCATTAACGTGGCGCTCCCGGCGCCCGGCTTCAGCGGCTCCGGTGTGTTCCTCAACCCGGCGGGGATCGTGAATGCCGCCAGTTCGGCGCCTTTCACGGCGGGTATCGCTCCCGGGGATTTCATCACCCTTTACGGCGCCAACCTCGCGCCCGGTACCGCGACTGCCTACACGGTTCCGTTCCCGACAGCAGCCGGGCTCGACGGCGTCCAGGTGACGGTCAACGGACTTCCGGCGCCGGTCCAGTTTGTGAGCCCGGGACAGATCTCGGCCATCGTGCCGTATGCCGTCGGGTCTTCGATTGCCCGTATCCAGGTGAACAACAACGGCGTCCTCTCGAATGTGGTGACCGAATTCGTGAACCTGACGGCGCCGGGCGTGTTCACCGTGCCGCCCGGCGGGATAGGTTATGGCGCCGTGCTGCACGGGGATTATTCGCTGGTGACGGCGCAAAACCCGGCGCAAGTGGGCGAGACGGTAGCCGTATACCTGACGGGGCTGGGGACCACGAATCCAGTGATTCCGGACGGCTCGGCCGGGCCGGCCAGCAGCCAGACGAACAACACCATCGAGGTCTTCATCGGTGGACAACAGGCGACCGTCGGCTACTCCGGCCTGGCGCCTCAATTGGCCGGGCTGTATCAGATCAACGTGACCGTGCCCAGCGGCGTTACCGCGGGCGACAACACCCTGGAGATCCTGGGGCCGGACTCGGACGCAGCCGAGGCCCTCATTCCCGTGGGAAGCGCCCCGGCCGCATCCGCCAGTTCGGCGGTCCAGCCCGCCCTGCGCAAATCGCCAAAGTCTAGGCGAGTTGGTGGGGCAGGTCCGCGGCCTGCCCAGTGACCGCCCTTCGCGCTGTTGTAAACTGAATGAGTTGTCCCACATATGACTTCGGCGGCTTCCCTGGAAATCGTCAGCGCGCACAGCCCGGATTCCGATGACGCCTTCATGTTCTACGGCCTCGCCACCAAGAAGGTCCGCTCGCCCAGAGTTTCCTTCCGCCACGTGCTGGAAGACATCGAGACGCTGAACCGGAAGGCCCTGGAGGGGCTCTACGAGCTCAGCGCCATTTCCTATCACGCCTATCCCTACGTAGCCGGCAAGTACGTGCTCATGGCCAGCGGCTCCAGCGTCGGCGATGGGTACGGTCCCATGATCATTTCGAACCACCCCATGGAACCGGAAGAGCTGAAGGGCAAGCGCATCGCCGTGCCGGGCACGCTGACCACGGCGTACCTGGCGTGTAAGCTGTTCCAGCCGGATTTCGAAGCGGTGGTCACGCCCTTCGACCAGATCACGGAGGCCGTCAAGGAACACGCCGTCGAGGCGGGCCTCATCATTCACGAGGCGCAATTGACCTTCGACCGCCAGGGTTTTCATCGCGTGGTGGATCTGGGGCGGTGGTTCAAGACGAGCTTCGGCCTGCCGCTGCCGCTGGGCGCGAACGTGCTCCTGCGATCGCTCGATCCGGAAATTCAGAGCGAGTGCTGCCGGCTGATGCGCGAGAGCATTCAATACGCGCTGGACAACCGCGGCGAGGCGCTCGATTATGCGTTGCAGTTCGCGGGCGACATGGAACCGAGCCTGGCGGAAAAGTTCGTCGGCATGTACGTCAACCACTACACCCTGGACGCCGGCGACATCGTCCCGCAGGCCGCGCAGAAGCTGCTCGACCTGGGCTTCGAAGCGGGCCTGGTGCCGCGGCGCGTGGAAGTCGAATTCGTGCGGTAGGAGTATGCGGTCCTATCGCCTGGTGCTCCTGCTGGCTTCGGCGGCGCTTCTGCCCGCCCAGGACGTGCGTCCCAAGGATGTCCGCGAGATCGCCAAGGCCGGCTCCGGCGCCATCCCCCAACTCCAGGACCTGCTCCACAACCCGGATGCCGGGGTGCGCGTCGAAGCGGTCAGGCAGATTACCGAAATCGGCACGGCGCGCAGTCTCGATGCGCTGATTCTGGCCACCCGGGATAACGATCCCGAGGTGCAGATCCACGCCACCGACGGCCTGGTGAATTTCTACCTTCCCGGCTATGTGCGGACGGGCATCGGCGCGTCGCTGCGGCGTGTCGGCTCGAGCATCAAGGGCAGATTCACCGGCGCCAACGACCAGGTGATCGACCCCTACGTCACGGTGCGGCCCGAGGTAATCGACGCGCTCGGCAAACTGGTGAGCGGCGGCGGGAACATGGATGCGCGGGCCAACGCCGCGCGCGCCCTCGGCATCCTGCGCGGCCAGAAAGCCATTCCCGACCTGGTGGAGGCCCTCCACTCCAAGAACACCGATGTGATATACGAGTCGCTGGTGGCTTTGCAGAAAATCCGCGACGAATCGGCCGGGCCGCGCGTCACCTTCCTGTTGCACGACCTCGCCCAAAAGGTGCAAATCGCCGCCATCGAAACCACCGGGCTGTTGCGGGCGAAAAATGCGGTTCCGGAGCTGGCCGACGTGCTGAAACACGCGCGCGACGTCAAGGTGAGGCGCGCGGCGCTCACCGCCATCGCCATGCTGCCGTCGGAGAACAGCCGCCATCTCTACGCGCAATATCTGCGCGATAAGGACGACCAAATGCGAGCGGCGGCGGCGGAAGGATATGCCCGTCTGCGCCATGTGGACGATCTGCCAATGCTCGAAAAAGCGTGGCGGGACGAGGGAAAGACCCCGCCTCGGCTTTCGCTGGCCTTTGCCCAGGTGATGCTCGGAAAGGCCGAAATCGCCGAATTCAGCCCGTTGCAATACTTGATCGACGAGTTGAATTCCGCGGCTTACAAGGGCGAAGCGTTTCCTTTCCTGGTGGAACTGGCGCGCGACGGCCAGGTCCGCCAGGCGCTCTACGGCCCGCTCGAAGCCGGCACCAAGGACGAGAAGATCGGCTTGGCGGGCGTGCTGGCCCGCAGCGGCGACCAGCAGAGCATTCCGCATCTCCAGAAGCTCGCCAACGATAAGGACGCGGATGTGGCGCAGGAAGGATTGCGAGCCTTGCGCGCCTTGCAGGCCAGATTCTAGCGATGTGGGGCAGCCTATTCAGGCTGCGGACCCGCTTTCCAGCGGGTCCTGCCGGCTAATAGCCGGATGCGGCCAGGAATGACCGCCCCGCTCAGTCGGACAGACCACGAGCGTTATTTCGCTCTCCTCTGCTTTTGCTGGCCGACGCGGATCTTGAAGTGCTGCACCTTGGACTCCTGGAACGCCTTGTGATCGTGGCGCGCCACGGCGTCCGCCAGGTACTGATCCACGCTGGCGTCCTTCGGGAGGACGGCCATCAACGTGAAATTGTCGTTGCAGGTGGGGCAGAAAGCCCGGAACCGCTTTACATTCGGAATTGCCATATCTCCAATCAGTTTACCATTGTAGCGGCCGGGCATGCCCGGCCGCTGGCCCCTGGCCCCCGGCTTCTGGCCCCTACCCCGCCATCTCCGCCGGGTCCGTGGTCCGCATTTCCAGCCAGCCTTGCTGCGGCACGGCATCCATGGGCAAACCGGCGTGCCACAGCGAGAACTGGAACCGCAGGCCGCCGCCTGGCGCCACGCCCATCGACTCGAGCGAGATGCGCGCTTCCAGCACCCGCGCGAAAGCGCATTCCACCGGCTGCTCCGTTTCGGGCGCCGCCAGCGTCATCCCCGTCGCCTGCGCCGCGCCATTGGCGAAGCCGATCTCGACCGAGCTCGAGTGCGCGCCGTCCAGCGGTTGCGCCGTCAATCGCGCCTCCATGCGCGACAGTTCCCGCTCGCATCCCGGGTGGAAATCCACGCGCAAATAGAAGTTTGCGCCGTCGCTGCCGAAATGCGCTTCCTTCACGAGGAACCGCTTGCCGTGCATCGATCCGGAGCGCTCGTCCACCCGATAGATTCCCGCGCCGATCCATTCGAAGTACGAGGTCACCTGGCCATCGATCACCGGCGTGACCGGCCCCGATGGCGCGACGTGCACCTCCGGCAGCGCCACCCGCAGGATGGGCCGCGAAAGTTCCTCCGGCGGCGCGAGATTCAGAAAACGGTAGACGTTGGCGAGGTGGCTGCGGTAGAGCTGGTCGAATTCCACGCGGTTGGCCGAATGGTGTTCCGGCCCGTACCACCAGCACCAGTCGCTGCCTTCCGCGATCAGCAGCTCCTCCAGAGCCAGCCGCCGCTCGTCTTCGGATACCCCGGCGGCCGAGTCGTACGCCCGCCGCGCGCGCAGCAGTTGCGTCCACGCCTGATTGTCTTCCTCGGCCCCGATCCACACGTCGAAATTGGCGTCGATCCACGATCCCGGAAAAATGCGATCGACCGGCTCCGGCGCCAGCAGCCGCAGGGCCTCGCTGACGGTCACCGCGCGCATCTGCCGGTCCTCCGAGATCCTCCGGTACAGCTCGCGCAGGAACGGCCGGCCGTTGTGGTCGTAGTATTCCCACGCATTCTCGCCGTCGAGGATGATGGGCACCAGCGCATCGCGCCCGGCGGCGGCCAGGCCCGCGCAGTTTTCGCGGATGCGCCGCAGAAAATCCTCGGCCGCTTGGGCCGCGTCCATCCTGGCGTAGACGAACCCGATCAGGTCGCTGAGGAAATGGTCGCGGAAGATCACGTTCAGCGTCTTGCCCCCCTGCCGCCAGCAGTATGGACGGTAGAGATCGTCCACCGGGACCGCCCGTCCCAAGGTCCGGTTGAGCACCCCGCTGTCGGTCGCGGCCCATTCAAAACCCAGTTCGGCGGCAATCGCGAAAACCTCGTCCGAGACGGAACCCTCGGAGGGCCACAACCCCACCGGCGCCGCGCCGAAATGGCGCGCCATGTACTCCCGCGCCAGGGCGAGCTGGCGGCGCGCATCTTCGGGGTAGCGGAACCGCGGCGGCAGAGACACGTCCGGATGCGCCACGCCGGCGATGTTCGAATCGCACAGCAGCGGCAGGATGGGATGGTAATACGGGGTGGTCGAAATCTCGATCTGACCCTGGGCCGCGAGCCTCCGATACACCGGCAGCACCTGGCCCACTATCTCGCGCTGCTTCTCGCCCATGCGGCGCTGGTCGGCCGGCGTGAAGTCCCGCCCGCGCCGGACCCATTCGCGCACCTCCGCGTCCTGGGCCTGGAACTCCTCGTCGAACCAGGCGAGCTGCGACCACATTTGCAGGTCGCGAAAATCCTGCGGGCCGAACAGATTCCGCGACCCCGAGCGCTTCTGCCCCTGCCACGCGCCGTACAGCTCGCCGTAGCGCGGGTAGCGGCAGATCATGCGCTCCGGATCGGAGTAGAACGAGTGTTGCAGCAGGAATGCGCGGTCCGCCTCGGTGAGACTCTCCGCCGGCTTGAGGGCTGCATCGAGAAACGGGTCCGCGGCTTCGCCCGAGGCGTACTCCGCCACCTGCGCCATCATCGAAGGAACCAGGTTGAACGTCTGCCGGACTTCCGGAAACTCCTCCAGAATCCGCGCCATGCCGTAGTAGTCCTTGAGGGCGTGCAGACGCGTCCACGGCAGCTTGTACTCGCCGGAAACCAGGTCTTTGTAAAAAGGCTGGTGCATGTGCCACAGGAAGCACAAATAGATGCGCGCCATGTCTTTCTTATCGGCTGAAATAGCTGCGCACCGGAGGGGGCGGCGGGTCTTGGCGAATGGCGCGCCACAGGATATCGTTCAGCGCGTCGTCGTCGTTCTGGTCCGCTTCGTTGAAATTCATGCGCGCCGACGCGCGCGCGGCCGGGGCGTCGGGATTCCGCTGATCCAATGGGATGCGCGGCTTCTCGGCGGTGTACGGGGCCGGGTCGGGCTGGCGCTGGAACGACGAGGTCATGACGCGCGCCCCCGCGTCGAAGTGCGTCATGGGCTGCAGACCGAGCAGGAATTCGATGGTGCGCAGCATCGACGTGGTGTTATACATGGTGCTGTCCACGGCGTGGCGCTTCACCCAGGGCGAAATCAAAAACGCCGGCGAGCGGTGCGAATCCACGTGGTCCGGCCCGTTTTGCGCGTCGTCTTCCAGCACGCAAATCACGGTCGACGCCCAGAAGCGCGATTTGGAGACGCCCTCCACCAGCATGCCCATGGCGTAGTCGTTGTCCGCCGCCAGGGACAGCGGCGCCAGCCGCCCGGCGGCGATGCCGTAGGTGTGGTCGTTGCCCATCCGCATCACGATGAGGCGCGGCATGTTCCCGGATTTCTCGTATTCCGCCATCTCGCCGAGGAACACTTTGGCGCGCTCCACGTCGGGGTAGTTCAGGTCGAAGCCGCGATACAACCGGTTGGTCGCTTTCGCCAGCACCGGGTCGCGCACGCCGGTGATCTGTTCCGACCCTATGGGGGCATCCGGCTTGTTGTTCACCATGTAGCCGAAATTCCGGATGGAAACACCGGCGGCGGCGGCGTTGGTCCACAGGTAACCCGCGGGGGGCAGCGACGCCGGGTCCTGCTCCTCGAAGTCGTAGAGGCGGCGCCGGCCGGCGTACTCGTTGGGCCACAGCTTCTCGACGTAATCCGGCGCGATGGCCGCGGTGGACCAGTTGTGCCCGTCGGCGCTCACGTCGGCGCTCACGTAGAAGTTGTCGAGCAGCACGAATTCCCGAGCCAGTTTGTGGTGGTTGGGCGTGACGTTTTCGCCGAACAGCACCAGCGAGGCGTCGCCATTGCCTTCCTTCATGTCGCCCAGCACCTGGTCGTAGGAGCGGTTCTCCTTCACGATGTAGATGACGTGCTCGATGGCCGGCAGCGGACTGGTCTCTTCCAGTTTGGAATCCCGGTAGGGCGAGTTGGCGAGGGCCTCCCTGCTCCAGGCCTCGAGCTGGCCGCTGGTGAATGGTTCGATCCACGAGGCCGTGCCGGTTTGCATGTAGGGTATGAACCCCGGACGCGCGCCCGGTTCGCCCTGCTCGACGGGCGCCGCGCGCTTGGTGGGGTTCGGCCCGTTGGGATTGGGATACGAGCGCAGCCCTTTGCCGTTCACCACCACCAGCGTCCCCGAGGGCAGCGCGCGCACCGCCGTGGGGTACCAGCCGGTGGGAATGAATCCCTCCACGCGGCTGCGCGTTTCCGACACATCCACCACGGCGGCCGCGTTGCCGTCCGAGCAGGCTACGTAGAGCCGGTTTCCATCGGGGCTGAGCGCCAGCGCCGAGGGTGTCATCCCCAGAGGCTGCCGCGGCGTCATCGACACGTTGATGCTCTCCACCACGCTCAACTGGTTCCCCGAGCTGACCGCGACCGCGTACACGTTGTTGGTATTCGCCGCCGCCACGAACAGGCGCGCCGTCCAGGTGGGTTCGCCTTCCGCGGGTTCCGTGGGGGCGCCGTTCCGCCACACGATATCGGTGGGGTGGGCGCCAACGCGCACGGTTTCGAGCAAGCTGCCGGTGGCCGCGTCATAGTGCCCCAGAGTGCCGTCGGCCCAATGGGTCACGAAGAAGGACTTGCCGTCCGGATGGAACAGGATGCGATACGGCCGCCTCCCGGTCTTGTAGCGTTCGATCACCATTCCCGACTGCGGATTGATCGCCACCACGGAATCGCGGTACAGGTCCGCCGCGTAGAGCAGGCGCCCGTCCGGCGAAAATGCCACGTCGCCGATGAAATCGCGCACCGTGCGCTGCTCTGGCGGGACCACCGCAAACGTGCGCGCCGGCGCCAGTTTCCCGCCGGCGAAGCTGAATTCAAACACCGCCGCGCGCGACCCGCCGCCCACGTACACGCGGTCGCCCTTGGGGGAAAAGGCAAGTCCCAGCCAGCCATCCGCCACCGGCACGCTCGCGACCACGCGCGCCGACCCCGTTTCGATGACGCCGACCGAGGGCGGCCGGTACCCGCCATTGAGCACCAGCAGGTACTTGCCGTCCGGCGACAGCGCCGTGGCCATGGGAAAGGTGTCGAGCGGCACCTGCTTGCCAACCGGCGCGAGGCGCCACCCCGTATTGAGCAGGAACGAGCCGTCCGGCAGCGGCCCTACCCGTTCCCGGGGCGCCGGCTGCGAGCTGAGCAGCGCCCCCAGGGCAATGAACACGACAACGAGAGCTATTCGAGCGTGCAGAGACACAATGGCATTCTTCATGCGCACTTAACATTGTACGGTGTGCCGGTGGGGCATGCTTTAGCTTGCCCTTTGTTTCCCCCCAGCCGGCGCCACTCAGCCTGGCTGCGGCCACCTCGCGGCCGATAAAACAACCCTCTCGCAAGCATTTTCGCAGGCTCCCTGATTCGAGCGTAGATTCCAGATGGGGACGTCATGGGGGTGATCTCCCACAACGCCGCTTGGGGCCAGTTTCCGAGTACCCCGTCATCCAGGAATCGCTGACGCTCCGGAAACCCGAGGGGCACTCGGATTCAGGGTGCTGAGCAGGCCTGGGCCCCGGCGCTTGCTTCTTACACTGGGAGAAGGAAACCTGCACAACGGTGCGGTGCCACTCATCCCCCCACGTCGTTGTGCCCCGTCTGCCCGTGTAATGCCAGCCTGCGCACAGCCCGAAACTCGCGCCGCTTCATGAGAGACGGCCCGTGACTCGCGTCAGGCTGGCGGAGCGAGCGATCTCTTTTCCATCGACGAACACGGCGAGGCCCTTGGCCTTGCCGAATTTCTTCCCGGTCTTGTCCCAGATGATGGTCAATGTCCGCCCGTGATACAGCAGGTGGTCCAGACAGAACCAATCCCACTTGCCTTCCGGCAGGAGGGGGTTCACTTCGATCACGTTGTCGGGGCGTGGCCGCAGTCCGGCCAGGCCGGTGATCACGAGATCGGCGTAGCCGGAGTGGTTATAGTAGGCCCCGCGTTCATAGAAGCCGGGCTTGCGGATCTTTCTGGCGCGAGCCAGCCACTCGCCGGTGAGCGGGTTCTGGTCCTCATCGATCCACGGGATCACGCGGCCGTCGTCCAGCTTCCGATGCTGGCTGGCGGCATAGAGGAGGAGTGTGCGGAAATAATCTTCCTTGCCGATGGCGGTTTGGTGGTACCGGTTTAGGACGTTTGCCAGCGCCTTCAAGGTGATGGTGGTGGCGAACGGCCAAGTGGGGCCATTCCACTGGCAATCGTCGCCCTCGTAGGCGATTTTGAACTGCGGGCTGCGGCGTTCAACGGTGGTGGGCCCGAAGGGAGCGGAGAATCCTGCGGGATCCATCAACTGCTTCCACGCAATTTCGTAGCCCGACCGATCGTCGGGCAGGTCGAAATACCACGGCGTGAATCCGATATTTTCCCGCACGGGCGCGAACTCACCCGATTCGACCCGTGTCTCAAAGAACCACGCCTCGCTGTTCCATAAGCGGCGTTGGACCAGCTCCTTGAGCCGGGCGGATCTCCGGCGGTATTCCCGCGCGACGGGTTCTTTGCCCGCCATGGCGGCAATCGCGGCGATGGCCACGGCATTGCCGTACATGTAGCTGTTGATGCTTGGCCGGATATTCTTGACGCGGCGACCGCCGCTGGCGGATTCTTCCATGCCGTCGGAAACATCGCGCTGCCAGAAGAGGCCGGAGCTGGTGAGCCGCTCGCTTTCCCACGCCTGGTAGTCGAGGATCAACGGATCCAGGCAGGCGACGAGGGCCGCGCGGTTACCTTGCACTAGCCACCGGTCGTAGACGGCCCACGCAGTCCAGCCGCTGAACTGGTGGAGATTTTTCCGAATGCCGCCGTTTTCGCCGGTCCGCAGCCAGAAGTGGATATCTTCTTCGACGAAGCGTGGATCATGCAGCCAGCGGCCTTCGGCGATGTGGTGGCCCAGCGCGCAACTGAGCGCGTTGTACTCGGAGGCGTGGCTAACCGGTTTGAGGAACTCGGTGACGATGAATCCGAGCGGCGTCTGTTTGATATGCTTGCGGAAGGTCCACCAGCGGTAGTAGTAGATCTGTTCGACATCGTGGTCGGGGCAGGTGAAGAAGGGGATGTTGGCCTTCAAGAATTGCCAGGCTTGGGCATCCGGGATGTAGTTGGCGAAGTCTTCCGGCGCGATGCCGTTGAATTCGTCGATGTAGTGGCGGAAGGCTTCGGGATCGAGCACCTGAGGCGCGGGAGTTTCCGCGGCGCGGGCGGCGCAGACGGCTCCGGCCGCCATGCGAAGAAAGCTCTTCCTGGTGAGAAAGTCATGCATGCGGAGTGACCCTTTAACAGCGTAACGCCGGCAATGCGCCGCAAACTGGGGCCAGACACGGATTTCCGGCGCAGTTTGCCGGAAATTCGCTGTCCCCGGTTTGCCCGGCAGGATGCGCCCCATTGTCGCCGTGTCCCCCAAAACGGTTAAGCACCCAGGTTGGGGTTGCCGCAGCGGACTAGAATTGAGTCTGGTGCGTATGCGCTACTCGTGCTGCCTGCTGTTGTTGCTTTCGGGTCTTCCCTCGCTCGCGGCTGTTCCTGTCGCTTCGGGCCCCCATCCGGCTCCGCGCGAGACGATGGGCGTCGAACGGCTGCGCGGCGCGCTGGCGAACGTGTCGCAGCCTGGCGCGCGCGTGATCGCCGGGACGCGGGCCTCCGGCGCGTTCGCTGAATTTCCGAGCTTGCCGGATTTTGAATCGGGAGCGTCGGAGGCGTTTCATCTGCTGCGGCGCGGCGACGCGTGGCTGGTAATCGGCAGCGATCCATCCGGCGTGCTGTATGGATGCCTGGAGCTGGCGCGGCGTGTGAAACAGGACGGCAGGCTTCCGGCGGCCATCGATTTCGCGGACCATCCCCGGTTCCGGCTGCGAGGTCCGAACATCGGAATGCAAGAGACGGCCATTACTTACGACGGCGCGATGTACGATTACCGCTACACACCCGAAGAGTTCCCGTTCTTTTACGACAAGCCGCTCTGGACCCGCTACCTGGATTTTCTGCTCGAAAACCGGATGAACACGCTGTATTTGTGGAACGGCCATCCCTTCACTTCGCTGCTGAAGCTGCCCAAGTATCCGGAGGCGCAGGAGCTTTCGGGTGCGCAGCTAGATGCCAACATGGCAATGTTCCGCTGGCTGGCTACGGAGGCCGACCGGCGCGGCATCTGGGTGATTCAGGCGTTCTACAACATCCATATCTCGCATGCGCTGGCGAGGGCGCGCGGTCTGCCCTATCAACTGAAGGCGCCGACGGAGTTCACCAGCCAGTACACGCGCTACTGCATAAGCGAATTCATCCGAACTTATCCGAACGTGGGACTCATGATGACGCTGGGCGAAGCGCTCGCTCCGGAATACGGTCCGGAGTGGCTCGCTAAGACCATCATTCCGGGCGTGAAGGACGGAATGCGTGAGTTGGGGACGGCCCAGGAGCCGCCCATCATCGTTCGCGCGCATGCCACGCGCATCGAAGAAGCCATGCGCCAGGCGCTGCCGCTCTACAAGAACATCTACACCATGCATAAATGGAACGGCGAGTCGCTGACGTGGACGGACGTGCGCGGCGAAGTGCTGCGCATGCATCGATCGCTGGTCGAGCTCGGTTCGACGCACATCGCCAACATTCATTTGCTGTCGAACCTGGAGCCGTTCCGCTGGGGCGCGCCGAGCTTCATCCGGAAAACCCTGCAATCGTGCCAGAGAATCGGCATCCAGGGACTGCACTTGTATCCGCTGCGCTACTGGGATTGGCCCAACAGCGCCGA
>JBEKSR010000030.1:0-40018 GCA_049516835.1 Bryobacteraceae bacterium | reverse complement strand
AGTTTCGATCTGCTGCCGGGCCTTCACCCTCCCGGCAACGTCAGGTTCGAACGAAAAAAGAATACTGCTTTCCGACGTTCGCCGCGAGCCCTCACTCAGAACATTGGCCGGTTATTTTGCCCATTGCTGACATGTGGCCGGTCAAACCGATAGATCTCCAGTTTCGCCAAAGAGCTTGCGAATCCTGATCGATCACGCACTGGCAGACGGCCCCCGGCAATCCGGCATCGGGCTCATCCGCCTTCCTCGCCACTCACGAGCCGGGCGCTCCTCACTCCCCGAACACCCGCGCGAAGATCTTATCCACGTTCCGCAGTTGCCGTTCCAGCGAAAATGCCTCGCCGATCTGCTCCGGTTTCAGCACCGCGCGGATTTCCGGGTCCGCCTCGATGGCCGCGCGGAAATCGGCCTCTTCCTCCCAGGCGCGCATCGCGTGCCCCTGCACAATGCGGTAGGCCTGCTCCCGGAGCATGCCCGCGGCCGCCAAATCGAGCAGCAACTGGCCGGAATAAACCAGGCCGCGCGTCATCTCCAGGTTGCGGCGCATACGCTCGGGATAGACCAGCAGGCTGTCCACAAGGCGCGTGGTCTTGTCCAGCAGGTAATCTGTCAGGATGGTGGAATCCGGCAGAATCACCCGCTCCACGGAGGAGTGCGAAATGTCGCGCTCGTGCCACAGCGCGATGTCCTCGAAGGCCGCCTGCGCGTTGGCCCGCACCACCCGCGCCAGGCCGCAGATCTGCTCGCACGTGATCGGGTTGCGCTTGTGCGGCATCGACGAGCTGCCCTTCTGCCCACGCGCGAAGTACTCCTGGGCCTCGCGCACTTCGGTCCGTTGCAGGTGCCGCACTTCGAGCGCGATCTTCTCGCACAGCGCGGTCACCAGCGCCAGCGTGGCCACGAAGTTGGCGTGACGGTCGCGCTGGACCACCTGCGAGGCCGCCGCCGCCGGCCGCAGATTCAGCCGCGCGCAGATGCGCTCCTCCACTTCCGGGCCGATGTGCGCGAACGTCCCCACCGCGCCGGAGGTCTTCCCCACGCGCAGGTCTTCGGCCGCGGCCTGGAGACGCCGGAGATTGCGTCCCGCCTCCTCGTACCAGATGGCCAGCTTCAGCCCGAAGGTAATCGGCTCCGCGTGTACGCCGTGCGTGCGCCCGATCTGGGCCGTGTGCTGGAATTCCAGCGCGCGGCGCTTCAGCACGGCGCGCAGGCCCTCGAGGCCGCCCAGCAGAATGGCCGACGCTTGCTGGAGCAGCAGCGCCTGCGCCGTGTCCACCACGTCGTTCGACGTCAGCCCGTAATGCACCCAGCGCGAGGCATCGCCATGCCCGGCCTTCGCCATGGTTTCCGCCACGGCGGTGGTGAAGGCGATCACGTCGTGCTTCACTTCCTTCTCGATTTCGAGAATCCGCCCGGCGTCGAAGCCCGCGTGCGCGCGCAGCACGCGCGCGGCGTCCGCCGGCACGATGCCCAGCTCGGCCAGCGCCTCCGAGGCCGCCAGCTCCACTTCCAGCCATTGCTGAAACTTGTTCTCGTCGCTCCAGATCCGGCCCATCTCGGGCCGCGTGTATCGGGGAATCATAGTGAACTCAGTATTGAAACACTTCCGTCGGGCGGCGCTGCTCGGCGATAGAGAGGCGCGTCGTCAGCCCGCGCTGCTCGAGCGCCTGGGTGGCGATCATCCGCACGATCGCCGGGTGGTTGTTCTGCTCGCTCAGATGCCCCAGCACCAGGTTGGATGTCGAGGAATCCAGATCCTCGATGAGATAGTCCGACATCCCCAGGTTCGAGAGATGCCCCACGCGGCTCATGACGCGCTGCTTCACGCTCCAGGGGTAGGGGCCGACTTTCAGCATGTCGAGATCGTGATTCGATTCGAGCAGCAGCAGGTCCGTGCGCCGCAGGTGAAACTTGACGGATTCCGGAATGTAGCCGAGGTCCGTGACCACCCCGATGCGCACGCCTTGAGCGGCGAAACAGAAGCCTACCGGGTCGATGGCATCGTGCGGGATGCCGAAGCTCTGGACTTCGATATCGCCGATCTGGAAATTCGCGCCCGCCTGAAACCGTTCGAGACGCGCGGGCTGCGTCTCGCCCCAGTCGATGGCGGGCGCGGCCAGGCGCGTCAGGTAGATGGCCGCGCGGACATCCTGGTTGCGCGCCAGCACCGGCAGGCCGGCCACGTGATCGGAGTGTTCGTGGGTGATGAGGATGGCGTCGATGCGAATGAGATCTTCGCCGATGGCCGCCAGCCGCCTGCGCAGTTCCTTCATGCTCAGCCCGGCGTCCACCAGGATACGCGTGTTTTCAGTGGCCAGCAGGGCGGCGTTCCCGGAACTGCCGCTTGCCAGCACACAGAACTTAACCGTGCCCGCCTCCCCTTGACACTTCAGAATACACCCAAACACCTTGAAACAGGACGCCCCTGAAGTGTTTCGGTGGGGGTCGCGGCAGGGATGCCAGTTACCCGGCGCCCCCCGCACGGACCCGTGCTGGCGCTCCTCACGCTGGACGCGCTACGCTACGAATCATAGATGGCACGCATCCGCTTCGCGATTCGCAGCCTGGCCCAGGCGCCGCTCCTCAGCCTGGTGGTGATTTTTTCTCTGGGCCTGGGCATCGGCGCCAATACCGCGATTTTCTCCCTCCTGCACCAGATCATTTTGAGATCTCTGCCGGTGGAGAAGCCGGAAGAACTGGTGCTGGTGACATCGCCCGGCGAGTTCAAAGGCGGACGCAATTCCACTGGTGATGCCGGCGGCATGGACTACATCTTCAGTTACCGGATGTTCCGGGAACTGGAGAAGCGGGCCGAGGGCGTCACCGGCCTGGCCGCGTTCCGCGGTATCGGCGCCAACCTGGCATTCGGCAAGCAGACCGTGCCGGACGGGGTTCTGGTGGTTTCGGGCGGCTACTTCCCCGTGCTGGGAGTGAAGCCGTTGCTGGGTCGCACCATCTCGCCCGAGGACGACGTGCATGGCGCCGGCAACGCGGTGGCGGTGCTGGGATATGGCTATTGGTACGACCGGCTGGGCGGCGAAACCAGCGTGCTGAACCAGCCCGTCCGGATCAACGGCCAGGTCTTCACGGTCGTCGGGGTGGCGCCCAAGGGGTTCACCGGAACCACCCTCGGGGACGAGCCGGCGGCCTACGTTCCTTTGTGTTTCAAACCGCGGCTGACGCCCGCCTGGACCAGCATTGACCGCTGGGACGATTACTGGCTGTACCTGTTCGCGCGGCTCAAGCCCGGGATCACGCCGGCACGGGCGGCCGCGGCTCTCAATGGTCCGTACGGCGCGCTGGTCGAGGAGCAGTCCAAGGGCCCCAGATTCTATTACAAGAAGCAGCTTGATCGCTTCCTGAAGTCGCGGCTAACTTTCCAGGACGGCAGCCGCGGCCACAGCAACATGCAGGACGAAAGCCGGATTCCGCTGATCATCCTGATGACGGCTACCGGGCTGGTGCTGCTGATCGCCATGGCCAACGCCGCCAATCTTCTGCTGGCGCGTTCGGCGCAACGCAGGAGAGAATTGGCCATCCGCGCGGCCATGGGCGCGGGGCGCGGCGAACTGATGGCGCAACTGCTCACCGAAGCCCTGTTGCTGGCCCTGGCCGGCGGCCTGGCGGGCCTCTTATTCGGTGTGGTCACGCTCCGCCTGCTGATCAACCTCGTGGCGGCGAGCGATACGCCCATCTACTTCTTGACCTCGCAACTGGACCAGCCGCTGCTGCTGTTCGGCCTGGGGCTTTCACTGGTTACCGGGTTGTTGCTCGGGCTATACCCGGCATGGGAGGCGGCCCGGGTTTCGCCGGCTGTCACGCTCAAAGACGAATCCGGACAGTCGTCCGGGACCCGCGGCACGGCGCATGTGCGCCAGGCGCTGGTGTGCGCCCAAGTCATGATTTCGACGATTCTGCTGATTCCCACCGGGCTGTTCCTGAAGAGCCTGGTCAACCTGCTGCGCGTAGACCTGGGGATTCGCACGGAGAACGTCGTCGGCTTCTCCATCTCGCCGGAGCTGAACGCCTACCAGCCGGCGCAGAGCCACGCGCTGTTCGAACGCGTGGAGAGCGAAATGGCGGCCATCCCGGGGGTGCGCAGCGTGGCCGCGGCCAAGGTGGCGCTCATCGCGGGAAGCCGGTGGGGAAGCAATGTGACCACCGATGGAGTGGCGCCTGCGGACACCCACTGCCTCTACAACGAACTGGGGCCGGGATACTTCGGAAAGATGGGAATTCTGCTGATCGCGGGGCGGGAGTTCACCGAGGCGGACAACCTGGCGGGAACCAAGGTGGCGGTGGTCAACCAGGTGTTCGCCAAGCGATTCTTCGAGGGGCAAAATGCCATCGGCCACAGGTTCGGGATGGGCAAGCCGGACACCGAGATTATCGGGGTGGTGAAGGACAGCCACTATGCCGAGGTGAAGGAGAAGCCGTACCCGGTTTTCTATTTCCCCTGGCGTCAGGACAAGCAGATCGGCTCGCTGGGGTTCTACGTGCGCTCCGCGCTGCCCGCCAAACAGATGATCCCGCAGATCCGGCGCGTGATGGCCGCGCTCGACCGCGATCTGCCGGCGGATAACCTGCGCACGCTGAACGATACCATCCAGCTCAACATCCGGTCGGACCGGATCGTGCTCGAGCTTGCCGCGGCGTTCGCCATTCTGGCGACGGCGCTGGCCATGCTCGGGCTTTATGGCGTGATGGCCCACAGCGTGGCGCGGCGCACGCGGGAAATCGGCATCCGCATGGCGCTGGGCGCGGAGCCGGACAAGATCCGCGCGATGGTAATGCGAGAGATGCTGTGGATTCTGGGCATTGGCTTGGCCGTCGGCGTGCCGGCGGCGCTGGCGCTGTCGCGCTACACCGAGAGCCAGCTTTACGGGGTAAAGGCCTACGACGCCGTGGTGGTGTTGGGCGCCATGCTGGCGCTGGCGGCGACGGCGGTGGCGGCGGGCTATCTGCCCGCGCGCCGGGCCTCGCGCGTGAATCCGCTGAACGCGCTACGCTACGAATAATAGATGGCACGCATCCGCTTCGCGATTCGCAGCTTGGCCAAAGCGCCGCTCCTCAGCCTGGTGGTGATTCTTTCTTTGGGCCTGGGCATCGGCGCCAATACCGCGATTTTCTCCCTCCTGCACCAGGTGGTCTTGAGATCTCTCCCGGTGGAGAAGCCGGAAGAATTGGTGCTGCTGAGTTCTCCCGGAGAATTCAAGAGCGGCAGCACCTCCACGGACAACTCCGGCGACGCGGACTACATCTTCAACTATCGGACGTTGCGGGAATTGGAAAGGCACCCGCAAGGCGTCACCGGAGTGGCGGGCTTCCGCTACCTTTTCGCCAACCTGGCCCTCGGCCGGCAGACCTTGCCGGGTTCGGTGATGGTGGTATCGGGCGGTTACTTTCCGCTGCTGGGAGTCGGGCCGCTGGTGGGCCGCCTGATCGCGCCCGAGGATGACCTCCGGGGCGGGAATGCGGTGGCGGTGTTGGGTTATGGCTATTGGCACGACCGGCTGGGCGCGCGGCCCGGCGTCTTGAACCAGTCGGTCCGCATCAACGGGCACGTCTTTACCATCGTGGGAGTGGCGCCCAAGCGCTTCACCAGCACCACCCTCGGGTTCGAGCCGGACGCCTACGTGCCGATCTCATTCGAGCCGGCGATAGGAGCGTTCTGGGGCGGCACGGAGAAACTGGACCATTACTGGGTGTACCTGCTGGCGCGCTTGAAGCCGGGGGTCACGCGGGAACAGGCCGCCGCGGCGTTGAACGGCACGTACGGCGCGCTGGTCGAGGAGCAGGCCAAGACCATCCACGATCGCGACGACAACCGTAGCCGACGCTTCCGGCAGTCCCGGCTGACCCTGGAGGACGGCCGGCAGGGCCAAAGCAGCTTCCGGGACAGTAGCCGGACGCCGCTGTTCATCCTGATGGCCGCCACCGCGCTGGTGCTGCTGATCGCCATGGCCAACGCCGCCAACCTGCTGCTGGCGCGCTCCGCGCAGCACCGGAGGGAGCTCGCCATCCGGGCCGCCATGGGGGCCGGCCGCGGCGACCTCATGGGGCTGCCGCTCACCGAAGCGATGCTGCTGGCGCTGGGCGGCGGCGGCGCCGGAATCCTCCTCGGCAGCGGCACGCTCCGGTTCCTGGTGGCACAGCTCTCGGATGAAGATATGCCGGCCTATTTTCTAACGTCGCAACTGGATTGGCCGGTGCTGCTGTTCAGCCTCGGGATCTCCGTGGCCACGGGGATCCTGTTCGGTCTCTACCCGGCGTGGGAAGCGGCCCGAACTTCGCTCGCCGGCACGCTTCGGCAGGAATCGGGCCAGGCGTCTTCTACCCGCGGCACGGCGCGCGTGCGGAAGCTGCTGGTTTGCACGCAAGTGATGGTTTCCGCGGTGCTGTTGATTCCCACCGGACTGCTATTGAAGAGCCTGGTGAACCTCATGCACGTCGACCTGGGCATGCAAACCGGGCACGCCATCGGGTTCGCAATCTCGCCGGAGCGGAACGGCTACACCAAAGCGCAATGCCGCGCGCTGTTCGCGCGGGTGGAAAGCGAGCTGGCCGCCATTCCCGGCGTGCGCGGCGTGGGGGCGTCACTGGTTCCGCTGATTGGCGGCAGCAACTGGAACACGGGGGTGGCGGTCGAAGGGACTGCGCCGGACCCCCACGCCGACAACACCGCGTCGATCGACGAAGTGGGTACCGGGTTCTTCGGCACACTGGGAATTCCGCTGATCGCGGGGCGCGAGTTCACGGAACGCGACAACTCCGCGGCGCCGAAAGCCGGCATCGTGAACCAACAGTTCGCCAGCCATTTCTTCGCCGGGCGAAGCGCGTTGGGGCGCAAGTTCGGGTTCTCGGATCTGAAGAAGCCGGATATCGAGATTGTCGGGGTGGTGAAGGACAGCCACTACGCCGGAGTGAAACAGAAAGCACCACGTCTGTTCTACACGCCGTGGCGCCAGGACCAGGATTTCGGCCTCGGATCGCTCAACTTCTACGTTCGCTCGGCGCTGCCCGCGGACCGGATGATCCCGCAGATCCGCCACCTGCTGGCGTCGCTCGATCCGGATCTGCCGGCGGAGAACCTGCGTCCGCTGGACGAGACCATCCGGCGAAACATCGACTCCGACCGGATGGTTCTCGAACTGGCCGCGGCGTTCGCCATTCTGGCGACGGCGCTGGCCATGCTCGGGCTGTACGGCGTGATGGCCCACAGCGTCACGCGGCGCACGCGGGAAATCGGCATCCGCATGGCGCTGGGCGCGGAGCCGGGCAGAATCCGCCGGATGGTGATGCGGGAGATGTTGTGGATTCTGGCCATCGGCCTGGCGATCGGCGTGCCGGCGGCGCTGATGCTGGCGCGCTACACCGAGAGCCAGCTTTACGGGGTGAAGGCCTACGACGCCGTGGTGGTGGCGGGCGCCATGCTGGCGCTGGCGGCGACGGCGGTGGCGGCCGGATACCTGCCGGCGCGCCGGGCCTCGCGCGTGAATCCGCTGGACGCGCTCAGGTACGAGTAACGCCGGGCCCAGAGGGCACCCCCTTGCCGCCGGTGGGTTCAGGCCCGTCCGAAAAACACCGGCGGCAAAAACGACCGCCGGCGCTACCGAACCTCCGCATGGAAGTTGACGGGGCCGCAGCCGCGCCCCAGCCCGGGGTTGCTGCGGATCGCCTCGTGGATAAACCGCTTGGCACGCTCCACGGCGTTGGCCAGGGCAAGGCCGCTTGCCAGACCGGCGGTGATGGCGGCCGAATACGTGCATCCGGTTCCATGGGTGTGGCGGGTGGCGAGACGCGCGGCGGGAAACTCGTGCCATTCGGCGCCATCGTAGAGGACGTCGGTCGAGTCCGAATCCAGGTGTCCGCCTTTGATCAGCACGGCGCGCGCTCCCATCTCGCACATGCGCTCCGCGGCGCGGCGCATATCGTCGAGCGTGCGGATGGCGATGCCGGTGAGCGCTTCGGCCTCGGGCACGTTGGGCGTGATGAGCGTCCCGCGCGGCAATAGCTCCTCGCGGATGGCGGCGGCGGCCGTCTCCGGGAGCAGCGGCAGGCCGTGTTTGCTGACCATGACGGGGTCCACCACCAGGGGAAACCGGAACCCGGCGGCCGCGTGGGCCACGGCCCTTACCATTTCCGCCGAGCCGAGCGCGCCGGTCTTGGCCGCGGCGGGCGGGATGTCATCGAGCACGGCCTCAATCTGTTCCAGCACCAGCGAAACCGGCATCACTTCCACGCGCGACACCCGCACGCTGTTCTGCACCGTCAGCAGAGTCACCACGGCTTCGCCGTAGACGCCGAACTGATGAAACGTCTTAAGGTCGGCCTGAATACCGGCCCCGCCGCTGGGGTCCGATCCGGCGATGGTCAGGGCGACGGGAGGCATTCTGTCTTCAGTCTACGACGCTGGAACGCCCGGAGTCGTCCTCGCTCGATCATGCGCCATGGCGAACTGGCCGTAGCCCTCGGCGTACATCAGGAAGCGCAGCACGTCCGCCACCGGCAAGCCCTGGGAGCACTGGCCTTCACAATGGCCGGCGCGCCGGTTTCCGAGGGCACGGAAGCAAGTGCCGGAAGCGCAAGGCTGGTTCCCAAAAAGCTAAGGCGAGACGACGGGTTCACTGCGACTCCTCCTTTGGGAATCGGAAAATCGGACCTGAATTTCAGGCTCCTGTTCAGTGTACCCTTGAAAACCCTGCTCCCGCGTGCCATGAGGGGGCGCTCGGTATACTTATTAGCGGACACACGACTATGAAGAACCGTGACACCTGGACGCCGGAACGAATCGATGCGCTCTTCGAGGGGCTTGGCTCCAAGACTCCCCGCGTGAGATACGGTTCGGCCAAAGTCCTGCGAATGGTGAGCGAACAAGCGCCGGATTTGCTCTATCCCCGGTGGGATTCCTTGGTGCGCCTGCTCGATAACGACAACGCCTTCCTGCGCTGGGGCTCGACGCAGATCCTCGGCAACCTCGCCGCGGTGGACCGTGAGGACAAGCTCGAGCCGGTGCTCGACCGGTTCTTCGCTCCTATCTCAGGACCAGAGATGATTGGCGCGGCCAACGCCATTGTCGCGGCTGCCAACATCGCCCTGGCAAAGCCGCACCTGGCGGATCGCATCGTGAAAGAGATCCTCAAAGTAGAGCGGGCATCCTACCGGACGCCGGAGTGCCACAACGTAGCGCTCGGCCACGCCATAAAGTCCTTCGACAGGTTGTTCCACCACGTCAAGAACCGGCGGCCCGTGCTGGCGTTTGTCACGCGGCAACTGGACAACCCGAGGCCGGCCACGCGCAAAAAGGCCGAGCGGTTTCTGAAGCGGTGGGCCGCCCCGAGTGCCTGAGTGGGGCTAAGCCTACCTGAGCCAGATGGTAAGGTCCCGCGCCACGGTCCCGCCCCTTCGACGCCCCTTCCCCCCACATTGGGTCATTTACCCCACACCTGCGACCCTACCGCCAGCACGCAGTGTTGCAAATACCAGCAAAAACCCCTGAATAGTCCTCTTTCGGACCTACAGCCCGTTTGGTCCTTATGTTGCAAACGGTTACGGAAAGGAGATGGGTTTGCGCCGCATTTTCACGGATTCGGGACACCTCGTCCGCCCCGCGGTTGTGCTTCTCGCCGGGATCGGTATCTTCCTCATCGTACGCGCCTTAATTGTCCCCAAGGCCTTCGGCCAGTACGGCCACTACCGCCCCGCCGCGCTGGCGGAAATCCACCAGCGCCCCATGGCTTACGCCGGCCAGGACCAGT
Organism: Bryobacteraceae bacterium; assembly: GCA_049516835.1. Classification (GTDB taxonomy): domain Bacteria; phylum Acidobacteriota; class Terriglobia; order Bryobacterales; family Bryobacteraceae; genus Fen-178. The sequence goes on along the minus strand of JBEKSR010000030.1, from coordinate 30,260 downwards.
GCGTTCTGTGCCACGATGACGAGGCCCAAACCCGCGGTGCCGGCAAGCACGCGCACGTCGCCTGCGAAGCCTGCCACGGTCCGCTGGCGCAACACGCCAGCGACCCCGCCGCCAACGTCCCCAAGCTGCCCGATGTCGCCAACCTCTGCCGCCGGTGCCACGAAAAGGACGCGGCCAAGCCCCCCAGCTTTCCGCAGGTGGTCACCGCCGAGCACTCCGGCGGAATGCTCTGCAATTCGTGCCATCAACCGCACAACCCGCACCTCTGAGGCAAGGAACAATCGCATGGAGATCAGTCGGAGAGACTTATTCACGATAGGCGGCAAGCTCCTGGTTCTGGCATCCGCGGGGGCCACCATCGAGCAGATCACCGGAGCCGCGCCTGCCACCGAAGCTTACCAGATGGCCGATCACTGGTGGGGCATGATCGTCGATATCGACAAGTGCATCGGCTGCGGCAACTGCGTGCGCGCCTGTTCCAACGAGAACCATGTGCCGGGCGGCTACTTCCGCACCTGGGTGGAGCGCTACCAAGTCGGAGAAGACCAGCAGCCCCGGGTGGATTCGCCCAACGGCGCCATCGACGGTTTCCCGCCTTCCACCCGCACCGGTGTCAAGAGCTTCTTCGTCCCCAAGCTCTGCAACCAGTGCGCCCATTCGCCCTGCGTGCAGGTTTGCCCCGTGGGCGCCACCTTCGTCAGTCCCGATGGCGTGGTACTGGTGGATGAGACCTACTGCCTGGGCTGCCGCTACTGCGTGCAGGCCTGCCCTTACGGCTGCCGCTACCTGCATCCGGATACGAGAACGGTGGACAAGTGCACGCTCTGCTACCACCGCATCACCCAGGGACTCACCACCGCCTGCTGCGAGAACTGCCCCACGGGCGCGCGCCAGTTGGTGGATTTCAAGAACCCCAAGGACCCCGTCCACGAATTTCTGCGCCACAACAAGGTGCAGATCTTGAAGCCGTACATGGCAACCGGAGCGAAGGTCTACTACAAGGACCTCGACGGCTCGGTGAGATGAGGAGCGAACAATGATACCCGGCGTCGATGGTTTCATGTACCCCAACGAAATCGAGCTGCAATGGGGCCTCCTCATTGTGCTCTACCCCTACATCACCGGCCTGGTGGCCGGCGCATTCATCCTGGCCTCGCTCGAGCGCGTGTTCAAAGTGGAAGCCGTGCGCCCCACCTACCGGCTGGCGCTGCTCACCGCCCTCGCGTTCCTGCTGGTGGCGCCCTTGCCCCTGCAACTCCACCTGGGCCACCCCGAGCGTTCCCTCGAGATGTACCTCACGCCCCACACTTCCTCGGCCATGGCCATGTTCGGCTTTGTTTACCTGTGGTACCTCACGGTGGTCCTGCTGCTCGAAATCTGGCTGGATTACCGCGCCGATATCGTGCGCATGGCGCAATCCACCACGGGGTTCATGCGCCTGGTCTACAAGGCGCTCACTCTGGGCTCGGAGAACGTCAGCCCGGCCGCGCGCCGCATTGACGACAAGGTGGGATACACCGTCACCGTCATCGGCATCCCCTCCGCTTTCCTGCTGCACGGCTATGTCGGCTTCATTTTCGGCTCGATAAAGGCCAACCCCTGGTGGTCCACCCCGCTCATGCCCATTGTCTTTCTGTTTTCGGCCATGACTTCCGGAATCGCCGCGGTGCTGCTGCTGTACATGGGCACTATGAAGGTTAAGAAGATGGCCATCGATATGCGCTGCCTGGACACCATCGGCAAATATCTTTTCTACACCTTCCTGATCGACTTCACGCTCGAGATGCTGGACCTGGTGCACCGCACCTACGAAGCCGACGAATCCTTCCGCAGCCTGGATTTCATGGTGCACACGCGCCTGATGTTCTCGCAGATCATTTTGCAGATCCTCCTGGGAACCCTGGTCCCGCTGGCGCTGCTGGCGGCCAACCAGTTGTGGAAGTTCTCCGAGGCCAAGCGGCGGATTATGTACGTCACGGCGGGCCTTCTCACGATGGTCGGCATCTTCGCCATGCGGTGGAACGTGGTGATCGGCGGCCAGTTGTTCTCGAAAAGTTTTCTGGGATACACCACCTACAAGGTGTCCTTCGCCGCGCGGGAAGGCTTGTTTACGGCCGTGGGGCTGATGATTCTGCCGTTTGTGCTCTTCGTGGTGCTGGTGAAGCTCTTGCCCCCCTGGCCCGAGCGCGAGGCATTGTAGATGCCGGACGATCTCGAACGCGAGGTCCGCGACCTCGCGCGCCGCGTCGCCGCCCTCGAGCAGTTGGTGGGGCATGCTTTAGCTTGCCCAGAGCAGCCCAAGGTGGGGCAGGCGGCGCCGCCTGCCACTCTCCGCCCCCTCCCCGAAACCGCCGCGCTCCTCCCCGTTCTTGGCCGCGCCCTGCTCGGTCTCGCGGGCGCTTACTTGCTTCGCGCCCTCACCGAATCCGGAACGTTCGCACCCAAAGCCGGCGTCGCCATCGGCCTCCTCTACGCCCTCCTCTGGCTGGTGTGGGCCGCGCGCACGCCCGCCGCGCTCCGCATCGAAACCGCGCTGCGCAGCCTGACCTCGGTGCTGGTGCTGGCGCCTTTGCTGTGGGAGGCCACCCTGCGCTTTCACGCCATCTCCACCTGGACGGCCGGCGCCATCCTGCTGCTCTTCACCGTCTTCGGCCTGGCGGTCTCGTGGCGCAAGGACCTGCTCGTCGTGGCGACCATCACCACCCTGGCGGGACTCGGCACCGCCGCCGGCCTGCTGATGGCCACGCGCGACGTCCTGCCCTTCACCTTCGTTTTCCTGGCGACCGCCGCCGCCGTGGAAGCCTCCGCCTGCCTCGGCCACTGGCTGAGCGAGCGCTGGCTGGCCGCCACCACCGCCGATCTCTCCGTCCTGCTGGCCACCTGGCTGGTCACCAACGCGCGCGGCCTGCCTGCGGCCTACGCGCCCATTCCGCACTCGTGGCTGCTGGCTTCCCAGGTGTTGCTGCTGGCTATTTACCTCTCGAGCACCATCATCCGGACGCTGTTGCGCGGCTTCACCTTCACCGCTTTTGAAACCGCGCAGTGCGCGCTGGCTTTTCTGATCGGTGTGGGCGGCGGCCTGCGTCTCTCGAACCAGTCGTCCGCCGCCGGCGCTCTCGCGCTGGCCTGCGCCGCGGCCTGCTACGTGGTGGCGTTCGCGCTGCTCGACCGCGACGGCTCGCACGGCCGCAACTTCTACACCTACTCGACGTTCGGCATTCTACTGGCGCTGGCCGGCAGCCGCATTTTGCTTTCGGGCACCGCCGCGTCCGGCGCGTGGCTGGCGCTGGCGATAAGCTGCATCGGGGCCGGCGGTTTCTTCGGCCGTTTGACGCTCCAGGTGCACGGTGGCGTTTATCTTCTGCTGGCGCTGGCTTCCTCGGGCGCGCTCCAACAGGCCGGGGACTTCCTGCTGGGCGAAGCCACGTGGTCCGGCGAGCAGCCGGCCGCGATTGGCGCGGGCGCGCTGGCGGCCGCAGTCTGCTACCTGCTGGCGGCCCGCCACCGGCGAGCGGAGCGCGGCGCGTGGAGCTTGCAGGCTTTTCGCCTGGTGGTGGCCGGCGCGCTGGTGTGGCTCACGGCTGGAATCGCGGCCGGCGCGCTCACCATCGCGTATCACGCTCTCTACGGCGCGGGCGCCAGCCACGCCTACTGCGCCACTCTGCACACCGGCGTGCTGGTCGGCGCCGCTCTTTTACTGGCCTGGGCCGGATCGCGTTGGAACAGGCTGGAGCTTTCCCGCTTGATCTACCCGGTGATGATCGCCGGCGCGTACCGCTTGGTGGTGGAAGATCTTCACCAGGATCGCAAAGCGGCGCTCTTCCTCTCCCTGCTGCTCTACGGCGCCGCGTTGATCGCGCTGCCGCGCCTGCACCGGTCCGCCGCTATCTCGCCAACCGCCGGATCTTGAGGTTCCGGAACCACGCTTCGGTGTCGTGGTTCTGGAGCGAGATCTGGCAGAACTTGCGCTGGTGCTTCACCAGCAGCTCGTAAACCGGCGAGCCCGCGCTCCAGCGCGCGCCCGTGCCCCGCGCCACCTCCGGCGCATCCAGCCTGCCATCCACCACCTTCACGCCGTTGAGCCAGTGCTCGACATGCTCGCCCCTGGCCACCAGCCGCGAATGGTTCCACTCGCCCACCGGGCGCGTGGCGTCCCGAGACGGCGGAAACATGTCGTAGAGGGCGCCCGCCTGGTGGCTTGGACCAACGCGCCCATCGGGGTTCCGGGCATTGTCCAGCAACTGGTATTCGAACCCGATCACGTATTCCTGCCCGCGCTCCGGCCGCCCCTTGGGCCGGTCCTTCAAGGTCAGGTTCACCAGGTCCTCGAACTTCATTCCCGGGCGGTTGAGCAGAAACACCCGGTCTTGAATCCGGTATTTGACGCCGCTGTTGCCGCCCGGCGAGATCTTCCAGTCGAAATCCAGTTCGAAATCGCTGTAGGTATCTCTGGCAAAAAGATCTTCCACGATCCGCGGATGCGCCACCGCCTTCAGACATCCGTCTTCGATGACGAACGAATCCCCGGGCGGAGATTTCCTGGCGGGATCTTCCCACCCGGCGAACGACTTGCCGTCGAACAGGAGTTGCCAGCCGGCGGCCTTCTCTCTGGCGGTCGATTGACTGTCCGCCGCGCACACGCTGCCGGCAGCCACCACCACGCAGGCCAGCGCGCCCATCCGGATCGCATTCCACATGCCATCATTGTGCCACGCCAGGGTCTCTCGCCGCGCGGCTTGAGTCGCTCCACCCTGCCGGCAAGGTTCCAACTGTAGGGGTTTGCAACAACGAATTTCACCCACTTGGGGGCCGCTTAGGGGAGAGAAAAGCGGCCTCTCACCCAATCTTTGTCCTACTTGTCCAAATAATCAGGCCTTTCGAATGTGGCGCTGAGGTTACAATGGGACATATCTGATATGCAACTGACAAGAGCCGCCGACTATGCGGTCAGGGTGATGATTCACCTGGCGGGGCTACCGCGGGGAACGCGCGCCAGCCGCGGGGAACTGGCCCGGGCGGCCGAATGTCCCGAGCAGTTCCTTTCGAAAGTACTGCAAAGCCTTACCCGCGCCGGGTTGGTGATTTCGCACCGGGGCAACACCGGGGGCTTCGAGCTCCCGGAGGGCAACCGCGGCGCGTCGATCCTGAATGTGGTGCAGGCCATCGAGGGTCCCGTGCGTCTCAACCTCTGTCTCACTTCAGACCAGGCTTGCAGCCGCCAGGAGCGGTGTCCGGCCCATGACGTCTGGGCCGAAGCGCAAGAGGCCATGCTGGGCGTATTGCAGAGCGTCTCCATCGACAACCTGGCAGAGAAACTAGCTGCCCGGAACGGGAACGGCGCGCTTGCCGACGCTCCTTAATTCGGCCCGCCGCGCCTTCCACCATAGCCACGCGGCAGCGAGCGCCACCATCAGGAGCATCACCAGGAGCGTCGCCAGCGCGGTTTGCGGAATCGTCAGCGCGCGCTTGAGCGGCTTCGCCAGGTCCCCGTAAACCAGCATCACGTGCACCCAGTACACCATCAGCGAAGTCTTCCCGAAGCACAGCATCCAGCTCCAACCGGCTCCCATGCAGAACTCCGTCCAGAGGTACGCCCCGGCCATCATCAGCAGCATGATGCCCACGCGGATCAGGATAAGCGCCGGGCTGTCTTTCCAGAAGTCGGACTGGGGGTAGACAGAGTAGGGGATGTTGGAAAAATACTGCGCGGTGAAAACCAGCGCGGATCCGATCAGCACGGACCACTGCATGAGCCGGTCCAGCCGGTCCGCGGCCGTGCGCTTGACGATGGCGCCGGTGGCCAGGCCGAACCCGACGTAGGACGCGCACGGGAAGAACGGGAATCGCGGGCGGCCGGGACCGGGCACGAGGTACTCCTGGATGAGCGCCGGCGTTCCGCCCCAGCGGAGGCTGGTCATGATGGGCGCCGCCGCGGCGATGGCCAACCCCGCCAACACGGCGAAGCGCACGCGTCCCTTGAACTCGAACAGCGCCGCGAAGGAGACCGCCGCTATCCCCACGCCCATGCAGTTCAGGATGTCCACCTTGGTGATCTCGTCCAGGTTGGTATGGGGCAGGCTGGCCACCCAGTTGGTGAAACGGAACAGGAATGCGATGCCCAGGATGTAGGCCGAGCGCCGCAGGGAAATGCGCCAGCGCCGCCACCGGTTCGGCTCGCGGCGCTCGAGGCTCTCCAACTGGAAGGCGAACGTCATGCCCGCCATGAAGAGGAACAACGGCGCGGCCATTCCACCGACGAATTGCGAGAGCACGTAAGGGCCGCCCTCCCGCAGGTCCATCCGCGCGAACGAATTGAATACGTGGCACTGGATCATGATGACCACGGCCAGCCCGCGCATCCAGTCGAGAAAAGGAAATCGCTTCACAAACAATCCGCCGCCGAAACAGGGTAACATGCGGCACGCGAGTTTGTTCCGACTCCAAATGCCTCGATAGCTCGCCATTCCCGGTTCTGCAATGAGACACGGAACGCCCGGTGGCTGGTTTGGCACTCGTTTCCCCCGCTTTCCCCCAATCAGTTGAGCCGGCGGCAGTTTCAGCGGCAACCGTCCCGCGGATTAGTTTCACTATACGAAACAGAACTCGCACGGTCATCCGCGATTGACTCCGGGCGCCTCCAGTGCGATACTAGTCGGCACGCAAAAGGAGGTCTTTCGTCATGCGTCATTTTGTTTTCTGTTTGGCCTTGTTGTCAGCGGCGGCTTTGGCATTCGGCCAAGCCGGCGGCACTGGCACCATCCAAGGCACGGTTACCGACCCATCGGGTGCGGCTGTGCCCGGCGCCTCAGTCACCGCAACCAATGTTGGGACCGGAGTTCGAACCGAGCGCAAAACCACCGAAGCGGGATTTGTGGCGCTCTCGCTGCTTCCGGCCGGCGAGTACACCGTGACGGTCACCGCGGCCGGGTTTCAAACCCTTAGTCAGGAGCATGTGACGGTGGATGCACTGGGGGTCGTGGGTTTGAAGCTGGAACTGCAAATCGGAGCGGCCAACCAATCCGTTACGGTGGAAGCCGCGCCGTCGGTGCTGAAGACAGACGATTCCACGCTTGGCTCCTCCATGCAGAACAATGTCTACGATTCCCTTCCGCTGGCGATGAACGCGGCCGGGTCTCCGCGCGATCCTTCGGCGTTCGCCGGCCTCGCCATAGGCGTCGACAACTACAGCACGCAGGCGGCCGGTCCATCCACCGGTTCCTTCAACGGGGGCCAGACCTATCAGAACGAAGTCTACATCGAGGGTCTCCCGTTGACCAGCGCCGGAACCGAGGCCGACACGCGCAACCTGGCGTTCGGGGTTTCGGTGGAGGCCGTGGAGCAGTTTCAGGTAGAGACGGCCGGCGCCAAGTCCATGTACGAAGGGCAGGGCGTGGAGAATTACGTTCTCAAGTCGGGCGGCAACCAGTTCCACGGCGGCGTCTACGAATACTTCCGGAACACCGATTTCGACGCCCGAGGCTTCTTCGCGGCGGTCTTGCCGGCCGACCATCAGAACGAATTCGGGGCCACCATCAGCGGCCCTGTCCGGAAGAACAAATTGTTCTTTTTCAGTAACTACGATGGATACCGTCTGGTTTCGGCCACGACGCCGGTCGGCTACCAGAGCATACCGACCACGGCCGAGCGGACGGGCGACTTCAGCGCGTTCCCGCAGGTGATTTACGATCCCACCAGCGCGACCGGGACCGCGGCGCGGACACCGTTCCCCAACAACCTCATCCCCACGAGCCGCATCTCCAAGATTTCCCAGTCGTTTGCGTCTTATCTTCCGCCCCCCACCAACGGCAATATCACGAACAATTACCTGGCCATGTTGCCGAGCACGGTGAATAACGATAGCACCACGGATAAGCTGGACTACAACCTGAGCGACAAACACCGGATCTTCGCCCTGTTCTCCACGGGCAAGTATGCCTGGCCGATCGTCGGCAGCCTGACACCGGTCACCACGTCGACGCTGCCCACGCCTTATACGGACGGAAGAAGCGTGATCGAGTACTCGACCGTGGCACAGATTCACGATTCTTACGTGATTACCCCGACGCTCGTCAACCAGGCCAGCCTGTCTTTGAGCCGCATGTGGATCCCTCTGACGGACCCCACCGCCGGCGGCAACTATCCCGGCAAGGCGGGCCTCGCCGGTCTGCCGGCCGGATTCGCCAATGTGGCGTTCCCGGACATCGCCTTTAGCGGCCAAAACGCTCCCGTAAGCTGGCGCCAGACTAACGCCCATGTGTACAACGAAGCGCAGAACACAGTGGACGCGCAGGATAATTTCCTGTGGACCAAAGGAAGGCACAACCTCACGTTCGGTTTCCAGTGGCAGACGCTCCAGGACAACGAGACCTTCGCTTTGAACGCCGCCTTCACGTTCAGCAACAATGAGACGGCCCAGTTTGTCAACGGAGCGCTAAGCGCCACCACTGGTCTCGGGTATGCGAGTTACCTGTTGGGCATGGTGGACAGCAGCACCGTTACGCAAGCTTCGATTAGCGAAACCGGCGGGCGTTACAAGACATACGCCATGTATGCTCAGGACGATTTCAAAGTCAACTCGCGCCTGACCCTGAATCTGGGCCTCCGCTGGAACATCTGGAGTCCGTTCACGGAAGTGGCCAACCGGATGTCCTTCTTCAATCCAAATGTGGCCAACCCGGTCGCGGGGGGCATTCCGGGAGCGTTACAGTTTGCCGGCAACGGTACCGACGGTTGTAATTGCGGAACTCCCGTCCAGCAGCACAACATTAACCCTGGGCCTCGCATCGGGCTCGCCTATCGCGTGGGCGAGAAGACCGTCATCCGGGCGGGCTACAGCATATTCTACGCGCACGCCGGCGGCGTGGGTGGGCGCACCAACGGACGACAGGGGTTGAGCCAGGTTGGCTTTAACGGCAGCAACGCCCAGTCCTCGGTCGCCACCGGGCAGCCGGCGTACGTTTGGGAGAACGGTGTCCCGGGTATCGCGTATCCGCCGCCGTACATCAACCCCAGCTACGGTATTGGCTATATCACCGCCGCGGCTGCGGTGGCGGCCGGGGCGCCGTGGGCCGGCCCCTCCACGGCTGTCGGGATGACTTACGGCGATCCCGCTTTCGGCGGAAAAGCTCCCTATTACGAGGATTGGCACTTCAACATCCAGCACTCCATTACCCAGAACCTGATGTTGAGCTTGGCCTATAGCGCCAGCGCGGGCCACTGGCTGCCTGGAGCCGCCGTCGCTGGACCCATGACCAACCAGATTCCGGTGACGTATCTTCCGCTGCAAGGGACCCTGAGTTCAACCCTGAGTGCGACCTCTCTGGCACAGGTTCAGGCCATGTTCCCCAGTTTCAAAACACCGTTCACGAACTTCACGGGAACCGTGGCTCAGGCATTGAAGCCCTTCCCGCAATATGGCGGCATCTCCGATCCCTGGCTGGATGTTGGAAATTCGACGTATAACTCGCTCCAGATCTCGCTCAACCAGCGGCTATCGCACGGGTTGACGTTCATGTTCAACTACGCCTACAGCAAGGAACTGGACGATTTGGCCGGGGTTCGCGATCCGAACAGAGACTTCCTGGAGAAAGGACCGGGCGCCATCGATCACCCGACCGTGGTTAGCGCCACAGTGGTCTATCGGTTGCCATTTGGCACCGGCAAGCTGAAGAGCGATGTCAAGCCGCTGGACTTCTTGATCAGCCACTGGCAGTTCTCGGGAATCTTCACGTACCAGGGTGGAGCGCCCTTGTCGATCACCGGCACCTGCACGGGCGGCGGCATTATCGACGCCTCCTGCTATCCGAATTATGCGTCGGGCTTTTCGGGGAGCGTGTGGCAGAATGGCACGCCGGGGACCGGGAATATCACCACGACGTCCTACCTGAATAAGGCGGCTTTTGTGGACCCGGCGGCTTACACGGTCGGCAACATTCCGCGCACGGCACCGTACGGGTTGTTTGCGCCGCACAACGCGGATGTGGATGTCACGGTGCGCCGGGAGTTCATTATCCGCGAGCACGTCAAACTGGCATTCCAGGCGGACGCGTTCAACGTGAACAACGCGGTTCATTTCGCGGCTCCGGGATTGGGTATCGATTCCGCCACGTTTGGCATCTTCACCGCGATGGCCAATTCGCCGCGCAAGCTGCAGTTCAGCGCCAGAGTTACGTTCTGATTCGTGGCGCAGCCTCTCAGGCTGCCGGGCCCAGAGGGCGCCCCCCACTCTTGGGGACGCACGGTTGGCGGCTCACAAAACGTCTCCGCAAGAGGGGGGAGACGGCAGACTGAGAGGCTGCGCCACGCGAGATTCGCAATGCGAAACGTGGAGTCCCCGGGCGGTCGCTGGCGAAGGAACTGCCTGGCTCACATAATCGCATCAAAACAAATCACTATCGGCGCCACAGTGCATCGGATGGCGTTTCACAGCTTATAACCTCTTTAAATCTGAAAAAGGCGCTTGCATGTTTTCGTCCGTTGCAGGAAAATATCCCCACGGGGCTTTTGGAACCGTAATGGAGGTTGAATGCTACGTTTGCGTCTCGTGCAGAATCGCGCCTTGTTGATAGGCGTCGCACTGCTACTCTCGATTTCCACGGTCTGCCCGGCGCAGGAATCGCGCGGCAGCATCACGGGCAAGGTCGTTGACCCGCAGAACGCGGTGGTGCCTGGCGCGACGGTCGAGGTCACCAATACCGCGACCAACGTTACCGGTAAGGCCACCACCAATCAAACAGGATATTTCGAGGTCGATTTCCTGGTCGTGGGGACATACTCCGTCTCGGTAGAGTCGTCCGGATTCAAGAAGCTGGTGCGCACCGGCATCACCCTGGACACCGGCGACCGTCTGGCTCTCGACCTGCAACTCGAGATCGGGCAATCTACCCAATCTGTCGAAGTCGTGGCAGACGCACCTTTGCTGGATACGGCCACCTCCGCCCAAGGCCGCGTCCTCAACACCCGCGACATCGGCCAGTTGCCCTACACCACCATGAATCCGTTCGCCTTGCAAGCCATGGCCGCGGGCATGATCTTCACCGGCGCCGAGACGCCCGATAACAATCGGGCCTTGGATCACGCCGCCACCGCCAGTTACGCCTCCGGCGGCCTGGGCGCCTCCCTCAACGAGTTTCTCCTGGATGGCAACCCCGTGACTGGGACCAACGGCGGACGCGCCGGCTTTGTGCCCAACGCCGAAGCCGTCGACGAGGTGCGCATTGAGACCGATCCGTATGATGCCTCCCTGGGCCACGCCGTCGGCGTTTTTATCAGCGCCACCGTCAAATCCGGCACCAACTCGCTGCACGGCGCCGGCTACTGGCAGTTCCAGCAGTTCCGCTGGAACGCCACCCCGGACTTCACTCGATTGAACTATCAGGCCGGTCTGGCCAATGGCTCGATCGCCCCCGGCACACCGGAGCAGGCCTCGGGCCGAGTCACCCAGCCGGGCTTCGGCGTCGGCGGACCAGTCTGGATTCCCAAGATCATCAACGGCAAAAACAGGCTCTTCTTCTACATCGCTTACAGCAAGCTGGTCAGTATCGCTCCTCCCAACAGCACGCCTATCTATACCGTGCCCACGGTTCCGCAGCGGTCGGGCGACTTCTCGGCATTGCTGGTGGGCACCACCAATCCGTCGCAGTACATCATTTACGACCCGCGGACGGCGGCGACGGTGAGCGGCCACGTGACGCGCACGCCGTTCCCCAACAACATCCTTCCGGCGTCGATACAGACCAGCCCGATCGCCAAGTTCTACTCCCAGCTTTACCCGCTGCCCAACAACCCGACCCAGATGGCGGCGGACGGCACCAACAACTTCTACGACGGAGGCCAGCCGGACAACGACTGGTTCCCGGATTTCATCAACCGCTACGACTACAACATCAACCAGCGGCAACATCTCAGCGGTAAGTGGTATTTCAATTCCCGGCTCTCCGATCAGTACGACTGGGCGCACGGCACACCCCTGAAGGGCGTCGAATCGAACGGCTTGTACCGGCCCACCCGCGGCGGCAGCCTCGATTACCTGTTTACCCTCAACGCCAACAACGTGCTGGACATCCCGTTCAGTATCACTCAGTATGCCGAAGGCGACAAGAAGCCGATCGTCCTCAACTACACCGCGGCGTCCGTCGGGCTGCCCAGCTACATCGACCAGAAGGCCGCTGCCCAGGACTGTCTGCCCTGGATCAATATCGCCGGCGTGGCCAACGCGGCTTCCACCAGTTTCGTGGGAGCCCAGGGACTGAACCAGCGCGGCACCACCGAACAGTTGGCCGCCAAGATGACCACCGTAAAGGGCAGAAACACCTTCAAGTATGGCTATGAGGAACGGCGTTATCACTATGGCTCGGTCAACCCGCTGGGCAACGCCACGGGATATTACCAGTTCACCAATACCTACGACCGGCAGGCGGATAATACCACCACTGCTTCCTCGACCGGACTGCCCTACGCCTCGTTCCTGATGGGCCTGCCGAGTTCTATCGGCCTGGACACCAACGACACCGGTTACTGGACCACACGCTACCATACGGCGTACATCCAGGACGATTTCCGGCTCACCTCCCGCTTGCGCATCGGATTCGGCGTCCGGTTCGAGCGCGAAGGCGGCATTACCGAACGGTTCAACCGCGGAGTAGAGGGAATGTACGATTTCGGCGCGGTGCCGCCGTACGCCACGGCCGTGCAGAACGCCTATTCCACTTTGCTCTCGAGTCCGGCCAATGCCTCCAACGCCGCCGTCCAGATGCTGCAGCAGGGCATGCCGGCCAGCGCCTTCCAGGTGATCGGCGGCATCAGCTATCTGGGCCAGAAGTATAGCAACTGGACTCAGGGCACCAACCGCTTCCTGCCGAACGTCAGCCTGGTGTACCAGATCAACAGCAAGACCGTGCTCCGCGCCGGCACCGGCTGGCATTCCGATACCTTCAATTCCATGAACAGCCGTCCCGGGCAGAACGGCTACAGCCAGGCCACCAACACCATCCTCACCAACGACAACGGCCTGACCTACTGCTGCGCCGCCAACAACAGCTCCATGGCGGCCTCCGCCCTGGGATCGGCCAACCCCATGATGAACCCCTTCCCGGTGCTGGCCAGCGGTTCGCGCTGGGTGCTGCCGGCCGGCAATTCGCTGGGCGCCGGCCAACTGGACGGCCAGGGCTTCACCTACTACCCGCGCGACTACTCGCCCACCTGGGAGCAGCGCTACTCGATCGGCATCCAGCGCGAGTTGCACGGCAACCACCGCATAGAGGCTTCCTACAACGGCGGGTACGCAAACCTGCCCATGACCAAGAACCTCAGCCCCCTGCCCGCGAAGTACTGGAATTTCTCGGACAGCTACAGCGCCACGGTGGATAACAACATGAAGGCCACGGTGGCCAATCCATTCCTGGCCGCGCTGCCCGCCATACAGTCTTCCAACTCGGCGCTGTACAACTACCTCAGCAATGTCGGCATGTTCACCGGAACCACCTTACAGGTGCAGCAACTGCTGCGCGCCTATCCCAACGCCGGATTCGGATTGAGCGAAAACGGCGGTTTTCGCGCCAAGGACGTCGATAACGAAGTGCGCGTGATTTACCAGAAGCGGTGGTCCCACGGCTTCCAGTCCCAGGTGCAGTACGCGCACATGTGGGGCCGCCAGCAGTGGCTGCCGAACCAGTTCGATCCGGAGCCGGCGTGGCAGTTGAACTCCAACATCCGCCCCAATCGGCTGGTATGGAGCAATGTAGTGGAACTGCCTTTCGGCAAGAACCACCAATGGCTGCGCCAAGGACCGCTGGCCTATGTGGTGGGCGGATGGTCGATCAACTGGGTCTACACGTATCAGACCGGCCCGCTGATTTCCATGGGCAATCTGTTCTACTACGGCAGCGTGGACCAAGTGGTCAGCGCTCTGAACCACGACACCATCCACAATCAGAACATTCACTTGTGGTATGACCCGGCCGCGGTCTGGACCCAGTCCGCCGCGCCGCCCTCCACCTTCGTGGGCTTTGAGGGCCGTTCCGCCGTGCAGCCCGGCACCTACCAGGCGCGCGTGTTCCCGCAGTACATCAACGACCTGCGGTCCGACGGCATTCGGGACTGGGATGCCAAGCTCCTGCGCCGGTTCCAGATTCACGAGAGCGTCGCGTTCATCGTCTCGTGCGACTTTCTGAACTTGACCAACCACACGCAGTTCAGTGCGCCGAACATGACCGTGACCAGCTCCGCTTTCGGGGCGCTCACGGGGCAGAGCAACGCGGGGCGCATCCTGCAGTTCGCCACGCGCTTCCAGTTCTGAGGCGTTGGAGATCGTCCGGCGGCGGCCCGCAACCGCGGACCGCCGCCGGATGGCTCATTTCCCCGGCGGAAATCCCCATGAGTAAACCTATCGCCAGTCGAAGTCAGTTGATCGTCTTATCTCTTTTCACGCTCCTGTTTAGCGCCAGCGCGGTCCGCGCGGAGGTCAAGCCCGCGCCGTTGTTCAGCGACCACGTGGTCCTGCAGAGCGGCATGCCGGTGCCCATCTGGGGAACCGCCAGCGCCGGCGAGAAAGTGACCGTTACGCTGAATGGCCAGAAACAAACCGCCACCACCGGCGCCGACGGCAAATGGATGGTCCGGCTGACGGACCTCAAAGCCGGTGGTCCTTATGAGATGACCATCGCGGGCAGCAACACGATCACCGTAAAGGACGTTTTGGTGGGGGAAGTGTGGCTCGGCTCGGGCCAATCCAACATGCAATTCACGGTGTCGAAGAAGCGCGCTGGTTATGCGGGCCTCATCAACGAGGAACAGGAGATCGCCGCCGCCAATTACCCGAAACTCCGCATGTTCACGGGGAAGCCGGCCACGGCCTATGACCCGCAGCCGGTCACAGACGGGGAGTGGCAGGTGTGCAGCCCGGAAACCGTGCCGGGCTTCTCCGCGGTGGGGTATCTTTTCGGGCGCAACCTGCAAAAGGAGCTGGATGTCCCGGTGGGCATGCTGATTCTGGCGTACGGCGCCAGCACGGCGGAGTCCTGGATTCCGCGCGAGGCGATGGCCGCCGATCCGCTGCTGAAGCCGATGCTGGACAAGTTCGACGCGGCGGTTCAGTTCTTCAAGGCCAATCCGCAGGCGCCGGCGGACCAGGCGCCCAAGCCCCCGCAGACCATCAATGCCCGGCCGGGCCAGGCCGGGCAGCAGCGGGACCCGGTGCGGGACCAGCACCAGCCCACGGTTCTGTTCAACGGCATGATCCATCCCGCTATTCCCTACGCGATCCGCGGCGCCATCTGGTACCAGGGCGAATCCATCGTCGGCGGAAGTAACGGCATCACGCTTTATCCCCACGTCATGGACACGATGGTGAAGACCTGGCGCAAACTCTGGGGAGAAGGCGATTTTCCGTTTTACGCCGTGCAACTCCCGGCGTTGCAGAACATCAGCAACAATCCGCGTGTGCGTGAAGGACAGGCCGCCATCGCCTCGCTGCCGAACGCGGGGTTGGCCGTCACTATCGACATCGGAGATCCCAAAGACGTGCATCCACACGACAAGGAACCTTTGGGCGACCGCCTGATGCGCATCGCGCTGGCCAACGTCTACCACCGGAACATCGAGTACTCGGGCCCGGTGTATGAATCGATGGCCATCGAGGGCACTACGATACGGGTGAAGTTCTCGCATCTCGGCGGCGGCCTGGTAGCGAAGGACGGGCCTCTCAAGTGGTTCCAGATATCCGGCGCCGACCGGCAATTCGTGGACGCCGAGGCCAAGATCGACGGCGACAGCGTGGTCGTCAGCCGGCAGGACGTGACGATGCCGGAGGCCGTGCGTTACGCCTGGGTCAACTACCCGGATGGGTGCAATCTGTACAACGCGGCGGGTTTGCCTGCGGCGCCGTTCCGCACGGATCAGTGGTAGCGCCGGCGGTCGATTCTTGCCGCCGGTGGGTTGAGGCCCGTCCGAAGAACACCGGCGGCAAGACCGCCGGCGCTACGTGGAGCGGACTACGAAGTACGGCTGGTTCGACAGGTTGGCGGCGAATCCCGGAAACAGGCAGGCTTGGTCCGGTGCGGTCTTTAGCTCGAAATAATACTGAAGCGGATAGAGCGACTGCGTGTAGTTGGCCGGAATGACGGCCCGATAGCGGTTATCGTGCGCCTGCATCTCCACGGATTCGAAGCGCTCGGCCTGGTTCACGTGCCGGTAGTACATTCGGGCGGAAACCAGCTTGGGTCCTTTTTCCAGCGCGAATTCGAGCTCCAGCGGCTGGCCCGGATGGAATCCGGCCGGTGGCCGGTGGCGGCAGGGGACCGAGGGACGCCGTGGGCGGCCCAATCCCTCCGCAACGGCCTTGCTCACACGCTCCGGCGGCGCGCCGGCGGCCCTGGCCTCGTCGAGCCGCTTGGCCATGTCGCCGATGTCGTCGTCGAATGCCGGCAGGCGGTCCAGCCAATGACCCCGTAGAGAGGGCCGGTCGCCGACCGTCACATCGGGAAGATAAACGCCTTTGCCGCGTTCCGCAAGTTGGGCCCAGACGGCCCGGGCATGGCGATAGGCTTTGAGCGCTTCTTCGAGCGCCGCGCGGTCGCCGGTGCGGTCGTAGATGGCATACAAGACCGCGCTGCGGAATTTGCCGGCGAAAAAGCGGCCCAAGCCGATCTGCAGGGCCACGTCGACGGACATCCGCCGGAATTCAGCGCCGCTCTTGTTGGAAGCGCGCGCTTCCGCTTGCTCCAAATTCTTGGCGGAGGCGTCGGCGAGATCTTCCAGCCACTGCGCCACCTCGATGGGCGAATACTTGCCGCTGCGCTCCACCGCAAGCAATTCAGCCGCGAAATCGTTGATCCGCGAAAACAGTTGCGGGTCGAGGGGGCTGACGTTGCCGAACACCCTGGGGGCGGGCGTGTCGGTGTAGGGATGGCGCCGGGCTGGGTCGACAATCGGCTGGTTGAGGTACATCTCCGGCCAGTAGGTGGCATTGGCCGCCGAGGGCAGATGCGCGGTGGTGACGATTCGCAGAATGCGGCCGGCGCTGGCCAGCGCCCCTTCGGTGGCCGCCTCGGCGCCTGGAAAGCGCGCTCGCAAATAACGGCGCCAGACGTCCGGGTCGGAGTCGGGATTGTAGAGCAGGCGCCCCATGACGCGGTAAGTGTACTCGAATTTCTCCCAATCCCAACGCGGGCGGAGAGAGGCGTCGGCATAAGCGCACCGGTCGCCGGCGATACCCGTACCCTTCCGGCCTTTGAAAGAGAGCGACTCCATGATCTCCGCGCCATTGCTGCCGCAGAAACCGAAGGCGCGGGCGTCGGCGGCGGCCGTGAGTGGATCGCCCCACAACAGAAGACGCTGCGATCCCGGAAAGACGCGATGGATGACGCCATAGCGGCGGTCTTCGCGCAACATATCGCCGTAACCGTAGCGGAGGAAGCTGCGCTCGCCATTGCTGAGCGCGAACAGGCCCTGGCCGCCGCGGCCCTGGCGCGGCATCTCCTGCTCGCGAATGTCGGCCTGGTGGTAAGGCATGCCGCGGTGCTCCGCCCAGTACTTGGGTGAGAGCTTCACGGGCATACGGGTGGCCAGCGCCAGGTCGATGGTGGTCTGGTCGATGCCCTTGGGGTGCAGATCGAGCTCGATCCGGCGCCCGCTGCGCACCACGCCGTCGAAAACGGTTTTCCAAAACTCGTAACTCCCCTCGGCGACGCCGCTCTCGCCATGGGTGCGAAAGGTGAGGCCGCCGATGGCGGGGCAGGCCTTGAGCACCGCTGTCAGCGCGTCGCGGCAATAGGGCGCATGGTTGGCGGCGTTCAATCCCTCGGTGGGGTAATTCGGGTGAGGGCTGTTGGGCCACTCGTAGGCGTGCGTCCAGAGGCCCAACTGGAATTCGAGGCCGCGCGCGGCGGCCTGGTCGCCGATGAATCGCAGCATTTCGAGATTGCGGTCGCGTTCCGCATCCGGCAAGCCCACGGCCCGGACATTGTAACCCGGGACGGAAACCAGGAACGGATAGGCGAAAAATAGATAGGATTCTGTGACGGTCTGACCACCGTCATAACCCAGCCCCAGCGTGAGGCTGAAGCGGTTGAACCGCTGCGCGGCCAGCATGGTGAGATAGCCCGGCCAGAACTCGCGGCCGTGGAACCAGGGCTTGTCTTCCACGTCGCTACAGAACAGGCGGGCGATGCTGCGGGTGGCGTTTGCCGGCCGCTCGACGACCGGCTTAGGGATGCTGAGCGCGGCCATGGGGTCGGAAGAGAATTGCACCCGGTCGGCAAGTTCGAGGAGGGCGTAGACCAATCCCCGGGAATCGCGACCGGCCGCCAGCAGGACGGATCGGCTGGCGGTCTTGCCGGCGAGCAATCCGAGGGCTTCGGGAACCGTCGGTATGCTGGCGCCGGCGTTCTTGAGGATGGCCTCGGCCAGGGGAGAAGCGGCGCCCGCGGCGACCACGCACAAATCGCCGGCCGGCGCCTGGGCCAGGCGGTCCCGCAGGCGGACGGCCACGCCGCGCGCGGCCAGAGATTGCTGCAACTGCGCCACGGCCCAGCGCGACGGCGCCGCGCCGGCCACCGGGTCGTCGGGATTCATCATCAGGGAAACGTCCCGGTTGGCGCCCTTGGCACCGCGACTCAGGGCGGCGGCCGAGCCTGCGCCGGCGAGAAAGTTCCGGCGGGTGAAACCAGTGGAGTCCATGGACCTAATTGTAGCGGGGCAAACTGAGGTGATGGACGGGTCGTTCTGTGTCGCGGAACACGGGATCGCCCTCGCGGCTGGCACCGCCACGGGCTGGAGGCTGAAAGCGCCCGAAACCCGCTGAAAACAAAGGGGCTTGATCCCTGAGTCGGACTCCCCGGCGTTTTGCGCTTCAAACTGCCCTCAGTCGTAACGAAAGACCTTGCGAAGACCTGCGCAATGCCGCTACTCTTTGACATCGGGAAGATCAACGCCAAGCGTACGAGGTGAAGGCTGTGGAAGCGAATGCCGTTAATCCCGTAATGGGAATTCTGATTTTCATGTTGGGCGGTCTGGCCGGGGCTGTGTTCTATCTGCCTTTCAAGAAGGTCAAGAACTGGGCATGGGAAAGCTACTGGCTGATCTACGCGGTATTTGGCCTGTTGCTGGTGCCTTGGATTCTCGCGCTGGCGACTTCCCCGAATGTATTGCCGGTCCTCAGGTCCGCGCCTGGTGATGAGATGATCTACTGCCTGGTGTGCGGCGCCATATGGGGGCTCGGCGGGCTGACTTGGGGATTGATGATCCGCTACCTTGGGGTCGGTTTGGGACTGGCCATGGGGGCCGGGCTGACCTCGGCGGCGGGTACGTTGATACCCCCCATGCTCAAGGGGAAAGAAGCCGTCGCCAACATGTTCGGGACATCCGCCGGTCTGGTCTCGGTGGCCGCCGCCCTGGTGTCGGTGGCCGGTATTGTCCTGGTCGGCATGGCGGGCATGTCCAAGGAAAACGAGTTGCCGGAGGAGGAGAAGAAGAAGGCTGTCGCGGAATTCAATTTCAAGAAGGGGATCACGGTGGCGATCTTCTCCGGGCTGATGAGCTCAGCCATGAGCTTTGGCCTGCAAGGCGGTTCGGGAATTCAGAAACTAGCGTTAACCATGGCGCCTTCCACCTCCGCGACCTGGGCTGGAATGCCGGTTCTGGTGGTTGTGCTGATGGGCGGGTTCATCGTGAATGCAGGCTGGTGCATAGTCTTGAACGTCAAGAACCGGACCGCGGGCGATTACTTCGCGAAAAGCGTTCCCGTGGTTCCGAACCTGGTGTTTGCCGGCGCGGCGGGCGCCATCTGGTGTTCCCAGTTCATCTGCTTCAAGACGGGCGAGCCGCAAATGGGGCCGACGTCTTACATCGGCTGGGCGGTTCTGATGGCCAGCATGATTCTTTTCAGCCAGGTATTGGGACTCATGCTGGGAGAGTGGAAGGGCACGAGTAAGAAGACGATGGTGCTTCTCGCCGCCGGGCTGGTGCTGTTGATCGTCTCGGCGGTGGTCGCGGGTTACGGCGGGTATCTCGGACAGAAAGCCGTGTAGTGCGCCGGCGCAACAGCCGCGCGCGCAACACAGGAACGGGAGAAAGTAATGAACGAAAACAAACTCACACAAACGTACCAGACGGCGAAAGAGCAATATGCAAGCCTGGGAGTGGATGCGGATGCCGCCATGAAGGCGCTCGAAGCGATTCCCATCTCCCTGCATTGCTGGCAGGGAGACGATGTGGGCGGTTTCGAGACCGCGGGCGCTGTACTGTCGGGCGGCGGCATTCAGGCAACCGGCAACTATCCGGGCAAGGCGCGGACGATCGCCGAGCTTCGCGGCGATATCGAGAAGGCGCTCAGCCTGATTCCCGGGAGCCACCGGCTGAACCTGCACGCGAGTTATCTGGACAACGGCGGCAAGTTCGTGGATCGCGACGAGATCGAGCCCGCCCATTTCCAGAGTTGGATCGACTGGGCCAAGCGCAATCACCTGGGAATGGACTTCAATCCCACGTATTTTTCCCATGCCAAGGCGGCCGATGGCTTTACCCTGGCCCACGCGGATAAAGGCATCCGCGATTTCTGGATTCAACATGGCATCTTGTGCCGTAAGATTGGCGCCGAGATGGGGAGACAGCTTGGCACGCCCACCGTGACCAACGTCTGGATTCCGGATGGATACAAGGACATTCCGGTGGATCGCACGGGGCCTCGAGAGCGCCTGACGGATTCCCTGGACAAGATGTTCGCGGAAGCCATCGATCCGAAGATTCACCTGGATGCGGTGGAAGCCAAGCTCTTCGGCATCGGCGCCGAAAGCTACACGGTTGGTTCACATGAATTCTATTTGGCCTATGCGGTGTCCCGCCAAAAACTGCTGACCCTGGACGCCGGGCACTTCCATCCGACGGAAGTCATTTCGGAAAAGATCTCCACCGTACTCATGTTCTGCCCCGGGCTTCTGCTGCACGTCAGCCGTCCGGTCCGTTGGGACAGCGACCACGTCGTGCTTCTGGACGACGAGCTTCAGAACATCGCGAAAGAGCTGGTCCGCAGCGGCAGATTGCACGACAAGATCCACGTGGGCCTGGACTACTTCGATGCCAGTATCAATCGCGTTGCGGCCTGGGTGATCGGCGCGCGAAACATGGTCAAGGCGCTGTTGATCGCATTGCTGGAACCCACGGATACGCTCAAGCGGGCCGAACTGGACGGGGACTTCACACGCCGGCTGGTGATGCTCGAGGAGCAGAAGAGCCTGCCATGGACGGCCGTCTGGGATTACTACTGCGCGAAAAAAGGCGTGCCTGTCGGCGGGGCCTGGTTGGATGAAGTCAGGTCGTACGAAAAGCAGGTATTGTCCAAACGCTGAGACAAGCGGCGCCGCTCGAGCGGCGCGCCTTGCGGCGGATTTGAGGAGATGGAGCGAGAGGCCGAATTCGAACCCGCGACGTCCAGCTTGGGAAAACGCTCGTACTTCGTTTCCTGAAGCGTACCGAGTTTCCTGACGCGTCCTGAAGTGTACGCCGTCTCCCCAGTTTCCGCAAAACGGCCGCGAATGGAGTCACAACGGAGTCACAACCCGCCACATTCCAGAGCCTTGCGCAAGTAAGTGCAGCGACTATTCTGCCGGCTAAGCGATCAGGCTTCGAAACAGGTTCCTATTGCCGTTGAAGTTCCAATCAGAGTGGGAGACCCAAAGGGAACTCCCAACAACCACCAACTTCCCAAGTTTCGGACCGGTCTGAATCGTGCCAGCGGCTCCCAGCGCAAATGGTCCTTTCCTGTCATTCTTGGGATCAAGGTGGATTTGCAGTCTTAAACCCTTGGTCGCAACGGCGCTGCCACGGGCAAAGAACAAGGTCTCCACTGTAGCCGCGCTGGTGCTGCCGACGTCGAGACTGCGGGCCAATGGCAATGCTGTCCATACGTCGTTGCCCTCAAGTCCGCCTGTTCTGCCTGCGAACTCACCAACCGCTTTGTGCGAACCGAAATTGCCAACCAGAGAGACCTCCAGCCCAAAGCCAAAGAGATTGCCAAGGCCGCTGGTCTCCAGTACTAAAATTAAATCGCCGACATTGCGTTCAAATTAGTAAAAGGCGATTTGAGCCCCAAGAGCAGCTCTCAATCGGGATTAGTTCTCCTGTCGAGAGTTCAATCAAAGACACTAGCCCGGCTTTGTCCACCGCCACTGTCTTAAATTGAATCGTTATTTCTGCACTGTGATGAGCGTGCTTGAGGGCGACTGCGCACCTGAGACCGTTGCGATCACGGAGTAGTCCCCGTTAGCCAACGACGTGGGTATCTGGATACCCACCTGATACAGCCCGGCGTACCCAGGCGACAGGGCAGTTCCGTACACGGTGGCTCGCACGCCGCCTACGGTGATGGTCACCGGGTTAGCTGTGTAGTAGGTCGTGCCGGCGGGCACTTCGACGCCCGTCGGTGCGGCCGGAGTCGTCGGACCGAAACCGGTTCCCCAGAGAATAATAATGTCACCGGGTTTGGCCGGCACGGTCGCCAGACCGGAGAAAGTGCCGTTCTTCACGGCGAGGCTGAAATCCTGCCTGGTAGCGACCGCGTAGCTACCCCACTGGAAGAAGGCCGGCTGGAACATCTGAGCGACAGCCGTAAACAGCGAGCTGGTTCCGCTCGAATTGGTTACCGTCACCGACACTGTTCCCGGTCCCACGTTGGGAGCCACCGCATTAATCTGTATAGGGCTGATATAGGCAATATAGGCCGGCTGTCCGCCGACGCTGACGCCGACACCATCCAATGACGTGGGCAGCTTGCCACCGACGATCGCGTTACCCCAATTATCCGTCTTCGACGAGAGGTTGGTTCCGAGAATGCTGATCCAGGAGTTCGGGACGATTCCCGCCTGAAAGCTGGCACCATTGGCGACTCCGCCGATGGAGACTTGTGGGGCCAAAGCCGTGGTAATCGTGAACTGTCGCGAGGCAAATTGCCGCCCCGGGGCTGGCGTGCCTCCGCCCTGACATCCCCACAAATAGAAAACATAGCCGCTGGTCGACAAATGTGCTGGCTTCCTGCCTAAGGTCATGAGTGTCGGATACCACCCCTGATACGATTCGCAGTCGCCCGAGAAATCGAACTCGCTCCACGATCCCGTGATCTCCTTCGGCGCCGACCATTGCGAAGGATCTGACAGGTCGTAGCTGGTCGAGTAAAACCACGCCGCGCCCTGGTTTCCCGCCCCGCCTTTGCCCAGCGCGGGATCGTTGCCGGAAATGCAGACGAACGTCAGCAGATACTGCTGCGTGTCCTCGACGTAGCTGATGGACGCGCCGAATTGGCTCTGTGCCGGCGCCTCGCAGCTCTCAAACGCGCCCGCCGGAATTACCGATGGCTCCGCTCCGCCGATCCCCGGCGCGTTGAATCCCCGTCCGTCCCACTTCTGGAAACTCAGCGGCGCGCTGCCGCCGTTCAACTGAGCCCGCCCCTCTCTAACGTCGCCGAAGGTCGCATACACATATGGAGCCGAAGCACCGCTCACATCGTCGACAAACCCTGCGATCTCCTGCTCGCCGAACTTGCCCGTGAGTTGTTTCCCCGCGGCCATCAGCGAAGCCAAGGACGTGGTCGGCGTGATCACCACGTAACGGCCGTAATTGGCCGGAGGCGTGGAAGTGCAGTTGTTCCCCACGCACACGTTTTTGCCGGTAGCCCCCATGGGCGCATTCGGCGCTTGTGTCGGGTTTGTATCCGGAAGCGGAACGAAATCAAAGGTGGGTGTGCCGCGATACGTGGGCCAACTCTTGCCGTAATCGGTCGATGTCGCGACCGCCAGCGAAATGTAGTCGCTCACGGTGTCGGGAACAGGCCCGCCCGTGGTACCGATGCAGGCATTCGTCCCCTCGTAAATCATCAGCAGCGAAGCCGGGGCGCCCGTGGGATCGATCATCACGGACCCCGCGGACGCGTAGTGCTGGTCGAACGTCTGGTCCTGATGAGCGGGATTCCCGTCGGGCACCGTGGGGCAGACTCCCCCTTTCATCGCCGTGTTGAAAACCTGCCCGAAGCCGCTCGGATAAGCGCCGTACCCGTCCGCTTTCGGAATGTCGACCACCCATTGCCCGTTCTTCCCGGGTCCCGCACCGCCAGAAAGCACCGTCACCCCAATACCCGGGTTGCCGGCAGTGGCGGTTGAGAGGAAGAACAGGTAATCCTGATTCGTCCCGAGAGTCCCTGGCGCGAAAACGGAAGAGTGCTCATCGGGAGTCGGCCCGAACCCGGCGGTTCTGTTGATTGAGTTTCCGTTCGTGCCCAGCACAAGTTGTTGCGTGTCGAAACTCCCGCTTGGACACGATGCCTGTCCAGCGCCTCCCGTCGGACTGCAAACAGAAATCGATTGAATCTCCAGACGCGGCGTCCCCTGCGCCTTTAACGCGGCGCCTCGCCAAGCGGTGACTCCCACCACGATCCCAACGGCAGCAACGGCGATAGTCTTCCCAAGAGTTCGCATCCTTCCTCCTTCGAAAAAAGCGGCGTGTGTCCTTTTTCGCTGACCATCTGTTATCCGGAATCTCTATTTAGGGCAATTATATACTTGACAAAATAGCCGATATCGGCTATGCTTGAAGTATGGAACAGGAACCCACCACCCTTCAAGAAGCTATCATGTACTTCTCGAAACCCGAAAATTGCCGTGACTACCTCGTTGCACGCCGCTGGCCTAATGGCGTGGCCTGCCCGCGTTGCGGCTCCAAGGACGTGCTATTCCTGGAGAAGTACAACCGCTGGCACTGCCGGGCAAAGCATGAGGCTCCGCAGTTCACCCTGAAGACCGGGACCATCATGGAGGATTCTCCCATTGGCCTAGACAAGTGGCTGATGGCCATGTGGCAGATCGTGAACTCCAAGAACGGTATCAGCAGTTGCGAAGTGGCGCGAGCTATCGGTGTGACCCAGAAAACCGCGTGGTTTCTGGACCATCGGATTCGGTTTATGTTGAGCATGGGGCCTGGCAACAAGCTTTCTGGCCAGATCGAAGCGGATGAAACCTTCATCGGCGGCAAGGCACGGAACATGCACACCGAGAAGCGGGCGCGGCGCATTACCGGCACGGGCGGCAAGGACAAGGTGGCAGTCCTGGGAATCCTTGAGCGCGGCAGCAAGAGCATGGGCGGCCAGATCCGTGCGAAGGTTGTAGGCAACGTCAGAAAGGGAACCTTGCAGGCGGAAGTCCGCGAGCACGTCCTAGCCGGTTCCGCGCTTTTCACCGATGCGCTGAAATCCTATGAGGGGCTTGACGAATTCCAGCATGAAGTGATCGACCACGCGGCGGAGTACGTTCGCGGCGAGGTCCATACCAACAATCTGGAGAATTTCTGGAGTCTTCTGAAGCGGGGCATCCGGGGCACATACATTTCAGTTGAGCCGTTCCACCTTTTCCGCTACCTAGACGAGCAGGCGTTCCGCTACAACAACCGCGTGGCTTTCGAGGACAAAGACCGCTTCGACTTGGCCGTCCGCCAGATTGTCGGCAAGCGGCTCACGTATGACCAACTTACCGGCAGGGCCGCTGACCTGGAGAATCCCCCCGAACCGTTCTAAGAGACAAAACAGGGGAAAACGGAGATGCTAGTAACCCTTACGCCCTTTGGGCGGCAATTTCCAGCCATAGAAACCTGGGTGCTCTTCTAGTTCAGCGCGCCCGTAAAGTTGACTATGAGTGCTCATGACTGCCAACAGTGCAGCATTGCTCTGCCAGATATCGAAGTCCATCTCATCGTCCCGACAGACTCTTGAGTGATATCGGTTCATGCTCCAAGCAAGTAAGTCCGCGCCCTGGACCGGTATCAGTTGTTGCATATCGACAGGAGCAATGACGGCGATATTGTTCGCCCAATGCAACTGCTTACGTTTATTCCGACTCCATATGCTCTCTAGAAAGCGGATGAACTCTTCATCCTTATCAAAGAACATCTCGGCATGGCCATCGAAAAAGTGTGGATGCTCCAATACGTGAGCCATGCAATAATCAACGCAGATAGCTGGGGCAGGCTTTACCCGAACGGATGATTTTTGGGCAAGATCTCTGTAATCCTTCATGGAGATCGTTAGGGAAGCCAGCGTCAATGAATGGTGGAGTGATCCGATTACATTCATAAGCGCAAAGGTAAACTCATGGCCACGCCATTCGTCCCATCCAAGGAATGGACTGTCTTTTGATTTGTTCTTTGACACCAGTTCATGCATGTGCGAGTAAGGAACCTGGAAGCGCTCAAGCACGGCCCCCCATTGTTGTTCGAATGTTGTCCAGGCCGAATCCTCAGCGCCTACCATGGAGAGGGTCAGGTGTTTACCTAGCGTTGTCCCGCTTCCATCAAAAGCAGCCCTAAGCACGATTGCGATACTCCTCTTTCTATAACCGAAAGCTGATACCTCAGCAATCGACAACCGTCCGGTCGTCTGCTTGGCGTGTTCAGAAATAGTAGTAGCAATCACGCGGCTCGACATGGTATACTCTCCTTAGAAGTGGAGAGCAGACCTTCACTTCCCATAGCCGATTGGCCTAGCGGTGCGCCAACACCACGCGGTTGAAAGCTATGGCGGAGGTTCAGCCGTTTATCGGACGCCAGCAGCGCCCGCGATTCACGCCTTAAAACTACTTCAATTATAGCATGAGGTAGTACAATGCGTACCATGGAAAAGCATTTGATCCTCGACTTCAAGGAACTGCATTTGATCGGCATTGAATGCGCCAAGTGCAAGACGACAACGCTGTTTGAAATCGATAACCCGCGCATACCTGTTTCCTGCCCATCATGTGAAAAGTTCTTCTATGATGGCGTGTCAGACCGCGAGAATCCCATTCACAAGTTCGTGGCAGCATTGAACTCCCTTAAAGCATCTACTCACAGGTTCACTGCCCACATTGCGGGCGCGCCGATTGAGTTGTGATGTCTGGACAGATCGGCAAGTTCAGAGGGACTTCGGCTTGACGACCGGAGGATTCAAAACGAATGAACCAGGACCCTCACTTTTTCAGTGAGCTTATCCCAATGATCTGTCTGGTAATAAATCCGGTGCTTAATGGAGCCATTGTGCCAGAATAGGGTATACACGTCTGCTCCCAAGTTTTCGGTCGTCGCTGCCCATTTATAGCCCTTCCGTTCCGCTAGCGTGACGTAGGCGCAATAAATCCAGGGATTAGCGGATCGAATGAGTTCAAATGATTTTCGGACTGCTTCTACGGTTCCCGGAAAGGCACCTGCGTTTTTCACCTCGAATGCGGCGAGAACATCCAACGGTTCATAGATGAGGCCGCACTTCGGCGTAGCTATCGGGCGGGGCACTAGGAGATCAATTTCGACCGGCACGCCTCGAATGAAGACATCCCGCGCGGATACGGCGATTCCAAGCTGCTCAAGAGCGGCACGTATCGCCTCGACGGTGAGCGAGCCGGCAAGTTTCATGCACTTCGGGCCGAATACCCGGCGCGCCTCGTTTACAGATTCGAGCAGTTCGCGTTCGTCCACAAGGATTGAAGATAGCACAAGGGGGCTGACATGAATGACCCGGTAGGCGAAATCCGCTGTATAATGGAACCAGAATGAAACCGGCACCAGCACCGAACGTACCCGGCAACACGCCTGCGGAACGCATGGATAGCGCCGTCCGCATGATGTTTAGTGTTCCCAAGGGTCCGTACCTGAAGCAAGAAGCCCGGCTCAAGCAGGCGCGGGGCAGGAAGCGGGCCGCGAAGAATCACGCCTGACCGGCTGGCCTGTTACTCCAGAACCACCGTAGCCGTTTGCTACCATTTTGCCAAGTATATAATTGCCCTATTTAGGGTTGATTATCCAGGATTTCCTTTTTGGCTTTCTCACGGCAAAATTATACACCTGACCGGTTCCATCGGAGCCGTTTTTCTCATTTCTTCCATCCCGACCGAGTCCGGTGGCCCAGGAGGGGGCCCGCTTTGCCTCCTCTGGGCATAGAAGAACCTCGAAGTGCCTAATTCCAAGCGATTTCTCATACACCTCTCCGCCCCCCTTCCTTCGACCTGCTTGCCTCTCCGCCGCGGCGCCTTATCCGGTCGGCACCGCGAGCGAAGCAATCCGCCGCACCATGCTCCCAAACAGCCTCCGCGTCAAATGGCTCTCGGCCAGCAGGAGCCGCCAGTACCGCGTTTACTTAGAACGGGAGATCCGGACATACGAAAGCGGCCTCTTCGTATCGTCCGAGTTGGCGTACCTGAGCGCTGAGGGTCGCACGCTGGTCAAGCAGCACTGTTTCGCTAGGATGGACAGAAACCTAACACGGGAGCTTTTGCGTTCAATCGGCGGCTTAGAGGAATACATCGAACCAGGGGAAGTGAATGCATTCATTGACCCTCTTGTTAAGGCGATTCTCTATAGCCGGGATGCAGGGCTGAAAGAGGCCGCTCAAGAGTACGTTGTGCGTGCATTTGTGATAACACCAGAGCCCAATAATCGCGCTTGGCTGAAACGCCTCGACGAATGGATCGAACACTTTAAACGGCAAGACCGCCAGGAACAGGCTCAACGCTATCGGATCTCAAGAGCCGATCCGAGGACTCCCTCATCCCGTTCTAATCCCGTTACGTGGTTCCATACTCCGTTGGGATGTAGAATGGCGCGCAGATTCAAGGGTTTAGGCGAACTTTCCAGGCTAGCCGCGCCGACACATTGGCGCGCCCTTGACCGGCACCCCAACGGGACCGCACAGCAAACAACCCCTTGTCCCGTTCAAGCAGGGGAAAGGGGAGAACGAAATGGTCCAGCACGCCGGGCTGCGCCCTGGTCCGGTCGACTGCCTGACGCGACACCGAAGACCGCCGTTTTTCGGTGGTGCACGAACGTTTTTCGTGCGTCGTCGCGCTATCGCCTTAACCCGTTTTCCGCAAACAGATGTAGTAGTTCGACCATTTTGGGGTATCCGACGTTGCAGCCATTGCAGTTACGTTCCGAAAATCCAGAAAAACGCGTGTAGTGACAAATCGTATTTGACCCATTGATCTGTCCTGATGCTTATGCCATTATTGTCCTGAGTCGTGAGTCGCAGCTCGGGTGACAACCATGTTTCTACGCAGCTCGGGTCGTCGGGAAGGGTGCCAGGACCTGTTGCTACCGGAAGCTGGAAGAGAACGTCACGGTTGTAGTGACAAAAAGTAACCGAACTGGCTGCTAACCCCCTGACAACACACACAGACCCCCAAAAAAGTGCGGAAAATGGGTTAAGCACGCGGTCACAGTGTGGCTCGCAATGGAGATCATCCTCCTCACCCCAGAAGAAGCGGCAGCGTTCCAGCGATGGAAGACACGACAGATCGAGAAAGGACTGTGGCAGCAACTCAAGCCCACCCGGGCAGATGACAGCGTAAGCGATTGATTCTGCTAGACTTCTCCAGTTCTTCGGCGCATTGTTGTTTGTTGACCGGGGTTACTACCCGGCACTCGAAAGGAGCACTATGCAGAAGCGACTCATCATCGCGGCACTCGCCGTCCTCAGTCTCGGGTTGTTGTTGCGGGTGTTCAGCACGCCCGGACGCGCACAAGACGTCGACCAAGCAAACGCCGCCCTCGCAAAAACAGAACACCGACTGGCCGACGAGGTCACGACAAGCACCGAAACCGCGCAGGCGCTGGAGCAGGACTTCGCCAGCCCCGACAAACTACCAGCAGAACTCACCGAGTTCGCCAAGACGACAGAACGACTCCGCCAATTATCCGAGGATCTCGGCAAGGACGTTACCGCGTACGAGACCGCGACGACCACCAAGCTGGCCGAATTCGACGGAGAGCTGAAAGCCATCAAGGACAGCAGCACGCGCCGGCACGTGGAACGCCTCCGCGCCAAAGCACAACGCCAAGCAGCAGAACGACTACAAACCTCCCGGTCCGCGCTTGACGACCTCCAGCTCGTCCTCGCCCAGGGTGGCGACCTCCAACACGCCGCCAAATGCGTCCAACTCGCGGACGAACTCCACATACAAGGCAACGACCTCGATGCACAAGTCCGCCGAGCGAAAGACCAGGCCGCCGCCTACGCACGACTCAGCAACACCCTCCTCGCCAAACTCACGACACCCGCAGAAAACACAGACTATAGATAACTGTATAAATAATGCAATAATAAGCACAGGAGGCAAATGCCTGTGCCAAGACCAAAGGGCCGCGCGGATCTGCTGTCAGACCGACGCCGGCGCGCATTGGCGTTGCTGAAATCCGGCTTGTCGCTCAACGAGGTTGCTCGTCGCATCCAGTGTGTGGCCAGTTCGGTAATGCGATGGCGCGAT
>JBEKSR010000029.1:0-50390 GCA_049516835.1 Bryobacteraceae bacterium | reverse complement strand
GGCGTCGCTGCATCAGGGTTTCCCCCATTGTGCAAGATTCCCCACTGCTGCCTCCCGTAGGAGTCTGGCCCGTGTTTCAGTGCCAGTGTGGCCGTGTGCCCTCTCAGGCCGGCTACCGATCTAAGCCTTGGTGGGCTCTTACCCCGCCAACTAGCTAATCGGCCGCGGGCTCCTCTCTCAGCGCATTGCTGCTTTCCTCTCTCGAGCTTATGCGGTATTAGCCCCGGTTTCCCAGGGTTATTCCGCACTAAGAGGTAGATTACCCACGTGTTACTCACCCGTACGCCACTTTACTCACCAGGTTGCCCCGGCTTTCTCGTTCGACTTGCATGTGTTAAGCGCGCCGCCAGCGTTGATTCTGAGCCGGGATCAAACTCTCATTTAAATCAATGAGAATGGCTGGGGCGTGCCCCAACCCAATATCGCTCCGGTTTTACTCAGAGTACTGACGAGTTCTTCTTTACTGCATCCAACCAGATTGTCAATGATCTGCGCGCGCCTTCCCCGGCGTCTTTCGATACCGGGACCGGCGGCAGGCCTCGAAACCCGTTCCAACCGCGGCCTCCGCGCACGGACGCCTGCGGCTGAGAAACTTTAGAACTTTAAAAAGAACCACACAGGAAGGCCGTATTCCGCTCCGCGCGGTGGCCCGCACAGAGTTTTGTTACCATTCCTTACAGGGGACCTCTTTCCTTTATACCATCGCCGCCTCTCCACGGCAAGTGCTCCGGAAGGCGCGAAACTCCTCAGATCCCCAATTCGGCGACTTGCTCAGGATACCAGAGAGCGGCCTGCGTGCGCAAGCGCTGTTGCCGGAAAAAACTCCGAAATCCTCGTCCAAAATGGCGATGGCGACGTAAACTATTATAAATAAATCACTTAGCGATTTTGCAGCAACCTGTTTCCTGCCGCATTAAAATAGAGACATGTCGCTGTTCCCAGCCGCCCTGCTGTCGATGCTTCTCGCTGCTCAGGCGCCCGTGCAACCGCCCACGCTGCCCGAGATCCTGGCCCGCGTTGCCGAGGAGGCCGAGGTGCTCGAGCAGAACGCTCCCAAGGCCCTGACCCAGGAAACCCTCGAACAGCGCGCCCTGATTCCCCCTCCCCGCTTCCTGCCGCGAGTCGGAAAGGCCGCCACTGTTACGCCTAAGCCGCGGCTGCTGGTGCGCGAGATCGTTTCCGAATATAGCGTCGGCACGCTGCAGGAATCGGATTCGCGCGATCTCGTCGAATTCCGCCAGGTGATCTCCGTGGACGGCCGCCGCGTCCAATCGGCGGAGCACGCCCGCCATGCGCTCTCGCTGGGCATCCAGTCCCCCGACGATCGCGTCCGCAAACGCATGCTCGAGGATTTCGCCAAACACGGCTTGGTCGACGTCGCCACCGACTATGGGCTCATCCTCCTGGCATTCACCAAGCGTGGTCTCGAAAACATGCAGTTGAAGCCTGCCGGCGAGACCCGCGTGGGCGCCGAAGATGCGCTGATCTTCTCGTGGCGGCAAACCTCGACGGCGGGCGGAGAACTGGAGTTCCTAGGCAACCGGGCGGCGCGCCGTCCCCTGCAAGGCATGCTTTTCGTCCGCAAATCCGACGGCCTGCCGTTGCGCGTCCAGGCTTGGGCCGAGCACCCGGACGCGAAACGGACGATCCGCGACGAAGCCGCCGTGGATTATGCGCTCTCCACCCACGGCTTCCTGATGCCCGCTTCGGTGGTCCACCGTCACCTCGTGGACGGCCAGCTCAAGACCGAAAACCTGTACCGCTACGAGCCCTTCAAACTGTTCAGCGCCGACGCCGAAATCAAGTTCACGGAGGTGCCCGAAACGCCTCCTCCCCCGCCGGCGCCGCCAAAAAAATGAGCGCCGGCGCCGCCGCCCCAAGGGTTGTGGTGCTTATCCCTCGAACGTCCCGCAGATCGAGACCTCGATCCCCATCTCGCGGAACATCGCCGCCTTGGCCGCCAGCGCCAGGTCGGCCCCCTGCCGATCGGGAGCGTATGCCACCAAAATGTGGTTGGCCTTGTGCCGCGCCATGAATTGGTCGCGCGTGACGCCGTCGAGCACCGCGTGCATCATGGGCCACTGCGGCGTGGTGATGCGCCAGCGCCGCTCGGTCTCCTCGAGCGGAAGCTCGATGGCCCGGCCGCGCCCCAGGTCCGCCTTCAGCCCGCCATCCACGAAAATCCGGCTCCAAACAATCTCACCCGGCTTGCTCACGCCCTTGATGCCGCCGCCGCCCAAACGGAAGTACATCGGCGGCTGCCGCTCGCTCACCGCGCCGGCGTATCCGCCCATCAGGTGCGCCGGCGGCACCGCGCCCGAAATCTCCAACAGCCAGACGAACTCCCCGGGCCCTGAGGGCACCCCGTTCACGTGGTATCGCTCGCCATAGCGCACATCGTGCAGCGTGCACTCCGGATCGTAGCTCAGCTCGGTCCAGATCCGGTTGGTCGCCAGCGCGTCCAGCCCCGCGCACTCGTCCACTTCGTTGAAGTGCGGCAGCGCCCGGCCTTCATAGAGCACGCGCCCGTTGCCGCGCGCCTTCACCGGCGGCCGGTCTACGTTGTTCAACAGGCCCTCCGCCAGGTCCGACGCCGGCGCCAGGTCCTTCAGCCCCTGCTGATACTGGATGCCGATGGTGTCGCAACCGAAATCGTCCGCAATCCGCAGCGCCGCGATGTACATCTTACACTGGCCCAAAATCTGGCCGTCCGTCAGGTCGATTTCCGGATTGGGACCCGTGACGAACCTCATCCCCTTGCGGTCCAGCCACTTCCGCACCGCCAGCGCTTCTTCGTCGCTCACCTGCTGCATTTCGGCGAACAGGGCCGACTGGCTCAGCCGTTCCTTGAATACGCCCGTCGCGTGCAGCAGCTCGTCGGGGATGATGGCGTTGTACATTCCCATGCACCCTTCGTCGAAGATGCCCATGATGGCTTTGTCGCGCCCGAGCGCCCGCGCCAATCGCGCCCCCGTCTCTTCCGCCTGGGCGGGAAGCCGGACCTCTGTGAGCGGATGCACGTGGCTGAGATCGTGGCGCACCGCTTCGCCCGCCAGCCATTGGCGCAACCCGCTCAGGAAGAACTCATCCGTGAAGTCCTCGCTCCACAGCGTGCTGTAGGCCACTCCGGCCTTGGTGAGCGAGGCGTTCAGGTTGAGCATCCCCACCAGCCCCGGCCATTCGCCGCTCCAGTTCGCCACCGTCAGGATCGGCCCGCGGTGCGTGTAGAGGCCGTGCAGAATGTGGTGCGTGTATTGCCACACGGCTTCTACCACGACCAGCGGCGCGTCCGGAGGGATATCGCGGAAAACTTCCATCCCGCGCTTCTGGCTGTCTATGAACCCATGGCCCTTTTCGGGGTCGCAGGGGTGCCCCCGGCGCACCTCGCGGCCCTCGCGGCGGATGGCATTCATGACGGCTTCCTCTACGCGGGCCTGGGCCGGCCAGCACATCTGGTTGGCGGCCAGGCGCAGATCTCCGCTGGCTATAACGATAACGGTGTCGGACATGCTCTCATTCTTGCACCGCTCGCGTGCGCGCGTCCAGTTGGTAGCGCCGGCGATCTTGTCGCCGGTGTGTTCCATCCGGCCAAACCCCACCGGCGACAAGATCGCCGGCGCTACCCTGTAATCGCTGTCACTCGGGAGAAGCCTTCCTCGACGTCCGGCGGCGTCAGCTTCGCCGCCATCTTGGCCATGGCCTCTTCCGGCACCACGCGATGCCGTCGCGCATTGCGCGCGCGGCACACTTCCAGCGGCACGTCCAAGAACACCGCCTCCACGTCGCACCCGTACGATTTGCCAATCCCTATGTAGGGCCGCCGCTCCTCCACCGTCAGGTTGGTGGCGTCAATGTAGGTCGCCGGCCGCCCGATCGCCAGCCGCTGCCGCAACAGGTATCGCAGCGTCTGGAAGACGCGGTCGTGGATGGTCTGGTCGGTTTCGTCGTCCGCCAGCAGGCTGCGGATGGCATCCGAGGAAAGTCCCGTAACTCCTAGTTGCCCAAGGTACGTGGACTTCCCGGAGCCCGGCAGCCCTACCAGCACCACGATTCGCATCACCGCACACATAACTCGTGCTGAAAGAGGTTCCCGGCCCGCGCGAAGGCCCCGAGGGTGCGTGACCCCCGGGCCTTCACGAACCGGCCGCCTCCCGGGCCGCCTGGTTGGCGGATGTTCTTAGATGGTTGGGGCGGGGGGAGGTGTGCCGCCGCCGTCTTGGGGACCGGCCACCGGAGGGGGCGTAGCCGGAGGCGCCGCAGGCGCGCTGGCCTGTGGGACCACCTTTGCGACGGGCTTCTTCACGACCGGCTTCACGGCCGGCTTCACGACCGGCTTCACGGCCGGCTTCACAACCTTCTTGACCGCCTTCTTCACGACCGGCTTCATGGCCGCTTTCTTGACGGTCTTGGGGGCTACCTTCTTTGCGGCCGGCTTCACGGCCTTTTTCACTGCCTTCTTCGCTACTATTTTCTTTGCGGGCTTCTTCTTCGCCATTCTGGTTCTCCTCAAGTTTATGAATCCCTGGGAGGGTCACACCATCTTATCCCGAATCTCCCAAATAGCCAATCCTATCTTCCGAATTTTCAACTTTCACGCGCGCCGGGCTTAGCTGAACAGGCCCGAGAGCGATGCGCCGATCAGCAGCAGCACAGCCCATGGCAGAACCACCGCGAATAGCGCCCCGCCGAAGGACAGCCTCTTCCCGGCGGCCGCCTTGAGTCCCGTGGCGGCCAGCAGAAAATACCAGATCGTAAACAGATCCAAGGACATGGCCAGCGTGTACAGAAATTTCGAGCTGTTGATCGGGTCCATGAACGCCGCCGGATTGAACGCCAGCGGGTTGATCAGGTTGAAATCGTCCGGGCTCTTCAGGAACATCACCACCGTCGCCAACGCGTGCATGACGATGCTCGGCAGCCCGGCATAACAGACGATGGCGAATAGCTGTTTGAACTTGACCCCGGCGGACATCAGCCCGCTTGCAATCCCCAGCACGGTCGCGGCCTGGATCAAACATATCAGCGGGACCATGACGATGGCCGAGAAATAATACCCGATTCCCACGAACTTGGTCTGCATGGCGATGGACGCATCCCGTTGCGCCGCCGGGATCCGCTCCATCGCCTGCTGCATGCGTGCATTGGTTTCCATCTGGTGCCGCAGGAAGCGCTCCCATCCCACGTGCTGCCCGTAAACGAAGTAATAGGCCAAGCCGGCCACGATCACCAGCAGCAACGGAACCAGCCAGCGCGGCCGCTCCGCGATATCCGCAAACGTCTTGCCCGGCTCGAAAAAGACGCCGGTCAGCCGCGAGAATTCGCCCATCCCCGCCGGTTCCGGCTCCACCGCCGGTGCGTTTTCAGGTGTCATATCAGCACGATTGTACTCCAGTCCGCAGCCGCCTGCTCGGGTATCGTGGAACAAATCGCGCGCCTATCGCGTATCCTGTGAATCGAGGCCAACTATGCGCGCGAAGCTCCTTCTTCCCATCCTGGCGGCCGCCCTGCTCTGCCTGGCAGCCTGCGATTTCGAGGATTTCGGCGGGTTTGAACGCTATCGTCAGGACTTTCACTACGCCTACCCCCTGAAATCCGGCGGGAGGCTCTTGGTCGAAACCTTTAACGGGTCCGTCGAGGTTTCCGGCTGGGACCAGCAAACCGTCGACATCAGCGGCGCCAAGTACGGCCCCACCCAGGAAGCCGCCGACGCCCTGAAAGTCGCCATCGACAACAGTCCCGATTCGGTTTCCATCCGCGTGACGCGCCCTTTGGACCGCCGCGGCAGCATGGGAGCGCGTTTCGTCATCAAGATCCCCCGCGCGGCGTATGTGGACCGCATTTTCACTTCCAACGGCGCCATCCGTACCCTGGATGGCAGCGGCCCGGCGCGGCTGCGGACCTCCAATGGAGAGATCCGCGTGCAGGCGCTACACGGCAGCCTGGACGCCCAGACCAGCAACAGCTCCGTCGAGGTGATCGACATCGACGGCGATGTCAAGGCCCATACCTCGAACGGCCATATCCGCACCGCGGGGCTGCGCGGAGCGCTCGATGCCGGCACGTCGAACGGCAGCATCAACGCCCGGCTCGAGCAAGTCCCGGCGGGCCGGCCGGTGCGCCTGGAAACCAACAATTCCAGCGTCGAATTGAGTCTCCCGCCCAAATTCGACAACGATATCCGCGTGAGCACCAGCAACAGCGGAATCACCTTGCATATGCCTTACCAGGTGAACGCCCACGTCATGGCGCGGACCACCAACTCTTCCATTTCCTCCGACTTCGAAGTCCGGATGCAGGGCGAATTCAGCAAGAACCGTCTGGAAGGCGTCATCGGAAACGGCGGCCCGCTGATCGATCTGAGCACCTCCAACGGGAGCATCCGGCTGCTGAAGATGTGACTCACTGCCCCAGCGCGCCGCGGATGAGCCCGGTCAGCGCTTCCACAAACCGCTCCGGCACGTAGCCGTTCATGCGGCTGAAAACCTGGCCGCGCTTCTCGATGACGATGGTGGTCGGAATCGTGGCGATCCGCAGCGCCCGCGAAAGCCCGTCTTCGAAGTACACTGTGTCCGGCCATTTCTCCTCTTCGAGGAAACGCCTCACCGGCTCCCGGTCCTCGTCCGTGTCGATCGACAGGAACACCACGTCGGAATTGTCCTTGAAGCGCTGTTTCACTTGCTCGTAGAGGAGGTGCTGCCCGCGGCACGGTTCGCACCAGGTGGCCCAGAAGTCGAACACCACCACCTTGCCCTTGAGGCTTGTCATGCTCAGCTTCTGCCCGTCGAGGCCGGTGAGCGTGAACTCCATCGGGTCGGTGAGCTGCGCATTGGGGTCGCTCTCCCGCATCGTCAGCTCGCGCGTGTGAATCAGCGCGACGTTGCGGTCGTATGCCTCGAGCACCAGGTCGCCGAGGCCGTTTTCCGAGCCTTTGGCCTGGCGATACAGCTCGCCCATGCGCCCGCGGTCGCGAGCCCGGCCGGCATCGGTCGAGCGCGGGTCGGGGATGGTGAAGGCATCGGCCAGGCGGCGGGCCGCTTCTTCCGGTTTTCCGAGGCGTTCGTACCAGCGCGCCGTCTCGCGCGCGGAATCGGCATTCGCGTAGGTCTCAAATGCGTGCTGGGCCAGCGCCAGCGCTTCGTCCAGGCGCCCCAGGTTGCCGCTGGCGCGCGCCTCGTCGCAGAGCGCGCGTCCCATGCCGCGATCGGTTTCGTTGCGCCATTGGGCGGCGCTGGGCCCCGAGGGGGCCCAGAGGGCACCCCCGGCGCGCGCGTGGTCCTTCTGCATCTGCCGGACCAGCTCTTCGTACCGGCGCGCATACTTCAGGGCGCGCTCCCAAGTCTCCTTCGAGCCGCCGGCCAGCAGCGCGCGGGTAACCTGCTCGAGGATCTGCAGGTCGTCCGGCTGGCGCGCCAGCACGCGCTCGCCGTAAACCACGATGCGCTGGTCGTCGCGGGCCTCGATGGCGGCCCGCGCCGCCGCCCGCTCCAGCTCCGCCCGGCGCGCCGAATTCGGGTACTGCTCCAGGTGCTTCTCGAGGGCGCGCAGGTATTCGCGCGGGCTCGATCCGGCTTCCGAAAGCGCTTTTTCCAGGTCCGCCTGTTCCTGCCCCTGGGCCAGGCACACACTGGCGAGCGCCGCGAGCAGCACCAGCCATCTCATGGTTTTGGGTTGCGGATGGCCTCGGCGATCTCCGCCGCCCGTGCCCGCGCCGTGTGCATGTAGTTTTCGTTCTTGGCGATGCGGTCCAGCATGGGGAGGTACTGGTCCAGGCCCACCAGCCGCTTGCGGTCCATGGCCGATTCCAGCAGCAGCAGCGCTTTCAGCACTCCCAACCGGTCGTACTTGGCCGTGCGCTCGAGTTCGATGCGGTGCAGGGCCGATTCGGCCATGCGCTCGAACCAGTCCACCAGCTCGCGCGCCGCGGGGTCCTCGGAGAAATTGAACTTGACCTCGCTCTTGCCGTCGCCGTTCTCGTAGCGGAAAGTCTTCATCCCCATGAAGGCCACTTTCAGCGTCGATTCCAGCGGGTGTTTGAAATAGTCCAGTTTCTCCGCCAGGCCGAGCACTTCGCGCGTGTCGGCTTCGGCGAGGTGGAACTTGAGAGGGTTGTCCTCGTCCGGCGCCTCGCGGTACTCGGCGTCTCCGTTCTGCTCGAGCGTCACCTGAAAATAAGGCGGGACGCTTCCCGGAAAGGACCGGGAATAGAACAGCCGGGGACCGTCGCCGGCCAGAAGAACATTCGCGAAAAGCAGAATCAAGCTCCACTTCATACCGGTTCCCGTCTATACCAGCTTGCGCCTGGTGGCTTCATGCGTAGCGTGGCAGATGGCCACTGCCAGGGCGTCGCAGGCATCTTCCGATTCGATGGCCTCCGGCAGCCGCAGCAACGACCGCACCATGAGCTTCACCTGGCCCTTTTCAGCCCGGCCATATCCCACCACGCTGGTCTTGACTTCGAGCGGCGAGTACTCCGCCATTTCCAGCCCAGCCTCGGCGATGGCCAGCAGCGCCACCCCCCTCACGTGAGCCAGTTTCAGCGCCGTCTTGACGTTGGCCGAATAAAACACTCCTTCCACCGCGGCCGAGTCGGGAACGTGCTCCTGAATCAGGCGCCGCAGCCCGCCCGCGATTTCCAGCAGCCGTCTCTCGAAGGGACGCTTCCGATCGGTGCGAATCACTCCCGCGGCCACCATCCGATGATCCAGCCCGTCACTGTCGATTACGCCGTAACCGGTGCGTTCCGATCCGCAATCGATGCCCAGGACCCGCACGCTACTGCGCCAGCGCCTCCATCTCCTTCTCGTCGATATCGAAGTTGGAGTAAACGTTCTGCACGTCTTCGTGTTCTTCCAGCGCCTCGCTCAGCCTGATCATGGCCGCCGCGTTCTTGCCCTCCAGCCTGACCAGGTTCTTGGGAACCATGGCAATGCTGGCATCCTCGCCGTGAATGCCGCTGGCTTCGAGCGTCTTGAGGACGGCGTAGTGGGCTTCGGGAGCGGAGAGGATCTCCCATCTCCCGCCCTCGTTGCGTAGGTCGTCGGCCCCGGCGTCGAGGATGATGCCCATGAGCTGGTCTTCGGTGATCTTGCCGCTGGCCACGAAAA
Source organism: Bryobacteraceae bacterium (assembly GCA_049516835.1). GTDB lineage: Bacteria > Acidobacteriota > Terriglobia > Bryobacterales > Bryobacteraceae > Fen-178. Next base: position 41,286 of record JBEKSR010000029.1, on the reverse strand, counting down.
TCTGGCTCTTGCGCTCGAACATCCAGGCCACGCAGCCCTGCTCGCCCATGTTGCCGTTATTCTTGGAAAAGACATGGCGGAGTTCGCTGACCGTGCGGTTGCGATTATCGGTGGCCACATTCACCAGGACGGCCGCGCCTCCGGGGCCGTACCCTTCGAACATGACTTCTTCGATCTGGCCGCCTTCCAGCTCGCCGGTGCCGCGCATGATGGCCTTCTTGATGTTGTCGGAAGGCATGCTGGCGCCCTTGGCGGCCAGAATGGCGCTGCGCAAACGGGGATTGCCGTCGGGATCGCCGCCATGGCGGGCGGTTCCTTGATGATGCGCGTGAACGCTTTCCCGCGCTTGGCGTCCGTAGCCGCCTTCTTGTGCTTAATGGTGGCCCATTTGGAATGGCCTGACATGTGAACCTCTCGGGGCAGGCCCGGCCCCATCGGCCGGGTAAGACCATCTTATGAATTCAACGTAACGAGGATAGCAGAATCGGAAATGCGGCTCAAGGCGCGCGATACTGGCAGAGAGTGGACTTTGAGAACGTAGCCGCCAATCTGCGCGAGTCGTTTCGGGCCGTCGCAGCCAGCCGGGCGCCCGGCGAGATCCGCGAGTTGCGCGGCGTCAGCATCGCCTCGGCGGGCGTCGCCTTCCAGATGTTCAACACGGCCTTCCTCTCCGCGCCGGTGCCCAACGAGGCGGAGCTGGCTCGGCGCATCATGCTGCCCTCGGTCCATTTCGATGCCCGCGGCCTCGAGTGGGCTTACTGGGTGTGCGAGGACTGGCTCGAAGCCAGGGCGCGCCGGCGCTCGCGGCAGATCTTCGAGCGCCACGGCCTGCGCCATTCGGTGGACCTGCCGGGCATGGTGGCCGAGCGCATTCTGCCGCCCGTGAAGCCGCTCCCAAAATTGGAAATCCGGCGCGTGGGAGACGCCGCCACGCGCGACGCCTTCTGCGCCATCGGCTCGGTCTGTTTTCATGTTCCCCTTCCCTGGTTCCGCGAGGTCTTCGACAACGATGTCGTGTGGGAACGCTTCATCGGCTGGGTGGGATACGTGGACGAGGAACCGGTGTCCACCGCGGCCACCGTGATGGGCGGCGGAGCCATCGGGGTCTATAACGTGGCCACCATGCCGGAACACCAGAAGCGCGGGTACGGCGAAACCGTGATGCGCCACGCGGTTGCCGAGGCACAGCGGCGCCACGGAATCGAGCAGACCATTCTGCAATCCACGCCGGCCGGGCATCGGTTGTACGAGCGGATGGGTTTTCGGACGGTGACCAGCGTGGCGGTGTATGCGAGCTAATTGCCAATTTGCTGCTACACCCTCAATTCGTGGGACGGACCGCCTGGCCCGCGGATAGGCGCTGGAGCAGAGTAGCGCTGGTGATCGCTGGTGATGGGCCTGTTAGCGCAACAGATTCGTCCGCCACGTCAACAAGAGCGATTGTCCGGCAATGCGGCCAGGTGGAAGCCAGTCCTGAAGATTCTGCCGTTCCGTTGGCGCCTCTTGCTCTGGCCGGCCCCACGCAGGCTTGCACGAACCGGGCCGTGCGTGACCGTGTCGGAACGCTTGCGGGGGTGCGCGAGTTTCCCCAAGAACGCCGACGCGGGGGGTAAAGTTTCTAAAGAAATACTGGCCAAACCACGCGTTTCGGTATACACTACGTGGTGGTCTTCTTGACGCGTGGTTCTTTGGATCGAATCGAGCACATCTCTTGAATTGAAAAGGAACGACATGAAGACGATAACGATTGCGGTGGCGGCATTCATGGTTTGCCTGGTTGGCCTTCCCGCCTCCGCGGGTAATCTGCTCGTGAATCCGGGCTTTGAGACTGGCGATTTCTCCGGTTGGACAGTAACTGCCAGCACTCCAGAGTCCGGCGTGGCGGTCGCCGGTACGACGATCCCCGGTACTTACACCGGCTCCGGTTGGGGTCCCTTTTCGGTCATCGTGAACTCGGGTAGCTACGCGGCATACGCGGTGACCTGCTATTACTCCATTTATGGCCCATGCATGCCCTCGAGCGACTTGGGCGACAGCCTCACGCTGAGTCAGACCGTGGACCTCGTCAGCGGGCAGACCTACGACATCGGTTTCTGGTTTGGAGTCGGCAACTCAAACTCTTTCGGGAACAGCAGTAACATCACGGTTAACGGAACGCAAATCGGGTTTGTGGACTATCCGGGCCCTGTCTTTCCAGGCTACCAACTGGAGGATGGCACGTTTACCGCAACTGCGAGCGGTCCCGCAACGGTCGTCTTTTTCTTGCAAGGCAGCGGGATTGGAGACGCCGGGTTTTCTTTTGACGACTTTTTCGTGAACAGTCCGAGCGGTGCTGGTGTACCCGAGCCATCTTCCCTTTTGTTGATGGGGAGCGGTTTGTTGCTGGGTGCGGCTGTTGGGCTGCGCCGCGGGCGCAGGCTCATCGGCTGATGCGGCCAAGGTGGCGCCGGCCACACCCCCTCACCGCCTCTTCTGCCTTGCCGCGATCAACTCCTCAATATTGACCAGATCCGTCGGGTAGTCCCCGGTGTAGCAGGCATAGCAGTATTCATGGCGGTCGTCGGCCACCGCCTTACGCAGCGAGGCCAGCGACAGGTAGCCCAGCGAATCGGCTTCCACAAAACGGCGAATCTCTTCCACGTTGTGGTCGGAGCCGATCAGCTCGCTGCGCGTGGGGGTGTCCACGCCATAGAAACAAGGCGACACCGTGGGCGGACAAGAGACGCGCAAATGCACCTCGCGGGCGCCGGCCTGGCGCACCATGCGGACGATCTTCCTGCTCGTCGTGCCCCGCACGATGGAGTCGTCCACCAGCACCACGCGCTGGCCTTGCAGCAGGTGGCGCACGGGATTGAGCTTCAGCTTGACTCCGAAATCCCGGATGGCTTGGGAAGGCTCAATAAACGTGCGGCCCATATAGTGGTTGCGGATGAGCGCCTGGCGGAAGGGAAGCCCGGACTCGGCCGAGTAGCCGATGGCGGCGGCCACGCCGGAATCCGGAACCGGAACCACCAGGTCGGCATCGGCGGGACACTCGCGCGCCAGCAGCCGGCCGAGGTTCTCGCGCGATTCCTCCACCGCGCGGCCGAAAACCACGGAATCGGGCCGTGAGAAGTACACGTGCTCGAAGACGCACTGCGCGCGCGGCTGCTCGGGGGCGTAACGCTCGCGGGTGACGCCTTCCGGGCCGACGATGATCATCTCGCCGGGATCTACTTCGTGCAGATAAACGGCGCCGATCAGGTCGAAGGCGCAGGTTTCCGAGGCGAAGACGTAGACCTTGCGGCCGCCGGAAATTTCCATTTCACCAACCGCCAGCGGGCGGAAACCGTGGGGATCCCGCGCCACGATGACGCGGTCCTGCGCCAGGAATACCAGCGAAAACGCGCCTTCCAATTGCAGCAACGCATCGCGCAGCGCGCCCGCCAGGGTCCGCTCCGAAGAGTGCGCCACCAGGTGCAGGATGACTTCCGTGTCGCTGGATGCCTGGAAGATGGCGCCGCGGCGCTCCAGGTCGGCGCGCAATTCCCCAGCGTTGGTGATGTTGCCGTTGTGCGCCACCGCCACGCGGCCCTTGTTGCACGCCACCGAAAACGGCTGCGCGTTGAGCAGCACGGTATCGCCAGCCGTGGAATAGCGTGTGTGGCCGATGGCCAGCCCGCCGGGCAGCGTGGCCAGCACCGGGCTGGTGAAAATATCGGCCACGTGCCCCATGGATTTGTGGCTGTAAATCCGGACGCCATCCGTAGTGCAAATGCCCGCGCTCTCCTGGCCGCGGTGCTGCAAGGCGTACAGCCCCAGGTACGCCAGCTTGGCCGCTTCCGGATGGCCGTAGATGGCCACCACGCCGCACTCTTCGTGGAATTTATCGAACATAGGATTCCAGCGCGCCATGATAGACGGCTCTCAGCGTGGCGATTTCCCAGGAACCCAGTGTCATGGAGCGCTGCCGGATTTCCATCCCTTTCTCGATTGTAACCCCCACGACCGGCGCCTCGATTCCGTGCTTCTCCGCGATAGCCGCGACTTTCCCGGCGTGCGCCGTGGAAATCAAGATGCGTGAAGGCGCTTCGTGAAAGGCCAGCATTTCCGGACGCAGGTCGCTATCGACATCAATCGCCGCGCCGATTCCCGCCGATCCGAACGAGCACTCGGCCAGCGCCACGGCCAGGCCGCCATCGCTCAAATCGTGCGCCGATTCCGCCAGCCCCGCCGCCACAATTTCGCGGATGGCCGACTGCACGCGCTTTTCGCGCTCCAGGTCGAGCGCCGGCGGCAGGCCCCAGAGCTGCTTCAGGATCTCCTTGGCGTACCCCGTGCCGCCAAATCGCGTCTCGTCGCACCCACCGATGCCGCCCAGCAACACCACCGCGCGGCCGGGGCTTTTGAACGGAATCGTGACCGGCGCCGCAGTCTTAAGCAGCCCGACAATCCCCATCACGGGCGTGGGGTAGATGCCTTCGCCCAGGGTTTCGTTGTACAGGCTGACGTTGCCGCCGGTGATGGGGGTGTCGAAGAAGCGGCACGCCTCGGCCATGCCTTCGATCGCTTCCACCAACTGCGCCATAATCTCGGGCCGCTCGGGATTGCCGAAGTTGAGGCAATTGGTGGCCGCCACCGGCTCGGCTCCTACTGTCGACAGGTTGCGGCAGCACTCCGCCACTGCCAGTTGCGCCCCCTCCCGCGGCGAGAGGTAACAGTAGCGGCCGTTGCCATCGAGCGACATGGCGACCGCGTCGCCGGTTTCCTTGATGCGGATGATGGCGGCGTCGGTTCGCTCCGGCCCCGCAATGGTGTTGGTGCGGACCTGGTAATCGTACTGCTCCCAGATCCACCGCTTCGAGCAACTGTCGGGCGACGCCAGCAGAGCCGGCAACGCCTCCTGCACATCGCCCAGCACACTGGCCCTCTCTACCGACATCGGCGCGCGCCGCAGCGGTTCCGTGTGAGGCCGGTCGTAGAGCGGCGCTTCGTCGGCCAGCTCATGGGCGGGAATCTCCGCCACCGTCACCCCGTGCTGCTTCACGCGGAGTCTGCCATCGGTCGTGACCACGCCGATCTCAACGGCCTCCAGGCCCCACTTGCGGAACACCCGGAAAACTTCCTCTTCTCTGCCCTTCTCGGCCACCAGCAGCATGCGCTCCTGCGATTCGGAGAGCATCGTCTCGTAAGGCGTCATGCCCGTCTCGCGCTGCGGCACTCGGTCCAGCTCGATCTCGATGCCCACCCCGCCGCGGCTGCCCATTTCGCACGTCGAGCACGTCAGGCCCGCCGCGCCCATGTCCTGAATGCCCACAATCGCCCCGGTCTGCATGGCTTCGAGACACGCCTCCAGCAGCAGCTTCTCCATCAAGGGGTCGCCCACCTGCACGTTGGGACGCTTCTGCTTGGATTCTTCGGTGAATTCGGCGCTGGCCATCGAGGCCCCGTGGATGCCGTCGCGGCCCGTGCGCGCGCCCACATAAATCACCGGGTTGCCCGCGCCGGCGGCCCGGGCGTAAAAGACATCTTCCTTGCGGCACACGCCCAGCGCGAAAACATTGATCAGCGGGTTGCCGTCGTAGCACGGCTCGAAGAGGCACTCGCCGCCCACCGTGGGCACGCCGAAACAATTGCCGTAGTGCGCGATGCCCGCCACCACGCCGCTCAGGATGCGCCGGTTGCGCGCCCCGGTCACTGGGTCGTCCAGTCGGCCGAAGCGCAGCGAATCCATCACCGCGATGGGCCGCGCCCCCATCGTGAATATGTCGCGCAGAATGCCGCCGACCCCCGTGGCCGCGCCCTGAAACGGCTCGATGAAGCTGGGATGGTTGTGCGATTCGATCTTGAATGCGATGACGTAACCGCCGCCGATATCGATGATGCCAGCATTCTCGCCCGGCCCCTGCACCACCAGCTTGCCGCTTGTGGGCAGCTTCTTCAGATGTAAACGCGAGCTCTTGTACGAGCAATGCTCGCTCCACATCACGCTGAAGATGCCCAGTTCGGTGTAACTCGGCTCGCGGCCCAGAATGCCCACAATCTTCCGGTACTCGTCCGGGCTCAACTGGTGCTGCGCCACCAGCTCGGGGGTCATACCCGCACCGCCGCGCCCATCATCGACTGAAAAACCGTCAGGCCATCGCTCGACCCCATGAGCGGCTCGGTGGCCCGCTCGGGATGCGGCATCATCCCCATCACATTGCGCTCGCGGCTGAGGACGCCGGCGATATCGCGCAACGAGCCGTTGGGGTTCCCGTCGTAACGGAAGGCGATACGGTCCTCGGCTTCCAGCTCATCGAGGGTTCTCTCGTCGGCGAAGTAGCAGCCTTCGCCATGCGCGATAGGCATGCGCAGCGTCTGCCCTTTCCGTGCGGCCGAAGTGAAGGGCGAGTCGGCGGTTTCCACCGCCAGGCGGACCTCGCGGCAGATGAACTTGAGCCCGCGATTGCGGATGAGCGCGCCGGGAAGCAACCCGGCTTCCACCAGGATCTGGAACCCGTTGCACACGCCCAGCACCAGCCCGCCGCCGGAGGCGAACTGGCGCACGGCCCTCATCACCGGCGAGAACTTGGCGATGGCGCCGCAGCGCAGGTAGTCGCCATAGGCGAAGCCGCCGGGCAGGATGACGGCATCGACCGCTCCCAGAGTGGACGAGTCGTGCCAGATGTATTCCACCGGCTGTCCGAGGTTGGTGCCGACCGCGTAAAAAGCGTCGTGGTCGCAGTTGCTTCCAGGAAAAACAATGACGCCAAATCTCATGAGCTATGTTTTAGGGGAGGCTAATCCCCATTCTAGCAGGCAAGTGGGACAGACGGACCCAGAGGGTACCCCGTCTGTCAACCCACCGCTCGCATACACCACCCTCCAGTGCTTCTATCCTCCCAACCTAAAACCCGCCGTTTATTGCAGATAAAAAGGTCCGTAGATGTTGAACTAGGTCTTCAAGTGTTTCTATACTCGATAGAGTTACAGTTCGGTGAATCGGGTCCGGCTCACCCCAAAACCCAGGAGAACACATGAAGCTCATCAAGATCGTTGGTTCGCTCTTGCCGCTCGCCTTGCTGCTCCCCGTCTTGTGTCTGGCGCAGGGATCCGCCCAGACCGGCGATATCGCCAAGCTGCGCGAACAGATTGCGGCTCAGCAGAAACAACTCGACCAACAGAGGCAGGCGCTCGAAGCCCAGCAGAAGGCGCTCGATTCCCAGCAAGAGCTGCTGGACCGCCTGGTTGCCGCGCAAAACGCGCCCGCGGCCGCTCCAGCGCCAGCCGCGGCGGCAGCGCTGGTACCGCCGGCCAAACCCGCCGCCGCCGACGTGGATACCACCGGCCGGGCCATCTCGCCGCTTGCCTTTCACATCGGCGGCGCCGATTTCGCCCCGGGCGGTTTTATGGATATGTCCACGGTGTGGCGCTCCACCAACATCGGGAGCGGCGTGGCAACTTCCTTCGCCTCCGTTCCGATGGGTAACACCGCGGCCGGCCGGATTCAGGAGTTCCGGTCCAGCGCCGCAAACTCGCGCCTTACCCTGACCATCACCGAGCACCCGACCAAGAACACGACGGTCACGGGCTATGTCGAAGGGGACTTCTATGGAAACCAGCCGGCCAGTCTGTTCGTGACCAGCAACGCCAACACCTTTCGCATGCGCCATTTCTGGGCGAGCGCGGCAAAAGGAAAATGGGAAGTGCTGGGGGGCGAGACCTGGACACTCCTCACGCCCAACCGCGCGGGCATCACCCCGGTTTCGAGCGATGTCTTCGTCACCCAGGGCGAGGATTCCAACTACATGACGGGTCTGATTTGGGGACGGCCGGGGCAGATCCGGGTGACCTATCGCCCCGACAAGCATTGGTCCATCGCCGCTGCGGTTGAGAACCCCGAACAGTTCGTCACCACCGGAGTCACGCTGCCCGCGTTTGCCGCCACTCAGGTGGATAACGGAAGCCTTTCCAGTACGCCCAACGTGCGCCCGGACATCACCGCCAAAATCGCTTACGACACCCAGGTGTCCGGCAAGGCGCTGCACTTCGAGCTGGCCGGTTTTTCCAGCCAGTTCTGCGTCTCACCCGCGCAGGGCAAATACTTCAACGCCCAGGGCTTGGGCGGCGACTTCGACACCAGCCTGGAATTGGCCAAGAACTTCCGCCTGATTGTCACCGGGTTCTATAGCGCCGGCGGCGGCCGTTTCGCGGTCGGCCTTGGTCCCGATCTCGTGGTCGGTCCCGACGGCTCCATCTCCTCCGTGCATTCCACGGCCGGCATCGCCGGCTTCGAGTATGCGCCCAATGCCAAATCGCAGTTCTTCACCTATTACGGCGGCACGTATTTCGACCGCAACTACACGGTGATTTCGCCGGGCAATTATCTGGGATTCGGCTTCCCCGCTTCCTCCTCGGCCAACCGCCAGTTTCAGGAGGGTGAGTTCGGCTACTACTACACCTATTTTAGGAACCCGCGATACGGCGCGCTTCAGCTCATAACGGAGTATGCCTATTTGTCGCGCGCGCCCTGGTCCGTTCCGGCCGGAACTCCCTCCACCGCCCACGCCCACATGATTTTCGGCTCGATGCGGTTCACGTTGCCATAGGTGGTGGGGCAGGCGGTGCCGCCTGCCCATGCTCCGCCGTGCGCACCGCCCAGTACCGCGATATGCCCATTCCGAACAAGCCGTCGGTCAGGTAAATCTGTTCCCGTCCGGCGTCGGCGAGCGAGAACAGGCGCTCGGGTGTAGACTGACCAGAACCCGAGCGCTAAAATGGGAATCTCGAAAATCTGTCAAAAGGACGTTCCGAATAGAACTCTGGCACAAATCCTAAAACGCTGGGGGAACCCCATGAAACGCCTGACGTCATACGCTTTTCCCTTTGCGATGCTGGCCGGTGCGGCGGTTTTGAGTGGGCAATCGGTAAAGCCGGCCGCGCCGCCGGCACAAAGCGGCACACCGGCCAAGACTCTACCCGCGGCCCCTAAGAAGAGTTCGCCCGCCAAGCCGCCAGCGCCCGCGCCGATGACCAACCAGGATGTCATCAAGCTGGTTAAGGCCAAGGTCTCCGAGGACCTCATCATCGTCAAGATCAGACAGTCGAAAACGAAGTTTGATGTTTCGGTCGACGCCTTGGTTGCGCTCAAGGAAGCCGGCGTAAGCGACAACCTGATTGCCGTCATGATGAACCCGGCTGCTCCCGCCGCCCCACCCCCCGCGGTTCCGGCAAGCGCGGCCCCTGCCCCTTCTCCGGCGCCCAAACCAGCCTTCCCGCCTTCCAACGTGCCGAAAGAAGTTGCCCCAGTTGACGCCAATACGGCGCCCAAAGCCCCTGCCCCGAAACCGGCGTCGGTCACGTCCGCGCCGGCAAACTTTGGCGTGTACATCTGGGCGGACGGGGAGTTGAAACCGCTGGGACGGGTTCAGACCAAAGTGCAGCTCAGCAAGTTCCGGTCCTTGCTCAAGAGCGTCGTTCCGTTCGTGAGGCAGAAGATCGACATCAACATCCCCGGCGCGCACTCCACCAGCCGGTTTGACATGGTCCGCCCGACCTTTTTTGCTTTTTTCCCGGCTAGCCGCGACGTGAGTAAATTCAAGCTGCTGCAATGCAAGATCACCGGCCAGAGGTTCGATCAGCGCACCCTGGCGAACGCCTCCATTATGTTCAGCACGGAACAGAATCAGGACGAAGTGCCTTGCGACATCGGCCCCACCGCCGTGAAGGATCTCTACCGCATCTTTCCGCGCGAGGATGTTCCATCCGGCGAGTTCGGATTTGTGGAAGGCAACACCGGCAGTAAGTCCACCTCCAATATCGAAATTCTGGATGTCTACGATTTCGCCATCGATCGCAAGGAAGACAAGCTGGGCCTCAAGGACTACCTGCAAACGCTGCCGCCTGCCAACGTAGGTGACGCGGCGTTCCAGAACTGGCCGAAGGAAGACTGCGTGAAGATCGTGACCGACCGGACCGGGAAGGTGGGACTTACGGGAAGCCTCATGGGCTGGTTCAACCGTCAGTACGCCTCGCTGGATGTCTACTGGGCCGACGCTCAGTTTGCGCGCGCTTTCGCGCGTCTGGAAATGTTGGACAAGAATCTCACCTCTGAGGACACCAACAAGCTTGCCGCGATGCTCCTCAGTACGGATGGCAGCCAGTATTACATCATGGTTTCCATCGGCGGCAAGGTGGGCTCGGGAAAGCTGATCGGCGCCAATGAAGGGGAGCGGCTCATGCGGCCGTTCGACGCGTCGCTGGCCGACGAGAAAGCCAAGACCATTGTTGCCGCCAGGCATCTGGACTTTGTGGGGGGCTATGCCGGATTGTGGAAGGTGACCTTCGACCAGACGAGCATCCGGGGGCCGCTGCTGCAGAGCGGCACGCCGGAACTCATGTTCGAGGCAAGGCTGAATCAGAACCTGGAGTTTAAAGCGAAGTTCCTGACGGATAAGATCAATGCCGCTCTGAACCCTGCGCCCGCGGGGCAGCAGTAGACAGCCATCGGCACGCTTCACTCCAGCCGCAACGTCCTGTTCGGATCAAGCGCCGCCGCGCGCCGCGCCGGCGCCCACGATGCCACCGCCGCGATCAGGAAGAATAGTGCGATCATCGCCGCGAAAGTGGCCGGATCGGTCGCCGTTACGCCCACCAACATGCTGCTCATCACGCGCGTCAGCACCAGCGCGGCCGTGAAGCCGCCCGCCACTCCCACGGCGCTCAGAAGCAGCCCTCGCCCAACCACCATCTTGAAAATACCGGAAGGTGTGGCGCCCAGCGCCATGCGCACGCCGATCTCCGGCATTCGCTGTCGCACCACGCTCGATACAACGCCATACAGGCCCACGGCGGCCAGCAGCGCCGCGATCGCCGCGAATACGCTCATCAAGAGGAACTGAAAGCGCGTTCCCGATTCGGCCCGGTCCACGGTTGTATCCATCGTCTGCATCTCCGTCACCGCCAGGCGGCCCGGGGCAAATTTGACCATCTCCGCCCGAACCGTGTCGCCGTATTTCGTGGGGTCGCCCGCCGTGCGCAACGCCCAGTGCCGCGATATGCCGATTCCGAAGAAGCCGTCGGTGACGTAGATCTGTTCCCGTCCGGCGTCGGCGAGCGAAGCCTGGCGCTGGTGTGCCACCACACCCACCACCTCCAGCCACACCGGGTTCGGGAGGTTCACGAAAACACGCTTCCCGATGGCGGAGCGGTGCGGGAAGGCCTTGGCCGCCAGAGACTCATCCACCACCGCCACGTTCCGGCCCGGCGCGTTGTCATTCCCGGTGAAGGTGCGCCCTTCGATGAGACGCGTCCGCAGCGTCTCAAAGTATCCCGGCAAAACCGTGGAAACATCCGCTCTCCAGGCGGGATTCTCACGCGCTTCTTCATCGCCCCACTGTAATCCGGACATCAACGGCCGTCCCGCCAGCGGCAGAGCCAGGGACGCGCCCACGCTCTCGACTCCTGGTATCGCACGCAGCCGGTCCTCGAGTTCGCCGAGAAACGCCAGACGCCGCTGCGGCTGCTGAAATCCTCGGGCATCTCCGATCAGCAGAAAGGTCAGCAGCCCGTGCGGATCGTAGCCTGGATTCACCCGCCGCAGTTCCAGAAAGCTGCGAAACATCAGGCCCGACCCGATGAGCAGCACGAACGAGAGGGCCACTTCGGCGACCACCACGCCATCGCGCAAAACCCGCCCCGTGGCCAGCCCGCCGGTGTGCCCGCCATACCGTAAGGCGTCCATGACGTCGGGCCGGGCAGCGCGCCATGCCAGTATGGCTGCCAGGATGGCGCATTCCAGCAGCCCCGCCAGCGCTGCAAACGCCAGCACCCGCCAGTCGATTCCAACCGACTCCAGCCGCGGCACATTCGATGGCGCAAAAACCAGTAGTTCACGGACACCAACCCATGCCAGGCCCACGCCCAGCAGCGTGCCGAATCCCACCAACAGCCAGGTCTCGGCCAGCAGTTGGCCGGCAATCCGCTGCCATCCGGCCCCCAGAGCGGCGCGTATCCCCAGCTCGCGCCCGCGCATGGATGCCCGCACCAATAGAAGATTCGCCACATTGGCGCACGCGATCAGCAGAAGAAAAATCACCGATCCCATCAATGCCACCAGGGCCGGGCGCACTTCGGCTGCCAGCGTCTTGTGCCACGGCTGCAGGCCAACGCGGAAACGAGGGATCCGCCATTCCGAAACCACGCTATCCACTTGAGCCTGTGCTTGCTCCAGAGTCGTGCCGTCTCGCATCGCCCCAATCGCTTGAAGCATCAGCTCGCCCCGGTTGGGCGCGTCGTAGCCGCGGTTGTTGGCAACCCAGATATCGGGGCTGCCCCCTGTAGTGGCTGGTTGGAACAGTTTGAATCCCGGCGCCAGCACACCCACGATCTTGGGGCCGTGCTGGCCGGAGCTGAGCATTTCGTGGCCGAGAATAGCCGCATTCCCGCCATAGCGCCGCGTGAAGTATTCGAAGCTGAGGATCGCGACCGCGCCTTCGGGCGGTGGGAAGAGCGGCTCCATCCGCGCTGGAGGCTTCCCGTCGGCGTCCGTGAAATCGCGCCCGAACGCGATCTTCGCGCCCATCATGCGGAAGAAGTTGGTTGTCGTCTGCCCCTTGCTCACCCGCGCCGCGCTGCCGTCCTCGCGTGGCACGATGGCGCGGTACACCATGATGGCGCTCATGTCCTCGAACGCCGCCACGGTGCCATTGCGCAGGTCCCAAAAATCCGCATTGGAGAGCGGAGTGCCGGTCAGTACCAGGCGGCCTTGATTCTTGTACGGAAGCGGCCGCAACAGCACCGCATCGGTCACGCTGAACATCGTCGTGCTGACGCCGATACCCAGCGCGATGGTGGCCATCGCCGCCGCCGCAAACCCAGGAGCTTTCCGCGTCATCCGAAGCGCGTAGCGCAGATCTTGGATGCAGCTCATCGGCCCTTCCCCTTCCACAATAGCCTCTAACGGGGCTGAGCGCATGCCACGGTCTTGCGTGTTCGCGGATCGCCTCGGGCCTGCTGGAGTTCAGTGCCATGCCCGGCGCGCGGCCGGCGTGCGCGCCCCTGGAACGCTTGATCGAGGTGTAACGAACCCGCGCTAAGGTAGGAGTAGTGCGCATCCTCGGTATCGAATCCTCCTGCGACGAAACCGCGGCGGCCGTGGTGGAAGACGGGGAAGCCGTCCTTTCTTCCGTGGTGGCTTCGCAGATGACCACCCACGGCAAGTACGGCGGCGTGGTTCCGGAGCTGGCCTCGCGCGAGCACCTGCGCGCCATCGTGCCGGTCGTGCGCGAAGCTCTCGAGCGCTCCGGCACGAAGCTCGAAGACCTCGCCGCCGTCGCCGCGACGGTGGGACCGGGCCTGGTGGGTTCGCTGCTGGTGGGCCTCACTTACGCCAAATCGCTGAGCTTCGCCAGCGGTGTGCCGCTCATCGCGGTCAACCACATCGAGGGCCACATTCATGCGGTGGTTCTGGAAGCCAGGCGCGCCGGAACGCCCGTGGAATTTCCCGCCGTGGCGCTGGTGGCGAGCGGCGGGCACACGCACCTGTTCGAAGTCCGCGAGGGATTCCGGTACCGCCTGCTCGGCAAAACGCGCGACGACGCCGCGGGCGAGGCTTTCGACAAAGTGGCCAAGCTGTTGGGCTACAGCTACCCCGGCGGCCCGGTCATCGACCAGCTCGCCCCGCATGGCGACGCCGCGGCCGTGCGCTTCACCTTTGCCAAAATGAAGGGCAACACGCTCGATTTCAGCTTCAGCGGCCTCAAGACCGCGGTCCTGCGCTGGGTGGAATCGCACGACATGCAAGCGGAAATCTCTTTGCGCCGCGCGCTGCTGCGCGAGAATCCGCGTCCCACTGCCGAACAATGGCTGGCGGCCACCCCGCAGCGCACGCTGGATCTGTTGGCTTCGTTCCAGCGCGCGGTGATTGCGGAGTTGCTGACGCGCGCCGCCGCCGCCGCCGAGAGCATCGCGGCGCGCTCGCTCATCGTCTCCGGTGGTGTGGCCTGCAATTCGGGTCTGCGCGCGGCGGCGAAGGCGGCTGCCCGGCCCTACCCGGTCTATTTCCCTTCTGTCGGACTCTCCACCGACAACGCCGCCATGATCGCCGCCGCCGCCTTTCCCAAGCTGGCGCGTGGCGATTTCGCGTCGCTCGACATTGCCGCGCAAGCCAACCTCACGCTGGCGTGAGTCTTCCTGACACGGCCAGCAGCTTGGCGATCAGCGCCGTGCGGTCCGCCATACGGTCGATGAGAATGCTCTCGTTGGCCGCGTGCGCGCCCTCACCCACCCCGCCCAGGCCGTCGAGCGTGGGCACTCCCAGCGCCGCGGTGAAATTGCCGTCCGAGCCGCCGCCCGTCTGCGACTCCTCCAGCTCGATGCCCATCTCGCGCGCCAGCTTCCGCGCCATGCGGAACAGCCGCGCAATCCCCGCCGAGCGCTCCATCGGCGGCCGGTTCAAACCGCCGCTGACCTCGATTGTGCACCGCGGATCATACGGCTTCAGCGCGCGGAATTTCTTCTCCAGCCCCGGCACATCTTTCAGACGCCGGACCCGGATATCGACCTCCGCGCTGGCTTCGGCGGCCACCACATTGGAGCGCGTGCCCCCCGCAATCACCCCCAGATTGATAGTGATGCCGCGCTCCAGTTCGGTGAACCCGGCGATGCGCTCGATCTGCCGCGCCAGTTCCACCACCGCGCTGGCGCCCGCCTGAAAGTCCACGCCCGCGTGCGAGGCTTTTCCGCGCACTCGAACGGTGAAATCGCCCACGCCCTTGCGCGCGGTTTTGAGCTTGCCCTCCATCCCCGTCCCCGGCTCCAGAACCAGCACCGCCTGGCTGCGCGCGGCGTTCTTCTCCGTGAGCGCGCGCGAGGATTGGCTTCCCACTTCTTCATCGGAATTCAATTGCAGCAGCACCTTGGAGCCCACCGGAATCTCCAGTTCGCGCAAGGCGCGCACCGCGAAAATGAAGAACGCGATGCCGGATTTCATATCCAGCACGCCCGGCCCCCAGAGCCGGCCATCGGCCTGACGGAACGGCATGGTCCGCAGCGTGCCGGCCGGCCACACCGTATCCGCATGGCCGAGCGCCATCACCTGCCCGCTCTTCTTCCGGCCCGGCAGCTCGACCTCGCACACCAGGTGCTTGCCAAATTTGCCGCCGGGGAACGTCCTCACTTTGGCGAACGGCGTTACCGTGTCGGAGACCAGCTCCACGAACCGGTTGACCGCCGAGGGGTCGTCACTGGGAGACTCGCACTCCACGAATTGACGAATCAGGGCCACCATTTCCGATTGCCGCGCGCGGGCATAAGAGAGTAAGGAATCCACGGCTCTTATAATAGCGGCTTCCATGCGGTCAAGCGCCCGATCCGCCCCTGGCGAGCAGCGTGACAGTTTGATCGTGGTAGACCGGTCTCCAGCCGAGCTGTTCCAAGGCTGGGATGAGCGAATAATCGTTGGGGAGCAGCGCGTGGGTGAAGTGGAAAGACTCCCAGTACTCGCGCCAGCCGGGACGCACCTGGACCATGCGGGCGTATTGCTTGAGGAATTCCGCGCCGTAGAGGTCGCTCCGGCCGTCGAAAAACACCTTCCGGGCGCCCTGGGAGCGGTAGATGAGGTACCCGCCGAACTTGTCGGGCGCAAACAGACGCGCGGCGGCGGGGAGGCGGGCCACCTCGCAATAGGCCGCGGCGGGAAACTGATCGGGAGGGAAACCCGTGGCCGCCCGGATGGCGGGAGTCCGCAGCAGGGCGAAGGACGCGAGCAGCACCAGGGGCACCAGCGCGAGACCCGAGAACCGCGCATCCATGGCGCGCAGCCGCTGTGAGTAGGCCAGAAAACCATCCAGCACCGCGGCGCGCCGGAGAGCCCCGGTGATGGCGGCATTGGCCAGCGGCAGCAGCAGCAAAGCCACCAGCGGCAAGGCCCGGGCGGAGCGCAATGCCATGGCGGTGATCAGCATGGCCAGCGCGAAATGCTCGGGCCGCCGGCCCGCCAGGGCCAGCGTGCCGCCGGCGACGCCGACTATCAGTGTGACGATGATCGGCCACGCGCCGGCGGCGTGGAAATCGAAGCTCTGAAACTCGCCGATGCGCGAAAGCAGTTCGGAGTCCGTGAGGTAGCGGAACACGTGCGCGTACAGATGCCAGCCGTAAGGGTTGGCGAGCGGCGCGATGGCGGAGGTGAGAGCGGCCCAGAGAAACCAGCGCGCGCCCCTGCGCCGGATGGCGCGGCCTGACGCGTAGACCAGCGCGACGAGCGGCGCAAAAAAGAAGCTGGCATGGATGTTCGCCCACAACCCCGTAAAGATGGCGATTTCGACGGCGTGGCGGAAGCGGAATGGCGGACGCGCACGCTCGGCATAGAGGAGCGCCGCCAGCACGAAGAGCCAACTCAGGATGTGCGGCCGGGCCAGCCAATGCAGGTTGCAAGTGGAAAGCAGCAGGGGCGCCATGGCGCACGCCAGCAAAAAGTCGCCCCCGAGCGTCCACTGGAGCTGGAACCACAGCCACACGCCCGCGGCGATGGCGGCGGCATAGAACAGCGCCACTCCGGAGAGGCCCGCGGCGCGATCGACAGCGCCGGCGGCGATATCCGCCATCCATTCCCACGCGAACCAGGGCTGGCCGGCGCGAGTGAAGGAATAGGGATCGGTGTGCGGCAAATCGCCAGTGGAGAGGATGGCCTCGCCCGCTCGGATGTGCCATCCGGCATCGGAATCCCGAAACAACTTCCGGTAGCCCTGGAAGAGGAACAGACTATAGACGAGCGTGACGCAAGCGGCGACCAGCGCCAAGTCAGGCACCAGCCATGCGAGCACCTTCACCGGCCGCACATCGTATGCCCGAAGTTACGTGCCCGTGGTGCCGATGCTCGACAGGTCCCCCGTGATGCTCTGGTACAGGCTGACGACACCCTGTGAGAGCTGGTTCACGGTGGTGATCAGGGCCAGCCCCACGGCTGCCACAATCAAGGCGTATTCCACCAGATCCTGTCCCTGTTCATCACGAATAAAACGGACGATTAATGCTTTCATCGTTCCTCTCCAGTCATGGGACGGAAGCGGTCTTGACCGTATCCGTCCGCGAATCTTCCAAAGGTCCTACGAAAAGCCTGTGAAAAGCGATTTTCCAGCGCCGCCAGCGCGATTCGGCCGGCTTCACGGCCAGCGTGGCCGGGTGCCCGTCCAGACGGGACACTAATTCCAGGTTCTTTAGCGCGGCTGGGTAAGCGCTATTGTAGCTCAGTGCTATCTCTAATTCCTTCCGGGCGTTAGCGTAGTTCCCCTTTTCCATGAGCACGGCTGCCAGATTGTTGTGCGCCGTGGCGGGGTCGGAGGCGGACTGCCAGTTGGCCACCGCCTGATCGGTTTCATCCAGATTGGCCAGAGCCAGGCCCAGGTTGTTGCGTGCCACGGGCGAGCGGGGGTTGAGCTTCAAGGCCTCCCGAAACTCCCCGGCGGCTTCGGCGTACTTCTTTTGCATCAATAGGTTATAGCCGAGGTTGTTGTGCAGATAGTCGAGCGACCCCTCCAGTTCCAGGGCCTTGCGGTGGGCCGGCTCGCCGAGGGGCCAGAGGCCCGATTCATCGCGCAGAATACCCAGCCAGGAAAAATACTCGGGGCCGGTCTGCGGGTGGGCCTTCAGAAACGCCACCAAACCGTCGATAGCTTCGGCGCGGCGGTTCATGTCGCGCAAGGCGCGCACCAGCGCCAGTTGGGCCTCACCGGATTCCGGGAAGCGCGCCGCTGCCAGGCGGCCGATCTCCAGGGCCACGTCCGGGTATCCGCGTTCCAGGTACGCCTTGGCCATCTCCAGACGGATGGGGATATTGTCGGGATCGGCCGCCAGCTTCTCCCGTAATACCCGCAACTGGTAATCGCCGTCGCCGGCGTCGATGGCGTTGCGAATCTGCCGATCCCACACACTCTGCGGAGCGGGGGGGGCCTTGGCGACCTGGGTGTGCTGGACGCAGGAGACCATCAAGAGTCCCAGCGCCGCCAGCCAGAGTCGTCGTGTCATGAGCTCAAGCCATCTTATCAAACGTCAGCTCGTCGCCTGCTTCGGTGCCGCTCTGCTCCACCGTTCCGGCTGGAAGCTCGAGCACGGAATGAGCCAGGAGACAGGCGGAGAGCCTCCACGGACGCACCGCGCTCCTCGCTCTCCGAACCTTGCGGTGTTTGTCCAGGTACACCAAATCGATCGGAAACTTCATGAAAAACGTATGGACCGATTCGCAAGGGACAATCCACAAGCCCTCGCCTGGCTCCAACCTTTCGTGCTTCAACAAGCCGGTGCGCCGCTTGGCGCTGGTATCAGCCACCTCGGCAGCGTGAGCCAGAACGGTGTTGCGGGTCTGGTTCCGCACCAATACCTTCAATTTTGAAGACTATAACACGAGAGCGGGGTGCATGTTGCGGGGGGTAGTAATATGCTAGCTTCATAATTGGAATGCGACTCTCCCCTCCGTTCAGTGTCGGTGTGCTGTTCGCCGCCTTGTGCCTGTGTGGACCAGGGCAGAACACCGAAACCAAGGGCGTGCAAGTCGAAGCGAAGGGCCTGCCGCCTCGTGCAACTCCGGCCGATTATCAGGCCCAGGCTCAGGCAGGCGCCGTGACGGTTGCGGCCGAGTTCACGGGACACTCCGTCCCCACCCTGCAAGGACCCCTCTCCACGGAAGACTTTGTGGTGGTCGAAACGGCGTTGTTCGGCTCGCCAGACGCGCAGATCAAGCTATCCGCCGACGACTTTTCACTCCGCATCAATGGAAAGAAGACCCCCTTGCCCAGCCTGCCATACGGGATGGTACTCGGGTCCCTCAAGGATCCCGAGTGGGAGCCGCCCGAGCCAGCCAAATCGAAGTCGAAAACCAGCTTGGGCGGCGGCGGAAACAGTGATCAGGCCGACGGGCCGCCCCCACCGGTCAAGATCCCGATAGGGGTGCAGCGCGCCATGGCGCAGCGCGTTCAAAAAGCCACGCTTCCGGAAGGCGACCGGGCCCTTCCCCTGGCCGGTCTGATTTTCTTCCAGTACCGGGGCAAGACCCAGGGCATCCATTCCATCGAGCTGATCTACGCCGGTCCCGCCGGAAAAGCCTCCCTGACGCTCCAGCCATAGCGAAAAGGGGCCGAACGCCGCCAATCGCGCCAGCGCCGCCAAGTCCACCGGCCCGCAGACGCCAACTTGCGGGGCAGTGCAGAAACTTCTCTCCGCCGGTGGGGTTTAGATTGTACTATAAGGAGTTCCGCGTCTTGGGAAGGATAGTTACGTGAACTCTCGTCGGCTCAGGCCCAATACTACGATTTGGCTCGGCTTGGCGGCTCTGGCTGTGTCGATGCCCGCGGCGCGGCTGGCGTACTCCCAGCAGACCGTTGGAGCCACGTTCGGCGATGTCGTCAAGCTGCCGGGCGGCACGCCATCGGATATCGTCCTGGACGAATCGCGCCACCGGCTGTACCTCATTAACAACACCACCAGCTTGGTCTACATGTTCGACTACACCACCAATCAGATGGTGGGCACCATGTCGGTGGGGAAGACCCCGCTGGCGGGCGCGATCTCCATGGACGGCAACTGGCTGTACGTGACCAGCAGCGGGAACTCGACGCTGAACGTGATCGACCTGACCCGCGGACTGGTGACGCAGACCGTGGCGCTGACCTCGGCGCCCCAAGGGGTGGAGGTGGGCGCTGACGGGCGCGCGCTGATCAGCATGGTTGGGACGGGGGTGGTGTCGGGCGTTCCGCAGGGCACCCTGGCGGTGTACGACCAGAACCAGTCGGCGGGGTCGCAAGTCCAGTACGTCAACGTTCCGGCGCTTCCCACCACTCCGGCTCCGCTGCCGGCGCCCACGCTCACGCGCCCCACCACCACGTTCAGCGGCAAGTTGCTGCGCACGCCGGACGGGCAGTACATCGTTGGGGTCATCACGCCCACCAGCTCCACGACGTACGTCTTCGTTTACGAAGTGGCTTCGGGCGTGGTTCTGCAGAACCGCACGATATCGGGCGCGTCTTCGGTGCTGTCGATGGCGCCCGACGGCTCGCGGTTCATGGCCGGGTTCACCATGTTCGACATCAACACTCTGGCGATCGTCGCGCAGCAGAACAGCGCCAACGCTCCCTTCTCATTCACGGGCGCGGTCAACACGTTGCAGAACATCGGTGGCAGCATCTACTCACCGGACGGTTCGACGCTGTACAGCGCGTTCAACACGGCGGCCACGTCCACGCCGCCGCCGCCCTCGCAGTCATCGACGCTGCTGGTCAACGATCCGGCCAACCTGGGCATCCGGCTGGGGATCAAGCTGCCGGAGAGCATTGTGGCCAAGATGGTGATGACAGCGGACGGCTTGCAGGCCTGGGGGCTGTCGGATTCCGGGCTGGTGCACATGCCGCTCGGCAACCTGTACAATTACCCGATCCTGGCGCCGCAGACGACGGAAGTCTTCCTGGCGATGGACGACTGCAACCACGGCGTGGCTACCGGCGCCCTCCAGATCAATAACCTGGGCAAGGGGAAATTGACGTTCAGCGTGGCTACCAACGTGGGCTCGGCGCTGGTTTATAAGCAGACCAGCGGCCTGGCGCCGGCCACCATCACGTTTTCCATGGAGCCGGGGCGCTCGGGCGTGGTCCGCCAGGGCGGCACGAATATCTGGACGGGCGCCGGAACCTCGCAGGGCACACCGTTCAACGTGACGCTCTCTTCGCCCGAGGCCATCAACATTCCCAATATGATCCGGGTGTACATGAACTACCGGCAGTCGGATCAACGGGGCGTGATCTATCCCGTTCCCACCGTGCCCAACAACAGTCCAGGCGGCACTACGGGCAACACGGCCGGCAATGAAGGCCTGCAAGACATCCTGCTGGACGAGGCGCGCGGCAGGCTCTACATCACCAATTCGGGATACAACCGGATCGAGGTATTCGACACTCAACGGCAGATATTCCTGAACCCGATTCCCGTGGGACAGATGCCGCACCAGACGGCCATGGGCACCGACGGAAACACGCTGTACGTCGGGAACACGGGCGGCGAATCGATCAGCATCGTGGACCTGAACGCGCAACAGGTGACGGGCGGCGTGGTCTTCCCGCCGGTCCCGCGCAGCGGCACCTCCAACGGGATCTACCCGCGATCGCTGGCAATGGGATTGGTCGGCCTCGAATTCATCATGTCGAATGGCACGCAGTGGCAGGTAGTGGGGAATACGGCGCTGCCGCGGCCGGCGGATCCGGTAGCGCCGGTGACGCTGTCGACATGCCCGGCCTGCGGGATGATTGCCACGCCGGATAACCTTTATATCCTGACGCTTTCGGGAAACGGGACGGCCTACGTTTACGACTCGATGGCGGACAGCTATGTGGCTTCGCGGCTGCTGATCCCGGCTCCGATTGAGGGCTATTACGGCGTGCTGGCGGCTGGTCTGGGAGCAAACTACTTCCTGGTGAACGGCCTGATTCTGAATACCTCGCTGACCACCCTGGGCGGCTCGGCCGCGCCCGGCGCGACCACGGTCACGACGACCACGCCGGGCGGCGCGCCTCCCACCGCCACCATCGTCAACACCGGCAACCGCAACGTGGCGGCCGTGGCTCCGTTGAACGACCACCAGTTTCTGTGGCTCACCACTCCCGTGCGCCAGAGCATCACCACCGCGACGCGCGACGATTCGCGCACCACGGTTCAAATGATCGACCTGAATGCCGGCGCGGTGTCGCTGGTGGGGCCGATTCCGGAGAACCCCGTGGTCAGTGTTTTCGGCACCACTAGGTTCAACACCAACCCGCGCATGATGGTGGTGGATTCGGCGGGTACGACGGCGTACGCCATTACGATTTCGGGGCTGAGCGTGATCTCTCTGGCGCCCGCGGGAGCCAACACGCTGCCCGCGATCTCGACCGGCGCGAGCGCCGTCGTGAATTCCAGCAGCGCGACTGCGGCCATCACGCCCGGCTCGTTTGTCACCATCACCGGCAAGAACCTGGCCTCCACGGCCGTGGCCAGCACGCTGCCGCCGCCGACCGTGCTGGGCGGCTCCTGCGTGACCTTCGGCGATATTGCGCTGCCGCTGCTCTCGACCTCCAGCGGGCAGATTCAGGCGCAGGTGCCCGTCACCATGCTGCCCGGAACGCAGTTGGTGCAGGTGCGCTCGCTGGCGACCGCACAGGACAGCGCTCCGGTGGTCATCACGGTGAAGGCTGCGGGGAACTGAGGAAGCCCGCTCACTCCCAGCTCAGAATCACCTTGCCCGAATTTCCCGAAAGCATGGCCTCGAAGCCTCTCTCGAACTCGGTCGAGGGGAAGCGGTGCGTGATCACCGGTGTGATGTCCAGGCCGGATTGCAGCATGACCGTCATCTTGTACCAGGTCTCGTACATCTCGCGGCCGTAGATACCCTTGATGGTGAGCATGTTGAAGATTACAGTGTGCCAGTCGATGGACATCTCTTCGGAGGGGATGCCCAGCATCGCGATCCTGGCGCCGTGGCTCATGTTGGCGATCATCTCGCGGAAGGCGGCGGGGTTGCCGGACATCTCCAGGCCCACGTCGAAGCCCTCGGTCATCCCGAGTTGCTTCTGCACGTCCCGGAGACTGGTCTCGCGCACGTTCACAGCGAGCGTTACGCCCAGCTTGCGCGCCAGGTCCAGGCGGTAGGGATTGACATCGGTGATCACGGTGTAGCGCGCGCCGGCGTGCCGCGCCACGGCCGCCGCCATGATCCCGATGGGGCCGGCGCCGGTGACCAGCACGTCCTCGCCCAGCACGGGGAAGGAAAGCGCGGTGTGGACGGCGTTGCCGAAGGGGTCGAAGATGGAGGCGACGTCGAGGGAAACCGATTCGTGGTGGCGCCAGATGTTGGTCATGGGTAGCGCGATGTATTCGGCGAACGCGCCCGGACGGTTCACCCCCACGCCCTGGGTGTGAGCGCACAGGTGGCGGCGGCCGGCGAGGCAGTTGCGGCACCGGCCGCAGACCACGTGCCCTTCCCCGCTGACCAGATCGCCGGGGAAAAAGTCCACCACATTGGACCCGGTCTCGACAATCCTGCCGACAAATTCGTGGCCGATCGCCATGGGCACCGGGATGGTCTCCTGCGCCCAATCGTCCCACCGGTAGATGTGCACGTCGGTGCCGCAAATGCCCGTGCGCAGCACCTTGATGAGCACGTCGTTGATGCCGATCTTGGGGACTTCCACTTCCCCGAGCCAGAGGCCCGGCTCGCGTTTGCTCTTCACCAGCGCCTGCATACTTTTACGATAGCAACAAGCGGCGGAACATCTGGTTCTGTTTGCTTCCGCCAGGAACTACCAGACGCGCGTATTTGCCGGGGCGGCGTTTTCTGACTACGCAGCAAAAAAGCGTTACGTTGCACAAGATCGGAAGGCCGCGCAGCGCTGCGAGCGCTGTGCCCCTTCGCTAGCTTCGGCACAACGTGCAGAGGTATTATGCGTTTATGGACCTGCAACGTAGGGACGAGTTTAAACAAAGACTATACGAGCTTACTCCCGCTGATGGAAAGTCAATCGGCAATGCCGCTCTTCGCGGGTTATTGCACACTGCGTTCCCAAACGAAACATTCTCGTTGGACGATTATTGGGACCTGCGAAACTCGCTGATTGCCGACGGTAAGCTGGAAAAAGGGCGCGGTTACGGCGGATCGGTGCGCCGAGTAATTGCGGCAGTTGAGCCTGTTGCGGTTGTGGACGCGATTGGTTCGGTGGTGCCGGCTGCGGGCCCGATTCAAGTGGCCCTGGCTGAAACCCCTCTTTATGAGGCTTTTCAGAAGTGCATTCAGACCGGGTATATACCAGACAACGATCTTAAGCCGTGGATATGCGAAATCACAGCGTTCCAAGGCAGGCGGAATACGGGGGGGTTGTGGACGCGCCCGGATGTAACAGTAATCGCAATCCAGACGTTTGCCTACGTGCCAAATAAGCAATTCGATGTCATAACGTTTGAAATCAAACCGACTATCGTAACCGCGATGGAGGGCGTCTACGAATGCGCAGCTCACTCCGCATTTGCGAACCGCAGTTACCTCGCCTTCCCGGACTTAAAAGAATATGAAGACAATGCGCTTTACGATAGAATTTCAGATGAATGTGAGCGCTTTGGGCTCGGTCTAATTGTCTTTGCCGATGTGGCGAACTGGGACACCTACAATTTCGAAGTTCCTGCTAAACGGAATGATCCCGAGCCCCGTGCTGTGAACGATTTCATTAAGGGGCAAATCAGCGAAAAGAGCCGCGAAGAGATCCAGCGCTGGTTTCGATGAGCGGGCGCCGTTGTCCTCTAAATAGCCGTTAGCCGGGCAAACGCCCGGTAGAGCGTCGTCCGCCCCACACTCCATAGTGCGGCTACGTCCTCAACGCGTTCGCGCGCGTTTCCCGATAACATTTTGCATGAATTTGCACTCTTCGAGGAGCCGATCATAAGAGGCGACTTCAATTCGCTGACGCCTGAACGCCTCCAGTTTGTCGGTACGGTTCGATCTATTAGGGTCGTCCCTCCTGCCGATGACGATAACCCCACTGCATTCTGCGTGCAGTTTTGGCCACCCATTCGCTCTGAGGTAGTAGCCATGATCTCTGATAAAGGTCCTGTAGTTGTTGATCTGCTCTGCGGCATGGTTGCAGATGGACGAAACACTGCCGGTCTTCGTCAGGGGACTCCTTGTCGGGCCTTTGAGCTCAACTATGAACCAGTCCGGCCCGACAGACGACCATTCGCAGATTATGAAGTCCGGCACCCAGCCACCACCATCGGGCTCGGGTAATCTTGGCCTGGGAACCACCCATCCTGTGTGCGGTTTCACCAAACCCGTCAATAAGGCCGCCGGGTGGGCTTCGAAGAACATCTGAAGCGGCTTCTCACCTCTTGCGTTTTCCAATACGCGGGAGAACTCGCGAGTCAACTCCGGGCACGGGATGCCCCACGTGGTCGGGTCTAATCCAGCAATTTGTTTCGGGCAGCCTAAAACCGAGTCTCGCTCGCGGGCCGGGCGCGGGTCCACCATCTGAGGATCAAAGGGATAGTCTGAACCTGTGGACTTCGCCATATCAAGATTCTATCACTGGCGCGAACTTATCGGCCGTCAGCATGAACCAGCGAGCGCCCGGTAAAGGGCAGTGCGCCCCACACTCCGCAGTGCCGCCGTGTCCGGTCCCCGAGCCAGAGGTCCGGCTCCCGCTTGCTTTTTACCAGCGCCTGCATTCTTTTACGATAACAACAAGTGCCGAGGTCCCTTTGTGAAACACGGCAGGGGACTCTTTACCGCCTCAGCGAAAGCTCGAACTGGACGCCTTCCGTTTTTTGTAGCGCGGTGAGGATGCTGGAAAGATTCGCGGCGGAGGGACTGCCCTTGGGCCCCAGCATGCGCATCAGGCTCTTGGCGGGTATCCGCGTGCGCTTTTCGAGATCCTGAAATCCGACTGTCGCGTTGACATAGTCGCGCAGGACAGCCTTGCCGGTCGCCAGGTCGCCGTTGATAACGCACTCGACGGCCTCGCACAGAAGCGCTTGACGGAATTTCGGGTCGCGCTGCGCCCGCGCCCGGATGGTTTCCTTGAAGTCGTGGGTCAGCGGCATTATTGAATCTCCCGCGTGTTCCAAGATGATGGTAACAATTTTGTTACCATATGTCAGCGGCGAGACTCCGGCCTGCTCTTCACCAGTGCCTGCATTCTTTTACCGCAACAACAAGTGCCGAAACATCTGCTTCTGTTCGCGTCCGCGATCCACTTGACGCCGAAATCCCGGCGGGGTAGGGTAGGGTTTGGAAGGGCGCCCATGACAATCACCGTTGACATCAGACCCGAGGTTCAGGCTGAGCTTGCCCGTCAGGCTGCCGTCCATGGGAGCGCAACCGAGGCCTATGCCGCGAGCCTGCTTGAAGAGGCGGTGAAACTTCCTGCCGGCACAAGCCGGCCGTCCTTCGATAAGGAACGGGCGCAGGCCGCGGGCGCGCGCATCCGCGAGTTGCGCAAAGGGGTCACGCTTGGAGGCCTGACGATCAGGGAGTTGATCGACGAAGGCCGTCCGTGAGCCGCTTCGTTCTCGACAACACCGTAACGATGGCTTGGTGCTTCACCGACGAAGCGACCGAATTCACGGAAACGCTGCTGAGCCGTCTTTCGAACCTGACCGATAGCGCGATTGTCCCGGCCTTGTGGCTCTACGAAGTGGTCAACGTGACTGAACTGGCGGTTCGGAAAGGGCGCATCACGGCAGAGAAAGCGAACGCGTTTCTGGAGAGCCTTGCCGATCTGCCCATCGCCATAGAATATCCGGCCCTGCCGCAGATGTTCGTATCCGTTCGGGCGCTGGTGGGTCAGTATAAACTCACCGCTTACGACGCCTCTTATCTCGAACTGGCTATCCGCCACAACCTTCCGATCGCATCGTCCGATAAAGCGTTGGTGAAAGCCGCGCAGGCCGCGGGTGTCAACCCGGTCGAGCTATGAGGACGGCGGTGGCGCTCGTTGCCCGGGTCTTCGCAGGCGCGGCGTTTCCCGACAGCGCAACACAACAGGCGCTACCATACGGTGAAGGATGATTTCTATTCTCATCTCGACGGTCTCCCTCCTGCTCTCTCTCACCGTCGCCTGGGTCACCCTGTGCCAACGCGGAAAGCTCTGCATGACGCAGCCGAAGCTAATCGGATTCCTCTACGACCTGCCGGGCCAGGAACCCAAGGTGTTCTTCCGGGCGGCGCTCTACTCTACCGGCAAGCGCGGCCACATCGTCGAAGCAGTGTACGTCAAGGTGCGGTGCGGCGAATCTGCGCAGACATTCAATTTCTGGATGTATGGGGAAACCAAAGAACTGATGATTGGCAGCGGCCTCAGGGTGGGGGAGGAGGGCGTATCGTCCAACCATCACTTTCTGCCACCCAGGCACGCTTCTTCCTTTGAATTCCGCGCGGGTGAGTACATCATCGACGCATATGCCGCAATCGTAAATCAAAACGCGCCTGTCCTGCTGTGCACCGTGAAGCTCTCCCTTTCGCAAGAACAGGCAGCCGCGCTGCGCGACCCCACAAAGGGAGTGATCTTCACTTGGGGGCCGGATTCCCGGTGCTACCGCGGCGACGTTCTCCAAGGCCCCGTGCCTTATTACCTGAGAGGAAGGCCTCAGAATGTCGAAGCACCGAGAGAAACAGCGCCATGACCGGCGCTGAAATTATCTTCGGCCAAAATGGGCTATGGTAAGGCGATTGGAAGAGGAGGCCAGAGAAGTGCCGGTTCTGGTTCCCAATTTATCCATGCTGCCGCCGCAGCAGCTCAGACTGTGGCCGGAACTGGGGGCAACGCCGGAGGCGTTCACGCTTTACGGCGGCACGGCCCTGACATTGCGCCTGGGGCATCGGACTTCGGCCGCTTTCGACTTTTTCTCGAACGCGCCCCTTGATCCGGAGCGCCTGGCATCGACGCTGCCCTATCTCAAAGACGCGGAACGTGTCTGGATGGCGCCGGACACGCTCACCTGTCGCGTGGATCGTGGGGGCGCGGTGCTGGTGTCGTTCTTCGGCGGACTCGGCCTGGGGCAAGTAGCGGAGCGTGACCAGGTGAAAGGGATGGCGCTCTATGTGGCTTCCCTGCTGGATATTGCGGGCACCAAGATGGCGGTCGTGCAAAAACGCGCCGAAGCGAGAGACTATCTCGACATCGACGCGCTGCTGCGGCATGGCGTCGATCTGCCTACGGCCTTGGCCGCGGGGAGCGTCGTCTACGGACGCAGTTTCAATCCGCTCATCACGCTCAAGGCGCTCAGTTTTTTCGATGACGTGCCGATGCTCTCCGCCCAGGTGAGAGAACGGCTCAGCGCCGCCGTCGAAGCCGTCGATGTTACCAAACTGCCCGCCTTGACGGCCTACGCGCCGCGCGGGGAAGATGGGGTGAAGCCATGAAACCGCTGCCGGCAACACCGGAATTGCTATCCGTGGCTAAACGTGTGGTGTGGTTCAAAGCGCCCTCCGAGGCTCTGGCCGACCCGGTGCATTTCCTTGCGCACGTGATGACCTATGGAACGGTTGAAGACCTGCGTGCGCTCGAAGGACTGGCCGGCCAGCGTGAATTCAGAGAAGCGCTCGAACACGCGCCGCCGGGTATCTTCGACGCGCGTTCCTGGGCGTACTGGAATCTGAAATGCGGCCGTGTACCGGCTCCCCCTTTGCCGGTGCGCCACGGGGTGCTCGATACATTCAATGCGTCGACCCAGGCGGGACGTAATCCGGAGGCAGGGCCGCGCCTTCGCCAAAGAAGTATTGGTCCATCTGCTGGATGAGGAACTCCTGGGCTTCCCTGGTGCCAAGGTTCAGCCGGTACTCGTTCATGATCATCTTCATGCGTTCCACCCACATCTTCCAGGCTTGCTTGGAAACGTTGTCGTAGATCTTCTGCCCAAGCGGATGGCCGTCGAACGGCACTTCCTCGAGGCCCTCCATTTCGCGCTGGAACTTCACGCAGAACACCCGGCGGGCGCCCGTCGGAACCGGCTCTTCCATAGCGTCGAATCTCCTCAGACCAGGATACTACGGGGCAAAGCCCACGCCCGTCAGCACGATGCCCAACTCGCGGCTGTCGCGCGGGGCGAAGAACGTCTCGTCAATCGCGATCTCCGCTATCGCCACCGCGCCGGCCGCACGCACGGGCGGCGATTCCAAAGTGTACGTGCCGGGCGCCGCGTACGTCTGCGACGCCACTTGGCGGCCATCCAGCAGCAGCGCCACCCGGCGCGCGCGCGCCTGCGGCGGGATGGTGAACGTCGCGCGCAACGGCAGGGCGGCCGGGGGACTCGCGAGCGCCACCACAGCGGTGCGCGACATCCAACGAAAGCGATTGTCCTCGAGAGAGTAGATGCCACTGACGATCTGGTCCGCGGCTTGGGGGGCGTTCATGGGCAGGTAGGCGAGCGTGGGATGCCGCTCGGCGACTTCGACGGCGCGCACGCGGTC
The DNA here is from genome assembly GCA_049516835.1 of Bryobacteraceae bacterium. Lineage (GTDB taxonomy): Bacteria > Acidobacteriota > Terriglobia > Bryobacterales > Bryobacteraceae > Fen-178. The sequence continues at coordinate 12,356 of JBEKSR010000029.1, read as the reverse complement.
GATCGGCCCCGCGGAAATCCCGAATGGCCAGAAACCCCTCGATACCGTGGAGTACCCCGAGTGCGATTCGAGGCCGATCAGCCGCAGCGGAAGGGCGGGCCGGATCTCCGCCGTGCGGAGCGGAGAGGATGGGGCGACGGGGTTAACGGAAGCGCCCAGCTCACTCGAGACCACGATGTCGCCGGGGTGCAGGCGTTGGGTTTTCTTCAGCGGCAAGGCGCCGTCGGATTCCAGATAGTAGCGCAGGCCCCATTCGCCGTCGATCCAGACGCGATGGCCCGCCGAAGAGCCGCGCAACGATTCGGCAAACTGGCGGTAGCCGTCCCAATGCTGGTAGTTGACGGTGGCGAGGCCCAGGCTGAGCGCCAGTTGGATGGCGAAGCCGGCGGCCAGCCACTTGGGACGCAAGCGCGATGCCAGAAGCGCGACGGGCGCCGCCATGGGCAGCAGGTAACGCGCCGAGCCGGCGAAGAAGATCACCAAAGCCCCCGCGAAGAAAACTCCGATCCACGCCAGCAGGAAAATCGTCTCCGGTTCGCGCCGCCGGCGCCAGGCGAGTATGAATGCCGCCGGCACGAACGCGGGAAAGACGATGAACCAGGAGTGGATGGTCAACGCCAGCGCGCTCGCCAGCTTGGCGTTGAACGTCTGGTAGGCGGCCAGATAGCCGTTGAGTACGGCTGCGGGCAGAGCGCCGGTGGAGAGTCGCTCGAAAAACTGCCATAAGGCGGCGGTCAGCGGGGGAACCAGGAGGGTGAGCCAGCGCGTGCGGTCGCGGCGGTGGAAGAGCCACACATAGATCGCGAGGATGGGGGTGAGCAACACGGCCTGGTAGGCGGTCAGTGCGGCCAGCGCCATGCAGATGGCGGAACCTGTGGGGCAGATTTTCAATCTGCGGGCCGATTGGCAATCGGCCCCCCGCCCGAAGGGCGGCGGTTGCAAACCGCCGCGCAGGATGCCATCCTGCCCCACAAACAGCGCCACCGCCGCCATCCAAAAGGCCAGGAACGGCAGGTCCGTTTCCAGCGAATTGCCGTTCACCACGAAGGCCGGCACGGCGACGAACAATAGCGCCGCCCAGAGCGGTTGCGGTGAGAAGCGGCGCGCCAGAGACCACATGGCCCAGGCGGCGACGAGGGAGAACAACATGTAGGCGGCGTGAAAGGGGACCTCTCTTACGCCGCCGAACAGCGCGATCAAACCGGCTAGCACCCAGCCATCCAGAGGCGGATGCGGCTGGCCGCGCAGGTCCACTTCCTCACCCTGAAACACGTATTTGGTGTTGTCCGGGTGCAGCGGATCGATGAGCGCGTGGGAGGCCTCGGTGAGATAGATGTGATCGTCGCCCTGAATGGCCTGGTTCAGGAACGGGATCCGGATCAGCAGCACCAGCCCCAGCACGAGCCAAAGCCCCCGCCCCCTGGCCCCTGGCCCGCGCCCCCCGGCCCCTGGCCCCCGGCCCCCGGCCCCCGCCTCCCGGCCCCCGGCCCCTAGCTGGGTCGCCATCGCAGCACCGGCTTGCGCGCGGCGGTGACTTCGTCCACGCGGCTGGTCCGGGTCCCGTAGGGCGCATTCTTGACCAGTTGCGGGTCGGTTTCGACCTCTTTGGCAATGGAGATCATGGCCTCGATGAACTGGTCGAGCTCCAGCTTGCCCTCGGTCTCGGTGGGCTCGATCATGAGCGCGCCGTGCACGATCAGCGGGAAGCTCACGGTGTAGGGATGGAAGCCGTAATCGATGAGCCGCTTGGCCAGGTCGCCCGTGCGCACGCCGAGTTTGGCCTGCCGTTCATCGCTGAACACCACCTCGTGCATGTTGGGCGAAGCGTAGGGCAAGTCGAAGTACGGCTCGAGTTTTTTGCGGATGTAAACGGCGTTGAGCACCGCGTCCACGGTGGCGTTGCGCAGGCCCGGGCCGCCGTGCGCCAGGATGTAGGCCAGCGCGCGCACCAGCACGCCGAAGTTGCCGTAGAAAGCGCGCACGCGGCCGATGGAGCGCTTGCGGCGGTAATCGTACGCCCACTTCTTGCCGGAGCGCTTCAGGCGCGGCACGGGAAGGAACGGCTCGAACGCCTTCTTCACGGCCACCGGACCGGCGCCCGGCCCGCCGCCGCCGTGGGGCGTCGAGAAGGTCTTGTGCAGGTTGAGGTGCAGCACGTCCACACCGAAATCGCCCGGCCGCGCAATGCCCACCAGCGCGTTCATGTTGGCGCCATCCATGTAGAGCATGGCGCCCTTGGCGTGCAGAATCTCGGCCGCCTGCACGATGTTCTCTTCGAACACTCCGAGGGTGTTGGGATTGGTCACCATGAGCGCGGCCACATCCCGGTCGACGAGCTGCGCCAGCGCGGCGACGTCCAGCACACCGGTGGCGCTCGAGGCGATGTTCTCGACGGCGTATCCGGCGATGGCGGCCGTGGCCGGGTTGGTGCCGTGCGCCGAATCCGGGATGAGAATCTTCTTGCGGGGATTGCCGCGTTTCTCGAGCAGGGCGCGAATTAAGAGGATGCCGGTCAGTTCGCCGTGCGCGCCCGCCGCAGGTTGCAGCGTCACGGCGTCCATGCCGGCGATCTCCGCCAAGGCGGCTTCCAGGCGCGCCATCACTTCCATCGAGCCTTGCGCCAGGGCTTCCGGCTGGTAGGGATGAGCCCAGGCGAGGCCCTCGATGCGCGCCACCAGCTCGTTGATCCGCGGGTTGTACTTCATGGTGCAGGAGCCCAGCGGATACATGCCGTGGTCGATGGCGTAGTTCCACGTGGAAAGGCGCGTGAAGTGGCGGATGGCCTCCACTTCACTGACCTCGGGGAAACCGGGGATCTCGGAGCGCACGTTTTCCGCGCCCAGCGCCTCGGCGGGGTCTACGGGGGGGACGTCCAAGGCGGGAAGCTGGTAGGCTATCTTGCCGGGAGAGCTCCGCTCGAAGAGGAGCGCCTCGTTTTGCGAGAGGTGGGGGCGGACTTTGGTGATCATGCCAGCACCTCAGCCACAACGTCCATGTCGGCGCGGCGCGACATTTCGGTGGCGCAGAGCAGCATGGAATCGGCCAGCTCGGGGTAGAAACGCCCGAGTGGCAGGCCGCCGATGATTTTCTTCTTTAGCAGGGCTTTGTTGATCTCATCAGGCTTACTGGCTCGGACTACGAATTCGTTGAAGAATCTTCCGGAGAAGCGCGGGCTCAACCGGCCGGCCAGGTAGTGCGCCTTGGCGAGGTTTTGTTGCGCCAGCTCGCGCAGGCCCTGCTTGCCATACACCGTCATTAAGACCGTGGCCATCAGCGCAATCAGCGCCTGGTTGGTGCAGATGTTGGAGGTGGCTTTCTCGCGCCGGATGTGCTGCTCGCGCGTGGAAAGGGTGAGGCAGAAGGCGCGGTTGCCGCGCGAATCCGTGGTCTGGCCCACCAGGCGGCCGGGCATCTGGCGGATGAACTTTTCCCTGGTGGCGATGACGCCCGCGTACGGGCCGCCGTAGCTGGGCGATATCGCGAAGGATTGCAGCTCGCCGGCCACGATGTCGGCATCCGCGGGCGGCTCCAGCAATCCCAGCGAGACGGCCTCCGTGAACACCACGATCAGCAGGGCGCCGCGCCGGTGCGCGATTTCAGCCGCGGCTTTCACCTTGTCCACGATTCCGAAGAAATTCGGCGACTGCACGACCACCGCCGCGGTGACATCGTCCGTCTTGCGGTCCAGGTCTTCGAGGTCGATGGTTCCGGCCTCGGGCAGGTAGCCGAATCCCTCGACCGGCATCCCCTGGTGCCGGGCATACGTGCGGAGCACCTCGCGGTACTCGGGGTGTACGGACCTGGCGATCAGCACGCGCTTTTTGCCCGTGGAGCGCACGGCCATAGAGACCGCTTCGGGGACGGCCGTCGAGCCGTCGTACATGGAGGCGTTGGCCACGTCCATGCCGGTGAGCTGGCAGATCATGGTCTGGAATTCGAAGATGGCGGTGAGCGTGCCCTGCGAGATTTCCGCCTGGTAGGGGGTGTACGAAGTCAGGAACTCGCCGCGCGAAACCACGGAATCCACCAGCACCGGGCGGAAATGGCTGTAAACACCCGCGCCCAGGAACGATGCGTACCCGTTGGCGTTTTCGGCCGCGCGCTGGCGGAAGTAATCCACGATTTCGTACTCGGAGATGCCCGGCGGAAGGTCCAGCGGCCGCTTCAGCCGCACGGCTTCCGGCAGATGGGAAAACAGCTCTTCGGGAGATGCCACGCCGCAGGCTTCCAGCATCTGGCGGCGTTCGGAATCAGACTTGGGAAGATAGCGCAACTACTTCTCGGCTCCTACATAGGTCTGATAGTCGGCGGCGGACATCAGGTTCTGGATTTCGGCGGGCGCGCTCAGATGGATCTTTACCAGCCAGGCCACGCCGTGCGGATCCTGGTTGAGTTTCTCGGGAGCGTCGGTCAGCAATGTGTTTATTTCCGTCACCTCCCCGCTCAGCGGCGCGTAGATGTCGGAAACGGCCTTTACCGACTCGACGGAGCCGAGCGACTTGCCCAGCTCGATGCGCACCCCCACCTTGGGCAGGTCCACGTATACGATGTCGCCGAGCTCCTGCTGCGCATGATCGGTGATTCCGATCGTGCCGGTGTCCCCTTCCACGAGGACCCATTCGTGTTCCTTCGTGTATCGGAAGTTGTCTGGATACATTTTCTATTTCGCTCGTTTGTAAAACGGAGTTTCCACTGTCACCGCATCCACCGGCTGGTTGCGGATCATGATCTGGATGGACTTGCCGGGCTGCGCGTGCTCCGCGGGCAGATAGCAAAGCCCAATGTTTCTGTTCAAGGTTGGCGAAGGCGAGCCGCTGGTGACCCAGCCCGCCGGCGAGCCATTGCGAAGCACTTCGTAGCCATCGCGGCCGATGCCGCGCCCGCGCATCTCAAAGCCCACGAGTCTGCGTGTGGGACCCTTTTCTTTTTGCCGCAGCAGCGCCTCGCGGCCCACGAACTCGCCCTTATCGAACTTGACGATCCACTCGAGGCCCGCTTCGAGGGGAGAAAGGGAGGCGTCGATTTCGTGCCCGTAGAGCGCCATCTTGGCTTCCAGCCGCAGCGTGTTCCGCGCGCCCAGGCCGCACGGCTTAATGCCGAATTCGGCGCCGGCTTGCATGACTTCGTTCCAAATGAGGGCGGCATGGGCGGGGGCGACATAAATCTCGAAACCGTCCTCGCCGGTGTACCCGGTGTGCGCGATGCGCGCGGGCGCGGCGCACACCTCGCCATCCGTGAACCAATAGTAGCGGATGGCGGCGAGGTCCACGGGTGTCAGTTTCTGGACGGTGTCTCGCGCTTTGGGGCCCTGGATGGCAAGCTGGGCGTAACGGCCGCTCGAGAAATCCACGCGCGCGTCAAAGCGGTTGAGCGAGCGGATGTGCTCGAAATCTTTCTCCTGGTTGGAGGCGTTGACACAAAGGAAGTAATGGTCCTCGGCGACCTTGTGGACCAGGATGTCGTCCACGAACCCGCCGTGCGGGTAGAGCAGCCCGGAGTAGTGCGCCTGGCCGATTTTGAGCTTGTGGACCGCGTTGGTGGTGACGAAATCGGCCAGCTTGGCGGCCTCCGGCCCGTGGATTTCGATCTCGCCCATGTGGCTGACATCGAAAACCCCGACGGCGCGGCGCACGGCGTGGTGCTCGTCGATGATGCCGGTGTATTGGACGGGCATGTCCCACCCGCCGAAATCCACCATCTTGGCGCCCAGGGCGCGATGAATGGAATTGAGCGGAGTGGTCTTGAGCGAGGACGCGGCAGACATGCAAATTCAGGCTAACAGCAGCGAAAAGGGGGTGTCAAACCGGCTCGCTTCGCTCGCGGGGCCGGGGGCCAGGGGCCAGGGGCCGGGGGTCGGGCGGCTCGTCCCCGAAATACCTTAATAGGGCCGCCTGCCGACCCAGTTGCCGGGGGGATCGTAGTTGCAGACCCAGACCTCGCGTCCGCGCCCGCGCGCCACGGCGCATCCCACTTCTTTCGTGTCGCGCCAGACGATTTGCGTGTAGTGCCCGCACACGCCGCTACATCTGTTTGAAATGTAGTCGTAGTTTCGAGATTCCGCCGCCCACGCGTCCACAACTTGCGCGGGCGATGCGGCGGCGCCGGTAATCTCGAACAAGTTCTCGCCGTAGGTCGAGTTTGGACGGTGGATGAATTGCCCGCGCGCCAGGAGAGTGTCCGCCCAGTCTTGCGAACGCGCGGCCAACCGATCGGACCACGCCAGCGGAGGCATCCCCACGCGCGCCCGCACAGCGTTGTGGCGAGCGAGCATGTCGCGCGAAAGAGAGGATGGTGTGGCAGAGGGCGGCCCCTCGCCAAAGTGCCGCCATTGTGCGCTGCCGGCTCCGGCGAGCAGGATCAGAAGCCAGGTCGCCTGTCGCATGCTTCTATAGACGCATGCGAATGGAGATTCGTAGACAGCCGGCACTCAAGAGTTTCGGAGTTTCGTAACCTGTCCCCGAATTGGCCTACAGGCTCATTCGCGAGCCTGCCTGCGGACTGCCGCGTGTGTTTTCGCCGATAAGCGGAATCCTAAACGGCCAAGATGTTCGAGTAACGGTTCGATGCGGGGAATCCGGCCTTCTACCTTCGCGCGCAAGAGGATTCCCAGAGTGCCCGTGAAGGTTAACTTCAACGCCTCGGCGTGCAATCGTCCAAGTCGTTCATCCAGGATCACCACGGCGCCTGGAACCTGTGTTCCTAACGCCAGCACTTCCTTTTCCCCGGCACCCAGATCCGCCGCCGAGGGCACCTTGTCTAACCCTTCCGGAACCTGAATCGTCAGCCATGGCAGTGCGCGGACGTCCGGCAAATCGATACCAATCGCCCTGCCGCGCTCTAATTCATCCGCGACGGCAGGCGGAGCGATGGTGCGGGTGTAAAACTCGGCCAGTAAGTGCAGGAAACCGATTTGGTGCAGGTACTGGATCGGCGAAGTGTCGCAGATCGCCTCATGCACTCTTGAGATCGTGGATCAGTTCCTCTTCAGTGAGATCGAACGTGTTCACGCCATAATCCGCCAAGTGGCTGAGGAAATATGGCTTCGGCACGCCAGCAAGCTGAGCGGCCGCCCCCGATGAAAGCTGGCCCATCTCGTACAACTTGACGGCTGCGGCAAGGCGAATCCTGGACGCAAGAACCTCCGGCGTCGCCTTCAAGGCAAGCAGGATCTCATCCGGTATGGAAAACGTGACCTGACTCATTGGTAGCCGACACTCCTATTCTACCGCGCTAGCCGCTGGCGTTTTGGGGTTGCGTTGTCTCCGAAATGGGATTATTCGATGGGATAAGGTCCCGGATTAGCGACGCGCAGATCGCGCTCGCCAGCGTCGAAGGCACGCACCTGGTACGAGACGGCACGAACCGGGTCCACCAGCACGGTCTGATAGGAGGCTTCCTGGCCGGCGCGGACAACGTCCTCCGCCACCTGCGTCTTCTGGCTTGTGACCACTTCGTGCTCGGGTGAGAGGAAGTCGAAAACCATCACCAGTCCGCGGGCCGGCTTCTCGCCGGTGAAACGCACGCGCCCGTCGAGCGTGATCTTTCCTTCGACGCGCCGCGCCCTGGTTTCAATCACCTCGACATCCGGCGGCTTCTTCTTCCGTTGGCCCGTGGCGGAGGCGCACAGGGACAGGACCATCGCCGCGAGAAGAAAGGACCTCACAGGCGTCAGTTTATCAGAAGCGCACCCGGGGACTGACCGCTCTGTCCGCGCGGCGCCGGGGTGCCCTCTGGGCCGCGGCGCCCTGGGACAGAGTGGTCAGGCCCCTACGCGCTTTTCAGAACCAGACTACAAGCTCCGGCTTGGCTTGTGGCATAATGTCAGACACTTGAAAGACATTACATTCAGCCGGAGGGCCGTGATGCTGGGCGCAGCGGCGCTTCCCATGGTACGTGGCGCGGCCGCTCAGGCGCGCCCCAGGAACATCGTCATCTCGAGCGCCAACGGCGTGGCGGCCTGCGCCAAGGCGATGGAGGTTCTGAAGGCCGGCGGCGATACGCTGGATGCCGTCGTCGCCGGCGTCAACATCGTCGAACTGGATCCCAGCGACACAAGTGTCGGGTATGGCGGCCTTCCCAATGAAGACGGCGTGGTCGAGCTGGATGCCAGTTGCATGCACGGGCCGACACGCCGCGGCGGCGCGGTGGGCGCCATCCGGGGCATCAAGACGCCTTCGAAAATCGCGCAACTGGTGATGGCGGAGACCGACCACATGATGCTGGTGGGCGAAGGCGCGCTGCGGTTCGCCAAGGCTTACGGCTTCCCGGAAGAAGATCTGCTCACGGACAAATCGCGGCTGGCGTGGCGCATGTGGAAACGGGAGATGCGCGACCGTAACGGACATTCCAACTGGGAGTCGGGCATCGACGGGCCGCCCAAGGCCCAGAAGATGGCCGAGTTGAAGAAAGCCTTTCCGGGGTTCGACGAAGAGACCCTCGCGTGGGCTTACGAAGTGGCCACCAATCCGCCCCACGGCACCATCAATTGCATGGCGCTGAACGAAAAGGGCGAGATGTCGGCGGTTACCACCACCAGCGGGCTGGCATGGAAGATCGCCGGCCGGTTAGGCGATTCGGCCATCATCGGCGGCGGCCTGTGGCTGGATCAGGATGTCGGCGGCGCCGGGTCCACGGGCCGCGGAGAAGAAAATCTTCGAGTCTGCGGGGCACATACGATCATCGAAAAGATGCGGCAGGGGATGTCGCCAAAAGAGGCTACGCTCGACGCCTTGAAACGTGTGTCTCGAAACTTCGACAACGACCAGAAACGGCTCGAAGAAGTCGACCTGAGCTTCTACGCGCTGCGTAAAGATGGCGAATACGCGGGCGCCTCGCTGTGGGACAGGCGTTCCGCAAGTGCGGCGAGCGGGGCGCAGTTCGCGGTTTGTGCCGCCGATGGCCAGAGCCATCGCGAGAACTCCGTATATCTTTACGAACGCAAGTAAGGGCATGTCCCAGATTTTTCATCACAGCGCGAACACTTTTGCGCGAATCATCATTTTCGGCGCAGTCTTCATTCTGGGATTCCTGACGTGGGTCTTCGCCGAGCTGGACCGGTCCAACTACGCTACGCGAGCCCTGCAGCCGCGGGAACAACCTGTCCCGTTCAGCCATGCGCATCACGTGGGCGGTCTGGGCTTGGATTGCCGCTATTGCCACACCACGGTGGAGACTTCGAGTTTCGCCAACATTCCTCCCACCAAGATCTGCATGAACTGCCATTCGCAGATCTGGATCGCGAGCCCGGCGCTGGAGCCGGTGCGCGCCAGTTTCCGCAACAATACCTCGATCCGCTGGACGCGGGTCTACGATCTGCCGGACTTCGTTTATTTCAATCACAGCATCCACATCCACAAGGGAATCGGTTGTGAGAGCTGCCACGGAAGAGTGGACCGGATGCCGCTCACCTGGCAGGAGAACTCGCTCCGGATGGAGTGGTGCCTGGATTGTCACCGCCATCCCGAACAGCACGTCAGGCCGCGCGAGTTCATTACCACCATGGGCTACCAGCCGGCCGGCGATCGGGAAGAGATCGGACGCCGGCTGGTGAAGGAATACCAGATTCAGGACGTGCGCACACTAACCAGTTGTTCTACTTGCCATCGATGAGCGACTTACACGAGCACGAGTTCCCGCCGCAGGCCATCGGCTGGAGCGAGGACGAAGACGCGGTGGAAGGCCGCCGCAACTTTCTGAAATTGATGGGCGCGTCGCTGGCGCTGGCCGGATTGACGGCCTGCACGCGCCAGCCCACCGAACATATCATGCCCTACGTGCGGCAGCCGGAGGACCTGATTCCGGGCAAGCCGCTGTTTTACGCCACCGCCATGACGCTGGGCGGCGTGGCCAACGGCGTGCTGGCGGAGAGCCACGAAGGGCGGCCGACCAAAATCGAAGGCAACCCCGAACACCCGGCGACGCTGGGCGCGTGCGACGTCTTCTCGCAGGCATCCGTTCTGGAGCTCTACGATCCGGACCGCGCGCAGGCCCTCACTTTGGAAGGCGAAATCAGCTCGTGGGGCACGCTGGTGAACGCTCTGCGGGATGCGCTCAACGCGCAGAAGAGCAAGAACGGCGCGGGCATCCGCATCCTCACCGAGACGGTGACTTCGCCTACCCTGGCGAGCCAGCTTCGCGCCATCCGGAAGGCCTATCCCGAATCCAAGTGGCACCAGTGGGAGCCGGCCGGACCGCACAGCGCGCGCGCCGGGGCCAGCCTGGCGTTCTCCCAGCCCACCAACACGTACTACGACCTGGCCAACGCCAGCACGATTGTTTCGCTGGATTCAGATTTCCTGGCCTCGGGCGTGGCCAGCCTGCGCTACGCGCGGCAGTTTGCGGCGCGGCGCCGGGTGCGCGGAGACCAAACCGCCATGAACCGGCTGTATGTGGTGGAACCCATGCCCACGCCCACCGGCGCCAGGGCCGATCACCGCCTGCCGCTGCGCGCCGCCGATATCGAAGTATTCGCCGGAGCGCTGGCCACGGCGCTGGGCGCGGCCAAGGGGCCGACCAACGGCGAGAACCACGACATCTATAAGTGGATCGGCCCGATCGCGCGCGACCTCCAGGCCAACAAGGGGGCCAGCCTGGTGATTGCCGGCGAGTATCAGCCCCCCGCCGTTCACGCGCTGGCGCACGTCATGAACAACGCGCTGGGCAACGTCGGCAAGACGGTTTTCTATACCGATCCGATCGAAGCTAACCCGGCAGACCAGGTGGCCTCGCTTCAGGACCTGGTGAAAGACCTGGACGCCGGCGCGGTGGACCTGCTGCTGGTGGTTGGTGGAAACCCGGTGTTCACGGCGCCGGTGGATTGGGGAATGCGCGACCGCATCCAGAAGGCCCGGCTGCGGGCGCACCTCAGTCTGTACCACAACGAGACTTCCGAAGTCTGCCAGTGGGTCGTGCCGGAGACGCATTACCTGGAAACCTGGGGCGACGCGCGCGCCTTCGATGGCACGGTCACCATCCAGCAACCGCTGATCCAGCCGCTGTACGGCGGCCGCTCCGCCAACCAATTCCTGCAAATGCTGACCGAGTCGTCCGACAGCAGCCCCTATGACATTGTCAAAGGCTACTGGGCCGGCCAGCACAAAGGCGCGGATTTCGAAGCCTGGTGGCGCCGCGCGGTGCATGATGGCGTGGTGCCGGACACGGCTTTGCCCACCAAAGCTCCGGCCATCCACGGCGAGCGAATCACGGCGCGCATCGAAGCCCCGCGACTGGGCGGCAAACTGGAAGTGATCTTCCGGCCCGACCCCACCGTTTACGACGGCCGCTTTGCCAACAATGGATGGCTCCAGGAACTGCCCAAGCCCATCACCAAGCTGACCTGGGACAACGCCGCGATTCTCAGCCCCGCCACGGCGCACCGCCTGAAGGCCGGCACCGGCGACCTGGTGCAGTTGACTTACCAGGGCCGGTCGCTGCGCGCGCCGGTGTTCATTCAGCCCGGCCATATCGACGGCGCGGTCACGCTGCACCTGGGTTACGGCCGCACCAAGACCGGACGCGCGGGCACGGGCGTGGGCTTCAACCCTTACGGCCTGCGCACCTCGACAGCCCTGTGGCATGACACCGGGCTCGAGGCGCGGAAGGTTTCCGGCACGTACGAGTTTGCCACCACTCAGAACGATCACGTGTTGGATGCCCGCCGCCACATCATTCACAAGGGCGACATCGAGGACTACAAAAGTTGGATGCCCGCCGCCACATCATTCACAAGGGCGACATCGAGGACTACAAAAAGAATCCGGAGTCGGTGCACGAGGGCGCCGAGACGCCGGCGCGGGGGCTGACCATCTATCCCGAGTGGAAATACGAAGGCTACGCGTGGGGCATGGCGATCGACCTGAACGCCTGCACCGGGTGCGGGGCGTGCGTGGCGGCGTGCCAGGCGGAGAACAGCATCGCGGTGGTCGGCAAAGACCAGGTGCGCCGCGGCCGCGCCATGCATTGGCTGCGCGTGGACTCCTACTACCAGGGCGAGATCAACAACCCGGAAATCTATAACCAACCGGTCCCTTGTATGCACTGCGAGAACGCCCCGTGCGAGCTGGTGTGCCCGGTGCAGGCCACCAACCACAGCGCCGAGGGCCTCAACGACATGGTCTACAACCGCTGCGTGGGCACGCGCTACTGCTCCAACAACTGTCCTTACAAGGTGCGGCGGTTCAATTTCTACCTGTACTCGGACTACGAAACTCCCAGCTTGAAACTGCTGCACAACCCGGATGTCACGGTGCGCAGCCGGGGCGTGATGGAGAAGTGCACGTACTGCGTACAGAGAATCAACGCCGCTAAGATCGATGCGGAAAAGCAGGATCGCAAGGTGCGGGATGGCGAGATCCAGA
>JBEKSR010000028.1:0-66284 GCA_049516835.1 Bryobacteraceae bacterium | reverse complement strand
TCAGTGGCTGCGGGGTCGGCGAATTCATCAACTCTGCTTTGGTCTCCCACAGTAGAGTACCGAACCTGTCGCCAAATGTCCAGCGAAATCTTCAACCCCGTCCCCGAGACTGAGGGATTACCTCGAAAGGCCTCCGCAGCCTCACCGCTTGGCCATGGATAATTAGGCTCAATTTGACAGCGAACTAGAATAAGCCTGGCGGTGCATCGTCATGGGAGAGACCACCTGTGTTTTCAATCGCTTGCGGAATGAGTAGGGACGCTGACGCCAGCGGCAGTCCTATCTGGAAACCGATAACTTGTAAAGTCCCGCTAGGGCCTGGACGGAGCGCCTGAATGCCAAGCTGATCCATCATGTTCCGATGATCTTCGGCGGCGGTCCAATTCATGGGTTGGCGCAGGCCGCCGGCAGCCGACAAAACCGCCACAAGCCCAACCACCCAGGGACCGGATGAGGCAACCAGCAAAAGCCTTGTGAATTTCATACCCGTATTGAGAGTAATGGTATTCTGTTGCCGTGACAAGAACCCGTTTGTCCGCCGCGGGCCTTGCGCTGGTTCTTGCGGCGCTGCCGGCCAGTGCTCAGCAGTTGAGCTTCACACCGTTTAGCAAGAGCGGGATCTACGATCTCGGCGAAAGAGCCGGTTGGACCGTGACGCTCCCGCAGGGCGCCGCCACCACCGGCAACTACGCCTACGTAATCAAGAAAAACAATCTCGACATCATTAAGACTGGCGTCATTGGTGTTTCGTCCGGCAGCGCCACCATTGAAGCCACGCTCAGCGAACCGGCCATGCTCTACGTCCAAGTCGGCGCCAGCGCCTTGCCAACAGCACCGGCGCAGCCCTCGAGGCCGGACGTGCCGACGGCCGGTGGCGTACCCACCATGGTTCTCGGCGCGGCGGTCGCGCCATGGAAGTTGCAGCCGTCGGTCCCGCGCCCGGCCGACTTCGACGTCTTTTGGGAAGCCAAACTGAAGGCCCTGAGCGAAATTCCCATCAATCCCGTTCTCACGCCCACCGAAACCAACAAGGTCGGTGTGGAATTGTACACCGTGAAGCTTGACAGCCTCGGCTCGCACGTCCAGGGCTACCTCGCAAAGCCGGGCAAGGAAGGCAAGTTACCGGCCCTCGTCATTTTTCAGTATGCCGGCGTGTATGCCCTCCAGCCGAACACGGTCACGGACCGCGCGGCGGAGGGCTGGCTCGCCTTCGACGTGGATTCGCACGACATCCCACCCAGCCGGGCGGCCGGAGTAAGCGCGAACTACGCGTCGATAGGCAATACCGATAGGGAAACGTCTTACTTTCTCAACATGTATCTCCGCGACTCGCGCGCCATCGATTACATTGCGAGCCGCCCGGACTGGGACGGCAAAACGATCGTCGTCACAGGCGTCAGCATGGGAGGCCAGCAAAGCCTGGCCACTGCCGGCCTCAATCCCAAAGTGACCGCCGTCATCGTGAACGAACCCGCCGGCGCCGACTCCAACGGCGATCTGCACGGCCGCAAGGCAGGCTACCCGAACTGGCCCCCGAACAATCCTAAGGTCATGGAGACGGCCCTCTACTTCGATACCGTCAATTTCGCCTCCCGCATCAAAGCCCCCGTTCTGGCCGCTGTGGGCTTCATTGACACGATCGCGCCGCCGGCCGGCATCTGGACAGCCGTTAACCAAGTCCCCGGTCCCAAGGAAGTGATTCCCATGACTGAATCCGACCACAACAACATCACGCCCCAAAAGCAAGGCGCCTATGATTCCCGTTCCAAGGAAGTGCTCGGCATCATCCTGAATGGCGGCGAATTCAGGCCCGATGGAGACTTCACTCGCGACATATCCAAGTGATGAATTGAACGGCTCTTGCATCCGCTGGTAGTAACGGGGCAGGTCGGGGACCTGCCCCACGCTTCATCTTGCGTCAGGCAGGATTTCGACGTAATCGAGCGCCGCGGGATCGCCGCCATCGGGCACGCCTTCGATGCGGATCTCGTCTCCAGGACGCAGAGCAATGCCGGGGATGACGCGCCGGACTGAGGCAGACCCGTCGATTTTCCGCGCCGGAAAATGATCGGCGGCGGCCCATTCATCGACCACCTGGTTGGCCACCAGAACTCGAAAGCGGGAGACACCCGCGGGCAGGTCGAAAGACTGGACGTGGAGCGTATACCAGCCGGACGCGCCGTCGAAACGCAGGGTAGCCGCGCATTGCGCCGCGGCACAGACGACGGCTTTTCCGCCGGAAGCGGCTTCCCACGGCACGACATCCATGACGGTGTAGCCCTCGAGCGCCATCGACTCCGCCTCGAAACGGCCCGGGTAGTGGCCCACGCGCCCCTTCGCATCGTGGATGCCCGAAGCGCGCAGAAACCACATGGTGACGGCGTCGCGCCACACGTGGGCTTGGCCGGCCTGATACTCGAGTTGCGCCAGCACCTCGCCATACCGCCGGTCGTCAACCCGCCCCTTGAGCGGCTTCCACGCGTCCACGTATCCCGTAACGGCATCCGCTCCGTCGTAATGCGAATCGTAGATGTACTGGATGACGGTCTGGCCGGAGCGCAGCTTGTAAGTATAGGGAACGTGGTGCAGGAACAGCAGCAGATCGTCCGGACAGGTAGCCAGCGATTCGTACACGTCGGCCACGGCGGGGTGGTACTGCCCGATGAAACCAGTGCCGGTGGCCACCGTGCGGTCCATGCCCGCGCCCTTTTCGTCGGCGTTGTGCCATTGGCCCCAGCCGTTGCGCTCGGAGGCTTCCACGGCCACTCCGTAATGATCGCCGGTGATGTCGGTAAGGGTCTGTAGCCCGAGCGGCCCGGTGTAGTTCTCGTACGTGCGCCACGAGCTGAGCTGCATTCCGGCGACGGTCTCGAGCACTTTGGGATCGTCTCCGAAGCTGAGACGCGTCCATTCCTCGGCCAGGCGCCGGGCGCTCAGATCGGGGTCCCACGCCAACCGGCCGAAGCCGTAGAGATTCGCCATCGAGAGGTGATTGCCCGCCCAGTCGTCGTCGAGCCCCACGTTGGCGACTCCCACGAAGCCGCCGGCCGGCCGGAGGAAGACCTTGCCCGCAACCAGCGCCTTGACGGGTGTGGGAGTATCCTTGGCGTGCATGTCGAAGTCCAACGTTTCTTTCCACATGGGCACCAGAAAGACCGTATGCCGGGCCTGTCCCATGTACTCCTGGGTGATCTGCAATTCAACCGCCTGGTTGGTCTTTTCAAGCGCGCCAAACAACGGGGACGCGGGCTCGCGCACCTGGAAATCGATGGGACCGTGCTTGATCTGGATGACCACGTTGTCGTCGAATTTGCCGTCGAGTTCCTTGAAGTTGTCGTAAGCCGCGCGGGCGCGATCGTTCTTGGGATTGCGCCAGTCCATGTGGTGGTCGTAGACAAAGCCGCGGTAAAAGAGAAGGCCGCCGTGCGGCTGGAGCGCGCGCGCCACCACGTTGGCGGCATCCGCGTGGGTTCTTCCATAGGCCGAAGGGCCCACGCGACCCTCGGAATCCGCTTTCAGGACGAAGCCACCCAGATCGGGGATGGCGCGGTAGAGTCGATCCACGGCGGATTTCCACCACGCGGCTACGCGCGCGTCGAGCGGGTCGAAGGTATCCAGACCGCCAATGGTTTGGGGACTTCCGAAATCGACCGCAAGCGCCACCTGGATGCCCCAGGGGCGGAAAGCCGCGGCGATGCGCGCCACCTGCGGGATGAAGTCGGAGGCCAGGATGCGCGGGTCGGCGTTGACGTTGTCGATGGAGCAGCCATTGATGCCGAGCGACGCCAGCAGGCGGGCGTACTCGCCGGCGCGGGTGAGGTCCGCCCGCACGTGGCCGTCCTCCCAGAAAATGGAGCGGCCGCCATAGCCGCGCTCGATCGAGCCATCCAGATTGTCCCACTGGTTGATCCACCGTACCGGAGCGAAGGGCGACTGCTTCTCATCGAGGTCGCCCACCGGATCGCCCAGAGCGATCTTCCGCAGCAGCGCGAACGCGCCGTACAGAACCCCGCGATCGTTGGCGGCGGTGACAATGGTGTAGCGGGCGGCGCCGGCCCGCTGGGTCTTGAGCCAATATCCGTCCGGCTCCAGGTTGGCGGCGGCATCCAACTGCGGAAAGGCCTGCCGAATTGCGCCCAGCGTGCCGAGCACGATGGCGGATTCGGTGGGCACATGGGAATCCACGCGCAGCGTCCTGCCGACCATGCCGCGGATGCCGAGGACCAATTCCCGCCGTGCACTCTCGAGCGGAGCGGCGTCGCCGAGCCTCGCGACCACCGCTGGTATGGTCTCGCGGTACTGCCGGGCAGAACCGTCCCCCAGCGCCGCGTATCGCAACCAGGCGGCGCGGCCGGTTTCGGCGTGAAGGCCGGCGGCCGCTAGGAGGGCCAGGGGAACAAAAGGGGTCAGACGCATTATTCGCCAGCGGCGCGAAAAATGCGTCTGACCCCTTTTAGTGAGGAATCCGCACCGGGCGAGTGTCGTTCGGATCGGCCCATCGGTCGTTGGGGACAATTGGGGTCCAGCCGGGCCGGGCCGGGTCTTGGTCATAAGGGTAGCTCCCTAGCCGCTGGTAGAGTTCGCTGTACCGGCGGAGTTTGTCGCGGTCGAGCTTGACGCCCAACCCTGGCTTGTCGGGCACGCGGATGGCGCCATTTTCGTATCGCATCGGGCCGCCTTCAATGATGTCGTCCGTCAAATGATGGTAGTGGGCATCGGCCGCGAATGAAAGGTTTGGAAGAACCGCGCCGAGATGCAGCATGGTCGCCAGTTGGATTCCCAACTCGCCCGAGGAGTGGACGGCGACGCCCAGTTGAAACGTCTCGCAGACCGCGGCGGCTTTCACACAGGCCCGGATTCCACCCCAAAAGGTGGTGTCGAGAAGGATCACGTCCACCGCCGTGTCGAGCGCATTGGCGGCGAGTTGCTCGAAGTTGACCACCACCGTATTGGTAGCGAGCGGAACCCGCACCATCTGGCGAGTGCGCCGCATTCCGTTGAGGCCGAAGACCGGATCCTCGAGATAGTCGTTGCGCAACCCCTCGATGGCCTGCCCGAAACGGATGGCCTGTTCGGTGGACCACACGGCGTTGGGGTCGAATCGCAACGAGTCCTGGGGAAAAGCGGCGGCCAGGGCGCGATACGCTTCGAGTTCATAGTCCGGGGGAAAAACGCCGGCCTTCAGCTTATGCGTGGTAAAGCCGAAGCGCCGCTTCAGCCCACCGGCATGTTCCACCAGTTGGTCGATGGTGCGCACTTCACCGGCGCCCGTCCGCGGGTCCGGATAACGGAAAAAGCAGTAGGCGGCAAATGGAATGCGGTCCCGCAGACGTCCGCCGAGGATGTCACACACCGGGACGCCCCAGGCCTGCCCCAAAATGTCGAGGCACGCGAATTCCAGCGCGGCCAGGATTTGGGTGCGGTTGTTGTAGAGCGAGGCCGTTGGATTGGCGATCCGGAAGCGCATCTCCTCGAGACGCGCCGGATCGTGCCCCACAAGATACGATTTCATGGCCCGGAATACCTCTTCGGCCGATTCCCCGCCGCCGCCCATCTCACCCAGTCCGACTAGGCCGTTGTCGGCCTCCACCTCGACGATGGTTCGCACAAAGCGGCCCCAGTGGCAGCCGTTGGCATGGCGCAACGGTGCTTCCAGCGGGACGGTCACACTAGTCGCCCGCACATCCACGACCTTCATGATTGGTTTCATGATACAACAACTGCCCAGCGAGACCGCCTATTGACACCTGCCCCGGAAACAGGAACACTGGTACATAGTTCGATCCGCGAACGAACTCCATGCGCCCCGAACAATGGCAGTGCTTCAAAAAGGCGGCCAAGCGCGCCGGGCCCATAGGGCACCCCGCCACGACGCCCGTCGCGCTGATCGTCGATAGTCCGTGGATTCCCGGATACATCGGGGTAAGCCACCTGGACTACTACTTGGACCCGGAACTCTGGTTCCAGGCGAATTTGCGGATCATACGCGAGTTTCCCGATATCATCCTGCTCCCTTCCTGGTGGGTGGAATACGGAATGGCGATCGAACCATCGGCGTTCGGCAGCCAGATCCACTTTTGGCAAGACCAGCCGCCCGCGCAGTCGCCGGTTCTGAGACGTCTCGAAGATGTGGACACCATGCCGGCAGTCAACCCGCTGACCGACGGGCTGATGGCTCTGGCGCTGCACCTCTACCGCATGCACCGGCCCCGCATTCTCGATGCGGGCTACACCATTCCGATGGTGGCCGCCCGCGGCCCGCTGTGCCTGGCCGCATTTTTGCGAGGCGTTTCCGAATTCATGGTCGATACCGTCGAGAACCCCGAAGCGGTGCACAAGCTCCTCGCCCTGACCACCCGGACTGTGATCGACTGGTTGAAGGCGCAAGCCGAGGCCATCGGCGACACGGTCGAAGGCGTTCTGGTCCTCGATGACATCGTAGGTTTCCTCTCCGCCAAGGCTTACCGGGAATTCGCGCATCCTCATCTCAAGCAGATCTGCGACGCATTCCCGGCCGACTGGGTCAAGGTCTATCACAACGACGCTAACATCCGGCCGTTCCTGGCTGAGTTACCCGACACCGGATTCGACGTCCTGAACTGGAGTCACAAAATCGACGTTTCGCAGGCACGGGAGAAAACCAACGGACGCCTCTGCTTGATGGGAAACGTGCCGCCGCTGGAAATTGGGGTTCGCGGCACGCCGGAAATGGTGAGAAAAGCCGCGGGAGAAATCCTGGCGAAAAACAACGGCGCCGGCCTCATCCTCTCGGTTGGGGGCGGAGTCAGTCCGGGGATGCCGAAAGAGAACATCATGGCTCTTGTGGCCGCCGCCGGGGACTGACACCCGTAGGGACCAGACACCCGCGTCCCAAGGCGCCGGGGTGCCCCCTTTGGGGGCCGTGCGCCGCGCGGATGCCGGTGTCTGTCTCCGAATTTCGCGGCCTACCGCGCCGAAGCCTCCTCCGGCGGGAACTCATCGAATCGCCTGGTGACGGTCTTCCCCATCAGGAATTTGTCCGCAAAGGCGAACAGGGCATCCCAGTCTCCCTGCACCATTCCGTGCGGGCGATCCGCCCAACTCACGCCGAGCCGATCCTTGACGTTCAACAGCGCAAAGGCGGGCTGAGCGGCGAGAAATGCCTGACGCACACCGTTCTGGTTGACGTTCTGGTCGTGAGTCCCTTCGAGCGCAAGGAACGGCCGCGGCGCCACCAGCGCCATGAACCAATGCGAATCGAACGGCAACTTGTCCGGTTGTCCCCAGAATTCATGCAGATGCTCCGAGAACCAATTGGGATATTTTCGGACCATCTCAGTGAGACCCTCTTTGCCGCCTCGCGGCGGCTGCGAGCCGCTGAACCGGTATGCCGGAGTGCCGCCGCCGGAGCTGGCTACGGGAGCAACCAACGCCAAACGGTCGTCGAATGCGCCGGCGACCAAAGCGGATTTGCCAGTTCGTGAGACACCGGTGACGATGAGTTTGGTTTTATCGATGGCGGGGTCCGTTTCCAGATAATCCACGATTCGCGAAACACCCCACGCCCATCCTTGCAATACTCCCCAATCGTATTTCGGGTAGGCCGGGTAGAAGCGCGTGGTGCGGTACGCCCAACTGCCGTCGGCGTTGCGGAGAGTGGTGTCTTCGGCGCAATCGTTGTTGTCAAACGTCACGAAGGCAAAGCCGTGCGCCAGCACCGGACTGCCGGCTGCGATCGCTTCCGCGGTGCGGGGACCGCCGGGACCAGAGGGCGCCCCCCCGCGCCCCGGTCCGCGTCCCGCGCCGGCTCCGTTGGGTTGCGGTCCAGGCCCCACCAGGAGCAGCACATCTTCGTTCCTTCCCTGGTTTGGTCCTTGCGCCAGCCGCGGCAACGGAGTCGCTCCCGGGGGCGAGCCGGATGGCGAGATCACCGCCGGGACCGGCTCGCCCCCGGCTGGAACGAAGATGCCGATATCCAGGCTGAGGCTCCGCTTGGGTCCGAACGTCAAGTGCACCAGACGGTATCTGACCTTGCCGTTCATCACCAGTTCAGAGCGGACCTCACGCCCCTTCACATTTCCCGGCGCGGGGGGAGCCTGGCCGACGGCGTAGTACTCGAGGATTCGTTTCATCTCCCCGCGGCGCTCGTTCCATTGTGCGGCGGTCGCGACCTTCTTCCCGCTGTTCATCGTCAGGACGTCGGGCATCTCAGGACGATTGGGAAGCTCGTTGACACCCGGCATCTTCTTCATCGACGTCGCAATCGGTGGGATGGGAATCTCCTTCGGATCGGGCCTCGCGGGAATGGCCTGCGGCTGCGCCTGCCCACTGAGAATCCCCGCCACGGCTGCCATGGCCAATACCCCACCGATCATGCGATGCTTCACTGCGATTCTCCTTCCATCAATAGAACGGATCGGGCGGACCGCCGCTGGAGCCGGTCTTTTGGGCTCCGTTCCATTTTACCGAGGCATTGTCGAGGACCAGGGGGTCGCCGACGGCGACGGCGATCTGCACGTTGTCGAACGTAATGTCCTTGCCATCCTGCACCAGAAAGCCGCGGATGCTTTGGATCTTGACGTTGGTAAACGTGATGTTGTTGGGCATCTGCTCGGGAAGACCAAGGATCCGGCCCGCCAGCGGGGAACGCGTGACGGTCAGGTTGGTGATGTGGATATCGTAAAAATTGGGAATGGCCTGAGTCTGCCCCGGCGCGGCCTGGCGCGGGCCCACGTCGGTGGCGAGGCCGGCGTTGCCGTTGTAGAGCATGTTGATGTCAAACGGGCGCCTGACGTTCTTCATGACGATATCGGAGTACTGGATATCGTGGACTTCGCCGCCGTTACCGCGGTAGGACTTGATACGCAGACCGTTGTCGGTTCCGTTAAACGTACAGCGGCGAACGATGACGTGGCTCAAACCGTTGCGCGTGGGACTGCCGATGGAAATGCCGTGGCCATGGAGGCAGGTGAGGTCCTCGATGAGGACATCGTGCGAGCCGCTTTGCAGCGCGACGTTGTCGTCGCCGGTGTCGATTTCACAATTTCGAATGACGATTCGCTCTCCGCCGGGATCCATGGCATCGGTGTTGGGGGCATCGCTGGGAGCGACAATGCGGAGGTTTTCGATGGTGATGTCCTGGCCGCGGGGGACCAGGTGAAAACTGGGCGAGTCGGTCAGCGTGACGCCGTCGACGTGCAGCCGCTGGACGCCGCTGAGGGAAATCAGAACGGGCCGGGCGACGACGGCGCGGCCGGGTGGATAACGGCGGGCGGCTTTGTCGGACCACATCCAGAACATCGCGCCCGACCCGTCGATGGTGCCGGATCCCGTGATGGCCAGGTCGGTGGTGCCACTGGGGCATGAAATCAGGGGCGCGACTCTGCCTATGCCAAACCCGCTCCGGCCGCCCGGTTGCGCCGCCGCCTGGTTTGGATCGGGGATGCCGTAATCCGCAAACGTATCGGGCGCCTTGATGGTGGCGCCGGCCTCGAGATGCAGGTCCATGTGGCTGGTCAGCACAAACGGGAGCGTTTTGTAAGTTCCGGCCGGCACGATCAGATGGCCGCCGCCGGCCTTGGCGATGGCGGCGATGGCGTTCTTGAAGGCATCTGTGTTGAAGGTCTGGTAGTCGCCCACGCCGCCATAATCGGCGAGATTGAACTTGGCATCGGGAATAACCGGAAGAGCCGCGGTGATTTCGGTCCGCGGTGCGGCCGGCGCGCTCAGCAGCGCCAGCCCCACGCACAACACAGAGACTTTGTGAGTCATGATTCCCTCGCGAAGCGCTGATGGTAGCAGAACTCAAAACCGGCGTCCGCTAATGACGACCGGGCGCCCGGTAGTATAGTAGCGGGGGAATCGCGAAAAATGCATCGAACTACAACTTGGATTTGGCTGGTTTGCGGCTGGAGCGCGCTGGCTCCGCTCCGGGCGGCCGACAGCGCGGAGCGGTGGGGTATGTACGAAGTCGCACTCCAGGGGCCTCGCGCGGGGAATCCCTTCGTCGACGTTCAGTTGCGGGCGCAGTTCCAATGTCGTGATCGCGTGGTCGGCGTGGACGGTTTCTACGACGGCGATGGCGTCTACCGCGTGCGGTTCATGCCCGATGAAATCGGGGAGTGGAGCTACCGGACTTCCAGCAACGCGGCGGAACTCGACGGCCGGCAGGGGCGTTTCACCTGCACCGCGCCCGCGGCGGGCAATCACGGCCCCGTGCGCGTCCGCTATGTTACGCACTTCGCATACGAGGACGGCTCACCCTACGTGCCGCTGGGGACCACGTGCTACGCCTGGATCCACCAGGGCGACAAACTGGAAGAGCAAACGCTCGCCACCTTGCGGACCGCGCCCTTCAATAAGATGCGTATGTGCGTGTTTCCCAAGAGCTACGTCTATAACCAGAACGAGCCCGTTTACTATCCGTTCGAGCGGGATGCGGCGGGCCACAACGATTTCACGCGCTTCAACCCGGCGTTCTTCCGCCACCTCGAACAGCGCGTGCGCGATCTCGAGACGTTGGGCATTGAGGCCGACCTGATCCTGTTCCATCCCTACGACCGCTGGGGTTACGCAACCATGGGGGCCGAGGCCGACGACCGGTATCTGCGATACATCGTGGCGCGCCTCTCGGCTTACCGCAATGTCTGGTGGTCGATGGCCAACGAATACGACCTCGGGTTGCTGAAAAGCAAGACCATGGCGGATTGGGACCGGCTCTTTCGGCTCGTTCAGGAGAAAGACCCCTACCATCACTTGCGGTCCATCCACAACGGCATGGTGTTGTACGACCATTCCAAACCTTGGGTGACGCACGTGAGTTTTCAGAGCTCGGATTTCGAAAAAGCGCTGCCGATGGTGGCCACCTACCGCAAACCGTTGGTTTACGACGAGTGTAAGTACGAAGGCAACATTCCGCGCCGCTGGGGCAACATCTCGGCGCAGGAAATGGTGCGGCGTTTCTGGTTAGGCACGGTTTCCGGAGCCTACGTGGGCCACGGAGAGACCTACCTCGACCCGAACGATGTTCTGTGGTGGTCGAAAGGCGGCGTGCTGCATGGCGAAAGCCCGCGCCGCATCGCGTTCTTGCGCAAGATACTCGAAGATGCCCCCGCGGAAGGTTTGAATAGCCTCTCGACTTACTATCTTGGCGCGGGGCAGGAGGGCCGCTATTACCTTTTCTACTTCGACATCAACCAGCCCGCGGAATACGAATTCGACCTTGCCAAGGGAGTGCGGTATCGGGCCGACATGATCGACCCTTGGGAAATGACCATTACGCCGGTGGCCGGCACATTCGAAGGCAAGTTTACTCTGAAGCTGCCGGCCAAGCCCTACATGGCCGTGCGTTTTCGGAAAGTGGATTGAAACTTCTCGCTGCGGTGAGTGCAATACTGGGTGACGTTGGCAAGTGACGACCATGAAGAAGTGGCTTGGTGCCGGAATCGCCGTCCTGCTTTTGGTGTTTCTAGCGGTGGAGCGAAACACGATCCGCTGGGCCTACTACGAAAGCCGGCTCCTCCGGGCGAAAAGACAGCTCTTTGCGCTCGAAAAACAGGGACAGGCCTGGCGGCCGGCACACGAAATCCTGACTGAGACCAAATGGATATGTAGTGCGACGCACGACTATCCCCGCATGGGCGAACGAGTGCGCGCACTGGAAGAAGCCTTGCGCGATCCGGCCAATGCGCAGGCGGCGGACGAGCAATCCGCAACTGACGGAAGCTGGGGAAAATGGTACACAGAATGGTTCTTCAAGCTGGACGCCAGTTACGACCAGATCGCGGAACTCGCCGGCCGCGGTCTTGTCCCGAAGTATCCGGTGCATTTTCTAGATCGGATCAATTCGCCCGAGAAACTAACCGGCCATCTGAATCATCTGTTGATCTCGGATCTGAAGGCGCAAGGCGTAGACCACCGGCGGGAATTGAATGAGACAGTCGCCGACCTGATGCGGCTGATCCTGCGCGAGCAGCCGAAGAATTACGCCTGGGATCCGAGGCTCAAGCGCGCGCTGCTGGATTGGCTGCTCCATACCGCTCGCAACCCGGATACCGGGTACTGGGGAGCTTGGTACCGCGCAGCAAACGGCGGGATCGTGAAAACCAATGATCTGAGTATCACCTTTCACATCGTTAGTTATCTCCAGGGAAACGTGCCGGATTGGCCCAAGATCATCGCGACTACCCTGGCGATCAAAGACCGGAAGTATCCGCTCGGCTGGCTCGAAGGAAGCGTGTACCTGAACCACAACAACATGGATGTGGTTCAGCTCTTCCGCCTGGGATGGAGCCAGGCCACGCCGGCCCAACGGGAGGCGATGCGCGTCGAAATCCGCAAGATGCTGCGCTGGTGTCTGAACGAATCGCTGCAACCGGACGGGTCGTTCAAACTTCAGGACAGCGACGATTCCCTGGAAACGAGCATTAGTTTCGGGACTTCTTTCCTGGCGCGTCTGGGCTACTTCGACCGGTCGAAGCGATTTTGGACCGATGAGGACTTTCCCGAGGCCGCCGACGTCAGGGCGCGTATCGTTCATTTCGTCCGAGCCCATATGAGCTCGGGCGGTGAAGGCGGAGTTTACTACCAGGACACACTCAAGGAGCTCGGCGCTCCCGTGTCCCCTACTCCCTTACGCAATCCCGCCGCGCAGCAGTGAGGCCGCTGTAGGCGCAGCCACGCCGGCGCCGGGAACATGTTGGCATCGATCGTGCGGACCTGATCCGATTCCGGTAGAATTGGCATAGACACATGGTCGAGATCCAGCCGCTGCAAATTGAGATCGAGCGTGAAGAAGACGGAAGATTCCTCGCTTCCGTCCCCCAGTTGCCGGGAGTGATGGCTTACGGCGACACGGAAGAGTCGGCACTGCGGAAGGTGAAGGCCATCGCTCTTCAGGTTCTCGCCGACATGATTGAGAGCGGCGAGGAGTTGCCGCAACTGCTGGAGGTTCTGTTCGCCGCGTGAGCACCTGGAGTGCAACGAAAGCCAGACGGGTCTACGCTGCGCTGCTCAGAATTGGCTGGACGTTCAAGAAACAGGTCGGCTCTCACCGAAAGCTGCAACGGCCGGGATGGCGGAACTTCACGTTCTGCTTCCACGACGCCGAGGAGATCGGACCCGCAGCGTTGGCGAAGATCGCCAAAGACACAGGGCTTCGCCCGGAAGATCTCTGAAGCCGCAATTTCTCGACTCCCCACTCCCTTACGCGATCCCGCCGCGCAGCAGTGAGGCCGCCGTCGGGGCAACCACGCCGGCCGGCATGCGCGGCTTCTCCTCCGTTTCCGGCTCCTTCCCGCCTTCGCCGGGCGCCAGGAACAGGTTGGCGTCGATTCCGTGCTGCCGCGTGTACAGATCGTAGTAGCGGCCCTGCGCCGCGTACAGCGACTCGTGCGTCCCGCGCTCCACGATCCGGCCCTCTTCCACCACCAGGATCTGGTCCGCCCGGCGAATCGTCGAGAGACGGTGCGCAATCACAAACGTCGTCCGGCCTTTCATGAGGTACGCCAGGCCCTCTTGAATCGCCGACTCCGATTCCGAGTCCA
The DNA here is from genome assembly GCA_049516835.1 of Bryobacteraceae bacterium. Lineage (GTDB taxonomy): Bacteria > Acidobacteriota > Terriglobia > Bryobacterales > Bryobacteraceae > Fen-178. The sequence goes on along the minus strand of JBEKSR010000028.1, from coordinate 52,761 downwards.
GGCTCGAGGTGGCCTCGTCCAGGATCAAAATCCGCGGGTCCGCCAGGATCGCGCGCGCGATCGAGACGCGCTGCCGCTGGCCGCCGGAGAGCTTCACGCCGCGCTCGCCGACGATGGTCTCGTACTTTTTCTCGAGCCTCTCGGCGAACTCGTCCACGCGCGCGATGCGGCAGGCCGCCAGCACCTGCTCTTGGCTCGCGCCCGGCCGCGCGAACGCCACGTTCTCGCGAATGGTTCCGTCGAACAGGAACGTGTCTTGCAGCACCACGCCAAGCTGCGTGCGGTAGGCGTCCAGCCGGATCGTCGAAACATCCGTTCCATCCACGCGAACCGCGCCCTGGACCGGCTCGTGAAACGCCGCGATCAGGCTGATGATGGTCGATTTCCCCGATCCCGACGGCCCCACCAGCGCCGTCACCGTTCCCGGCGGCGAGTCGAAGCTCACGTCGTGCAACACCGGTTTGGCGGGGTCGTACTCGAACGTCACGTGCTCGAAAGATACGTAGCCCTGGATCGCGCCGATCGCCTGTGTGCGCCGCGCGTCCTCGTCTTCCGGCTTCTCGTGCAGCACTTCCTGCGTGCGGTCCAGGCCCGCCAGCGCCTCGGTCAACTGCGTGCCGATCCCCACCACCTGGAACATCGGCGCCACCAGGAACGCCAGGTACGCGGTGAAAGCCATGAATCCCCCCAGGGTCAGCGTTCCGGCGAGGATCTGGCGCGCCCCCAGGTACATCACGGTGGCGCCCACCAACCCCATCAGCACCGTGGCCGAAAGGCTCATCAGCGAGATGGCCGTCAGGCTGCGCAGCACGTTATCGAGCAGGCGCTTGACGCCGCCCGCGAAGACGCCCGCCTCCTGGGCCTCGGCGTGATATCCCTTCACCACGCGCACGCCGGCCAGCGACTCGGTGAGCCGCCCCGTCACCTCGGCGTTGATCTTGCCGCGCTCGCGGAAGATCGGCCGGATGCGCCCGAACGCCTGGCGCAGCGCCAGCGCGAACGCCGCGATAAACAGCACGGCCAGTCCCGTGAGCAGTGGGCTGATGCGCAGCAGCAGGACCAGTGCGATCAATGCGGTCAGAATCCCGCCTACGAACTCGATCAAGCCCGTGCCGATGAGATTGCGGACGCCCTCCACGTCGGTCATGATGCGGGAAACCAGCACCCCGGTCTTGTTGGCGTCGTAGTACGCCACCGGCAGGCGGCCCACGTGTTCCTGCACCTTGCGCCGCAATTCCGCGATCAGGCGTTGCGCCTCTTTCGAAAGCAACTGCGTCAGGATGAAGGAGGTGACACCCTGAACGATGGTGGCCGCGAGCACCACCAGGACCAGCGGCTGCAACATCCGGGTCTGGTGCTTCATGATGACGCTGTCCACCAGGAACTTGGTGGAACCCGGCAAAACCAGGCCGGCGGGCCGGTTGATCAGCATCAGCAGAAAGCCCAACGCGAGCTTCCCGCGGCGCGGGCGCACCAGCTCCTTCAATAATGGAAGCACGCTGCGCAAGTGCTTTGAACTTTCCCCCTTTGGATTGGATGGCGCCACCGGATGCCTCACTTCTGCGCTCGCAGCCATTCGCGAAAAGCCGGGTTGCGTTCCCACGCCAGGGAGAGTTCTCGCGCGCACACTTGGGCTTCCGTCTCATCGCCCGGCTTGAAGTACTCCGGCGTTTCAGCCGGAAGCTCACGTATGCCGGAGATGTACCGCTCGGCAAACTTATTGACCGTGCGGGCCCGTGCCAGGGCTGCCGCGGCCTCGTCCAGCTTTCCGGCCAGCCAGCGCTCCAGCACCCGCGCCCATGCGAAGGAAGCCAAAAACTTCTCTTCGCCCGGGTAGCGCGACATGACATGGCCGGCCCTCTCCGCCTGTTGGGCGGCCAGGTACAGCGCCAGGAGCGGATAGCGCATCCCCTGATTGTCGGTGGGATTGAGTTCCAGCAGCCGCTCGAAAACGCCGGCGGCCTCCGCCAACCGTCCCGTTTCCACCAGCAATTCACCGAGATGCTGCTTGGCCCGCATGTAGGGCCGCGTGGACATAGTTCCCCAGAAGTGGCCCATGTGTTCCAGGAAAAAGGCCTCGCCCAAGTTACGCTCCGCTTTCTCGACCACCTCCCGCATCAGATCGAGCTTGTTCTCCGGAGACGCGGGAAGAATCGAGACCATCAGACGTTGCGCATCGGTGCAATCCGGGTCCAGTTCTTGTGCTTCAGTCACAAGCCGCAGGGCTTCTACCAGACTGTCCGTCTCCAGGGCATCGTAGGCAAGTTCTTGGGCGCGCCACTTAGGGTCGTCCTGTTTCCAGGCCTCCGCTAATTGAGAAAGCCGGCCGCCGCTGGTGATCTCCGCCAGTCGCGCACTAGCCTCATCGATGCTCTTGAACCGCTGGCCCTCCAATAGAGCCTGCATCCCCCGGAGCGCTCGCTCGGCCGCAAACGGATGCTCGGGGCCTCGATACGGCGCGCCATCCCGCGCCGGCGGCCCTGCGCGCTCCGCGTGTTTTTCGCGCCGGATACGGTCCCGGCGAAGTTTGGCCTTTTGGGAATCACCGCGGTTTCGACTCATGCCAATACCCCCTTCGAGAGCCTGCCGAGCACCCGTTCCCGGACATCGGCGGGACCTTTCACTGTCAGTACTTCGAACCCCGCGGCGCGTCCACTGGCCATGCCGGCTTCCGAGTCTTCCACCACCAGCGCCGCGCGCGTCCCCAGCCGTCGGGCGGCCAGCAGATACGGTTCCGGGGCCGGTTTGTGGTGCTGGACGTCTTCGCCGCCGACCAGCGTGTCAAAGTGCCGCCCGATGCCGCCGGCTGCCAGTATGGGCGCGATCTCCGCGGTCGAACTGGAACTCACCACCGCCAGCTTGTACACGCCATGCAGCCCGCTGAGAAACCCGTCCAGCGACCGCTCGAACGGCGGCAACCGCTCCATGCGCGCTTGGAACAATCTCTTCTTCGCGGGATACAGCGCCCAAAGCTCTTCCCACTTTCGCGGCGGATCGGAACCGGCCGCCATCGTGCGCAGCATTTCGCGATCGTCCACCCCGATGCCGTGCTGGCGATAGAATCCCCACTCCAGGGTGACGCCAATCGGCGCCAGCACCTCCGCCCAGCAGGCGCAGTGGACCGGCTCGCTGTCCAGAAGGACCCCGTCGAAATCGAACAGGATGGCTTCGAATTCCGGCATGAGAGGTGAATTTTCCAGCGTACCATGTGCCTCCAGGTGTGGTATGAATGGAACTGAGCACCATGCCAACCGAAGAAGAAATGCAAGCGGAAATCGAGCGGCTGCGCGCTGAGAATGAAGCGCTGAAAAGACCCGCGCGCGGGCAAATGTCCCTGAAGGTGAGCGAGAAAGGCGCGCTCTCCGTGTACGGGCTGGGGCGCTTTCCCGTCACACTCTACCGCGAGCAGTGGGAGAAGCTGCTGGCCATGGCGGACCAGATCCGCCAGTTCATCCGGGACAACACCCACCTGCTCAAGAAAAAGGCGTAGCGTGGCGCCGGCGGCGGAACGCCCGATGCGGGTCTTTGCCGCCGGTGGGGTTGTCCCCTGCGCTCGTTTGCTATCCTGAAAACGAATTCCCCCAAGGGACAAGCCTATGCGCGAATACCGCTACCAGACTCCCCACGGGATCGAGGTCACTCGCACTGTCTCGCAGGTCGTCTACCGAAGAGGGTTGGCGCACCTCGCGCGCGAGCTGGACCGCCACCGTGGGATCTATCTCTCCTCGGGATACGAGTATCCCGGGAGATATTCGCGCTGGGACATCGGCTCCACTTGTCCGCCGCTCGAGATCGTCTCCTACGACCGCCGCGTCGAGTTCCGCCCGCTCAATGAGCGCGGCCGCAAGATCCTCGAGATGTTCCATCCGGTGCTGGCCGGCCACCCCCACTGGGAAGAGTTCGGCTTCGAATCGGGCCTGTTGGCCGGCCGGTTGAAACCCATGCCCACGCTGTTCCCCGAGGAGGAGCGTAGCCGGCAGCCTTCCGTGTTCTCCGTCCTGCGGGCGCTGATCGAGGAGTTCCGCGAAGAAAAGGACTCGCACCTCGGCCTGGCGGGCGCATTCGGCTACGACCTGCTGTTTCAGTTCGAGCCCATCGTCAAGCGGCTGCCCCGCGCCGGGCACAAAGACCTGCACCTGTTTCTCTGCGACGACATCTTTTTCGCCGATCGCAAGAAGGAGCACATCGATCACTACCAGTACGATTTCGAACGGGAGGGCGTTTCCACACGCGGCCTCCCGCGCGATGCCGACGAGATTGCTCCACCGCCCCAGCGCGCGCCCGGCCCAATTTCTTCCGACCACACACCGGAAGAATACATGGCCAATGTCGAGAAGGTGCGCCAAGGAATGGCGCGCGGCGATTACTACGAGGTGGTGCTGCGCCAGACCTTCCGCGCGCCCTACTCGGGAAAGCCCTCCGAGCTGTTCGAGCGCGTCCAGGACGCCAGTCCCAGCCCCTACGAGTTCTTCCTGCAATTCGGCGGCGAGCAGTTGATCGGGGCGTCGATCGAGATGTTCGTGCGGGTGGAGGAGTCGCGCGTCGAGACTTGCCCGGTCGCCGGAACAGCCCAAAGGACCGGCGACGCGCTGCGCGACGCCGAGAACATCGCCGAGCTGATCGGATCGTTGAAGGAAGAATCCGAACTGACCATGTGCACGGACGTGGACCGCAACGACAAGTCGCGCGTCTGCCAGCCGGGCACCGTCAAGGTGATCGAGCGCCGCCTCATCGAGAAGTACGCCGGCGTCTTCCACACGGTGGACCACGTCGAGGGCATTCTTAGGGACGACTGCGATTCGCTCGACGCCTTCCTCAGTCACATGTGGGCGGTGACGTTGATCGGCGCGCCCAAGAAGGCCGCGGCGCAGGCCATCGAGGCGCTTGAGAAGGACGCCCGCGGCTGGTACGGCGGCGCCGTGGGGATGATTCTGCTCAACGGCGACATCAACACCGGCATTCTCATTCGCACCACCTATCTGCGCGACGGAATGGCTTCCTATCCCGCGGGCGCGACGCTGCTCTACGATTCCGTGCCCGCCATGGAAGAGCGCGAGACGCGCCTCAAGGCGACCGGTTTCTTCCGCATCCTGGGAGAGCCCGACCCGGTTCCGCCGCCGGTCGAAGTGAAGCACGCCGCGGCCGGCCAAGGCGCCCGGCTCCTGCTGGTGGATAACGACGATTGCTTCATCCAGACGATTGCCAACTACGCGCGCCAGACCGGCGCCGAGGTGGTGACCTACCGCGCCGGTTTTTCCCCCGATCTGATTACCCAACTGGCGCCCACCCTGATCCTGATTTCACCCGGCCCGGGCCGCCCCGCGGATTTCGGCGTGCCCGACCTGGTAAAGACCGCGGTCCGCCTGGGCCTCCCCGTATTCGGCGTGTGCCTGGGCTTGCAGGGCATAGTGGAAGCGTTCGGCGGCGAGCTGGACGTGCTGGACTACCCCATGCACGGCAAGCGTTCCATGGTGCGCCACCGCGGCGTCGGCGTCTTCGCAGGACTCCCTGAGGAGTTTCAGGTAGGCCGCTACCACTCCCTCTACGCGCGCCGCGAGTCCCTCCCCGCCTGTCTCGAAGTGACCGCGGAAACCACCGAGGGCGGCATCATCATGGGAATCCGGCACAAGGACTTGCCCATCGAAGCCGTCCAGTTTCACCCGGAGTCCATTTTGACCTTGACGCCCGGAGCGAACTACGGTCTACAGCTCATCGAGAACGCGGTGCGGCTGGGGAAGAGGGCGAGGATTGGGGCGCGGTAAGGCGGAAGAGTCTTGCGTTTAGGCCGATAAGAGGGGTATGAAGATCGGCGCGGCAACCGCTCATCCCCCTACACGTATAGAATTGAGATGTAAGTAATGCAGCCGCATGAGTTTGGCATATCCGGGGAGGACGCGAAGAGCCTGGGTGCGTTCTATACGGACAATCAGGTGGCGGAGTTTCTCGTGTGGTGGGGTATCAGAACCGGATCGGATGCGGTGTTGGACCCCAGCTTTGGTGGCGGGGTGTTCTTGCGCGCGGCAGCGAAGCGCCTCGCCGCGTTTGGCGGGAGTCCGTCATCGCAAATCTTTGGGATCGAGCTTGACCCGTCAGTCCATGAGCGCATCACTACCTTGTTAGCTGACGAGTTTGGGATTGGACGGCGCAATCTTGCTCTGAACGACTTCTTCACGACCGAGCCCGGCAATCGGCGGGTAAGCGTTGTCGTGGGCAACCCGCCGTTTATCCGGTATCAACGCTTTACCGGAGTGGCCCGCGACCGTGCCCTCCATCGTGCCGCACAGCAGGGCGTCACCGTAAGTCGCCTCGCGAGTTCCTGGCTACCGTTTCTCTTGCACAGCATCGCGCACCTCAAACCGGGTGGCCGGCTCGCGATGGTCATCCCGTTTGAGCTGATGTACGCCGCTTACGCACGACCAGCACTTCAGCACCTCCGCGACACTTTCGCCACCGTGACATTCCTGACGTTTCGGCAGAAGCTTTTTCCGAACCTCAGCGAGGACACTCTCCTGCTCTTGGCGGAAGCCAAGGACAACGGCCCGGCAACGTTCGCCTGGCGCGATCTCGCGCACCCTGGCAAACTTGCCGACCTCCAGCAATGTCCGCTGCCGCTCGCCCGGACGAGGATCCTCAACGCCAGCCGAATTGCGGCGGGAGAGGAACGCCTGATCGAATACCTGATCCCGTCGAAGACGCGACAACTCTACCGGGAACTCGCAATGTCTCCCCTGACTGCATCGCTCGGCCAGGTCGCTGATGTCGGAATCGGGTATGTCACGGGCGCCAACGAGTACTTCCACCTCTCGCCTGGAGCAGCGGCGGCATGGCGCATACCGGCCTCCTTCTTGCGGCCGGCGTTGCGGCGCGGGCGGTCGCTCAACGCGGTGCGCTTCACCGAGGACGACCTGCAAGGCGCCATCAACACCGGCGACGCTGCATACCTCCTGCACATCAAACCCGACGATGACCTGCCCGAGGGAGTGAAGAAGTACCTCAAACAAGGAGAACACGCGGGCATCCCGAAAGCGTACAAGTGCCGTGTTCGCAACCCGTGGTACTGCGTCCCCCACGTGCACCACGCGGACGCGTTCGTCTCCTACATGAGCGGTACCACGCCGCGACTCGTTGCAAACAACACTATCGCCGTGGCACCGAACAGCCTTCACACCCTCCGGCTTCACAAGGAAACGCGGGCAAGTAATGACGTGCTGGCTGCGCTGTGGCAGACGAGCCTCACGCGGCTGAGCTGCGAGCTCGTAGGGCACGCGCTTGGCGGCGGCATGCTCAAACTCGAGCCCACCGAAGCAGGGCGTGTGCTCATCGCTACGCCAGCTCGCACGGCCACGGACGACCTCGCCAAGGAACTCGACAATATCGCTCGCACCAGGGGTGACGATGCCGCACGCCACCACGCGGATACCCTCCTGTTGCGTCGCGGGATCGGTCTGACCACCCAAGACTGCGCCTTGCTGCGCGAAGCGGCAACCGCGCTCCACGAACGACGTTACCAACGCAGCGCGCAGTAACGCTCGTCGGTTCCGGCGTGCTACAACGAACCATAGAGCGTATGAGTCAACCTCTTTCGGTGCGGACTTTGCACGATGCTATTCAGGGTTTGTCAGGGGCCGCAAAGACGCAATCCGGCGGCCACATCAAGCCCTTGCACTTTCACTGCAGCACGCGCCTCATTCTCGAAGGCGGATTCCCGCCAGAATGGCTCCTGCCGCGGCCAGGGCTTGCGGCTATCGGCCGGAACAATCTGGAGTACACGCTCCAGCCCGACCCGAAGGCGCAAAATGACTCCGAGTACTCCGTCCTTGGCGGGATCAAGCACAAGAGTGTTGACGTGACCGTCATGGTCCCCGGAATAGGGCCAGCGCTGGGGATCAGCGCCAAGAGCACGGGGAACGCGTTTCGCAACCTCACTAACCGCATGGAGGAAGCACTCGGCGACTGCGCCAACATCCACATGATGTACCCGGGATTCGTGTTCGGCTTTCTGCACGTGCTCAAACACGCCACCCTTTCGGCGGTAGGGCCGGCGGATGCGAGCTTCGATGACCACGGACAACCAATGGATCGGATCAAGCGGTACCACGACGTGTTCATCTCGCTCTCCGGCAGGACCACCGTCACGGACCCCGCGATGCGGTACGAGAGCGTTGGCCTCGTCGTGTACCAAAAGCACGAGGGCAAAGTCCAGATCGTGCACGACTTCCCACCAAGAGACAGCCCAGTGCACTACGCGAGCTTTTTCCAGCGACTCTATGCCGCGTACGATCTCCGGTACGCATACCCCGATTCGTCTGGAAGGAGCCACAGAAAAGCCTGGACGATCAAGAACCTCACCATCCCCGCACGCTTTGACGAAGAGACAGGGTTCCCCTGGGAAGCGCGCCGCGACGATGGATCATAAGTAACAACAACTGGCTTTCCGCCCGCCCCTTATTTCCCGGACACCGCCCGCCCCACGTGGCGCATCCAGTCCAACTCCTCGGGCGTCATCGGCCCGCGCCGCAGCGCTTCTAGCGCCTCGTCAACATGCTGCGCGGTCGCCGGGCCGGTGAGACAGACATCGACGTCCGGCTGGGCCAGGACGAAGCGGTAGCAGTCGGCGCCGGTCGGCGTCCGCTCGCCCTTCGGGATACTCCCCCCGCCGAACCACTGCCTCCAGTTCGCGATGCCCCGCGCGCTCCGCGTCAACTGCCCCCAACTCGTCGCCGTAAACGAGACCAGACCGGGCCGGTCGCCGGCCGGAAGGTGCGGGAAGATGTCATGCTCCGCGCCAGGGTGCGCGGCGTTGTAGCGGAAGTGCACCACGTCGTAATCGGCGCCGCGCGCGATTTCCGGAACCAGCCTCCGCCTGTGCGTGGATACCGCCAGGTGGCGCACCAAGCCACGGCGTTGCGCCTCGCGCGCCGCGTCCAGAATCCGCGGCGGGACCGGCTTCTGCCACATCCCCAGCAGCAGCAGATCGGCGTGGTCATAGCCGATGGCGCGCAATGCGCGCTCCAGGCTTCGTCCCACCAGGGCCGCCATTCGCGAATACGACTGGATGACGAGAACCATGCGGTCGCGCCGGCCGGCCAGGTTGCGGAGCGCTTGCGCGAACGGCTTGGTGCGCATGCTGCCCCAGTACAGGTAATTCACTCCCTGCTCGAAGGCTCGCTCGACCGCGGCCGCGGGCACACCGTAACTCGCGCTGATCCCCAGACGCCCCACTTGCAGGCCGGTGCGCCCCAGCGTGGCCCGCTCGAAGGAAAGCCTCATTTGAGGAACGTCCCTCGCTCCAGTTCCTCGAACGCCTGCCGCAACTCCTCCTGCGTGTTCATCACGATGGGGCCGTACCACGCCACCGGCTCCTCGAGCGGCTTTCCCGAGACTAGCAGGAAGCGAATCCCGTCCTCTCCGGCATGTACCTCAATCTCGTCGCCACGGTCGAAAAGCACCAGCGAGCGATTGGCCGCCTCCGCCGGAGGTTTCGTGTCCGCCCATCCCACCGCTTCGGTCGGCACCGCCAGGGGACCGGAGGCGTTGCAGAATTTCCCGCCCCCAAAGAAAACGTACGCGAAGGCGTGGCGGGTCGTCTCCACCGGGAGGGTCTTCCTCCGGCCTGGAGGCACCGACACATCCAGGTAGGTGGGGTCGGCCGCGATGCCCTGCACCGGCCCTGTCTTCCCCCAGAAACTTCCGCAGACGATGCGCACCGCGGTTCCATCGTCATCTTGCACCAGGGGGATATCGGCTGCCTTGACCTCCTGGTAACGGGGCGCGGTCATCTTCAACGCCGACGGCAGGTTGGCCCAGAGCTGAAAACCATGCATCCTGCCCTCCGGATCGCCCTTCGGCATCTCCTGGTGAATGATCCCGCTCCCCGCTGTCATCCACTGCACGTCGCCGGCGGCGATGGCGCCATGGTTCCCCATGCTGTCGCCGTGCTCCACCGTTCCCGCGAGGACGTAAGTGACGGTTTCGATTCCGCGGTGGGGGTGCCACGGGAAGCCCGCCAGATAATCCTCCGGCACGTCGTTGCGGAAGTCGTCCAGCAGGAGGAACGGGTCGAACTCCGTCGTGTTGCCGAACCCGAACGCGCGCCTCAGGTGGACTCCCGCGCCTTCGATGGTAGGTCTTGCCTTGCTGAGCCGCTTGATTGGTCGAAGGGACATATTGACCTCATCTTATCGAAGCTGCACCAGCCCTGGTACCCCGGCGGTCTGCCGAGCCTGCGCAACTGGCCGGCGCTTAACGGGGGTTGAACGGTCGAGACGGCGGATTCAGCGCGAGTAGGGGCCTGACCACTCTGTCCCAAGGCGCAGCCTCTTTGCGCCGCGCGGACCGAGCGGTCAGTCCCCGGGTCCGCAATTTGACACTCCTCCACGGCAAGTGATAAGTGTAAGAGTCTTCACGAGGAGACTAGATGGCCGACGAGCAAAAGCCTGGGGGCTCCGAAGCGCCTCTCCCCGCAGGGGGCGAGGCTGCGGGACAGCCGGCAAGACCATCTCCTCCCAAGCCCGCCGCGGCGCCTCCGAAGCCGCCCGCCACCATGGCGGCCACCCCCTGGGAAAGCGACCTCGCGCGTGAGTTGAAAGAGAGGTTTGGCGGCGAGATCGGCGAAACCTCCACCTACCTGGGCCAGAACTTCATCGTCGCTAGGCCCGAAGCGGCGATCCCCATCCTCGAATACCTGAAGCTCGAAGCGGACTTCGACTACCTGGTCGATATCACCGCGGTGGATTGGCCCAAGCGGCCCGAGCGGTTCGACCTCGTGTACATTGTTTATAGCTTCCCCAGGAACGAGAGGGTGCGGATCAAGATTCACATTCCCGACGGCTACCAGCCGGAGACCGCCGTGGGCGTGCACCTGACGGCCAATTGGCTCGAGCGCGAAGTGTTCGACATGTTCGGCATCGAATTCGCCGGCCACCCGGATATGCGGCGCATCCTGATGCCCGAGGACTGGCAGGGCCATCCGCTGCGCAAGGACTACTCCATTCTTCAGCAGGACCAGCGCTGGGTGCAGGAAAACCTGGGCATTGAAAGCGGCCAGTGACGCCCGTATGCCGGACTCCACTTTTCTAGACTCGACCGAATTAGTCCTCAACATGGGGCCGCAGCACCCCTCCACCCACGGAGTGCTCCGCGTCATCCTCAAGCTGGACGGCGAGAAGATTCTGGGGACGGATTGCGTCATCGGCTACCTGCACCGCGGCGTCGAGAAGATCGCCGAAAACCGCACCTGGGCGCAGTTCAATCCATACGTCGACCGCATGGACTACGTGGCGTCGGTGTCCAACGGTCTGGGGTACTGCCTGGCGGTGGAGAAACTGCTGAACGTCGAGGTGCCGCCGCGCGCGCAAGCCGTGCGCGTCATCCTCACCGAGTTGAACCGCATTGCCAGCCACCTGGTGTGGCTGGGGACGCACGCGCTCGATATTGGCGCCATCACGCCCGTGTTCTACTGCTTCCGCGAGCGGGAAGAGGCGCTCAATATCTTCGAGAAGTACTGCGGCGCGCGGCTCACCACGCACGCCTTCCGCATCGGCGGCCTCGAATACGAAACCTATGAAGGCTTCGAGCAGGACGTGAAAGCCTTCTGCGACATGTTTCCGCCGAAGGTGGACCAGTACGAAGATCTGCTGACCGGCAACCGGATCTGGGTGGGGCGGCTCACCAACGTGGGTGGGGCGGCTCACCAACGTGGGCGTTTTGACCGCCGACGAGTGCAAGGAGTACGGCGTGACCGGGCCGCTGCTGCGCGCGGCGGGCGTGAAGTGGGACCTGCGCAAGGCGCAGCCGTATTCCGGTTACGACAAGTACGATTTCGAAATCCCCATCCGGCACAACGGTGATACCTACGACCGGTACATCGTGCGGATGCAGGAGATGCGCCAGTCGGTGCGCATCGTCCGGCAGGCCGTGGAGAGCCTTCCCGAAGGCCCCATCCTGGGCAAGGTGGCAAAGGTGATCAAGCCGGCCGTGGGTGAGGCATACGTTTCCATCGAAGCGCCCAAGGGCGAGCTGGGGTATTACGTGGTCAGCGACGGTTCCACGCAGCCCTACCGCGTGCGTGTGCGGCCGCCCTCGTTCGTCAATCTCCAGGCGCTGGACCGCATGGTCCGCGGCGGGCTGGTAGCGGACATTGTGGCGGTGATCGGAACACTGGATATCGTGCTCGGAGAGGTGGACCGGTGAGCGCGGGCAAGCTGTTCAGGAAGATCTTCCTGGTGGATCTGTTCCAGGGGCTGTCGGTTACGTTCCGGTACCAGAAACCAAAGTACATCGTCACCGAGCAATATCCCGCGGAACGGCCCAAGGTGGCCGAACGGTATCGCGGGGCGCCGCGGCTCAATACCAACCCGGAGAATGGCGAGACGCTGTGCATCGCGTGTAATCTGTGCGCGCTGGCGTGCCCCGAGAACCTCATCGTGGTGGGCAGCGAGCGCAATGAGCAGACCCGGCGCAAAGAGCTGACCACCTTTACTTACGACCTTTCCCGGTGCATGTTCTGCGGCCTGTGCGAAGACGCCTGCCCGGTGGACGCGCTGGAGCTGACGCAGGATTTCGAGCTGGCCAGCTATTCGCGGGAAGGCCTGATCTGGGACCGGCAGATGCTGGAAGAGGGGCCCCGGCCCACTCAATACAAATGCTGACCGATATCAATGCGATTCTGTTCTACGTCTTCGCCGCGCTGGTGCTGGGCGGCGGCATCCTGACCGTCACCCGCCGGAACGCGGTCCATAGCGCTATTTCGCTGATTGTTTCGCTCCTCGGCGTGGCGGGGCTGTACCTGTTGCAGCAGGCCGAGTTCCTGTTCGCGGTGCAGATTGTGCTCTACGTGGGCGGCATCATGCTGCTGTTCCTGTTTGTGATCATGCTGGTGAATCTGGACCTGGCCGCCCGCCAGCGGCAGTTCAACAAGCAGTGGCTGGTGGCGCTGGCGGCCGTAGCCGCGGCGGGGGCTGGGATCGGCTACTTCCTGTTCCGCGGCAAGGACGCGTTTCGCTTCGCCGAGAGCGGCATGGGGCTGCCGCCGGGCCTGGGCAATACCGAAGCGCTGGCGGACTCGCTGTTTTCCGAGTACCTGCTGCCTTTCGAGATCGCTTCCGTCCTGCTGCTGGTGGCGGTAGTGGGATCCGTCGTGATGGCCAAGAAGAGGATCTGACCATGCATCCGATTACCACGTTTCATTACCTGGCCCTGAGCGCGGCGCTGCTGCTCATCGGAACGGTGGGCGTGCTGACGCGGCGGAATGTCGTCATCATCCTGATGTCCATCGAGCTGATTCTGAACGCGGTGAACATCAACCTCATCGCGTTTTCGCACGCCCTGCACAACGTCAACGGGCAGATCTTCGCGATTTTCGTAATTGTCGACGCGGTGGCCGAGGCCGCGGTGGGCCTGGGCATCCTGATTGCCCTGTTCCGCAACAAAGAGACCGTGCAGGCGGATGAAATGGACTTGCTGAAGTGGTAGGAGCGCCGTGAATTTCCTCGACCAAATCTGGCTGATTCCTCTGTTCCCGCTCTTCGGAGCGCTGCTCATGCTGCTGGCCGGCAAGCTCCTCGACCCGCAGCCGGTGTCCGATGTGGCGGTGGCGCCCGATGTTCCCCGGCCCCCGGCCCCTGGCCCCCGGCCCCTGCCTGCGCATCAGCACTCACCATTGAAGTTCCTGGTGAGTCTCCTCTGCCCCGGAATGGTGCTGCTCTCCTTCATCTTCTCGGTGGGCGCCGTCTGGCAGCTTTCGCAGACGGCGGACAGGGTGCACCAACTGGTGCAGTTCACCTGGCTCGCCGGGCTGCCGTTTCACATGGCCAACGGGCAGCTCGCCACGTTCCAGGCGGACTGGGGGTTCCTGCTCGATCCGCTCAGCTCCGTCATGATCCTGGTGGTCACGGGCGTGGGCTTCCTGATCCACGTGTACTCCATCGGGTACATGGCCCACGATGGCGGCTACTACCGGTTCTTCGGCTACATGAACCTGTTCGTCTTCTTCATGCTGATGCTGGTGCTGGCGAACAACTACATCCTGCTGTTCGTGGGTTGGGAAGGCGTGGGGCTGTGCAGCTACCTGCTGATCGGTTTCTACTTCCACAAGAAGTCGGCGGCCGATGCCGGCAAGAAAGCGTTCATCATGAACCGCGTCGGCGACGCGGGCTTCATCCTGGGGATGCTGCTCATGATGTCGCTGCTCGGCACGGTGCGGTTCACGGACGTCAACGCGCTGCTACGCGGCGGGGCGCCCTCTGGGCCCTTCGCTCCGGAGGTGGCGGGCTTTGGCGTTCTCAGCGCGATGTCGCTGCTGATGTTCTTCGGCGCCACCGGCAAATCGGCGCAGATTCCGCTGTACACCTGGCTGCCGGACGCCATGGAAGGTCCCACGCCCGTCTCCGCCCTGATCCACGCGGCCACCATGGTGACCGCGGGCGTGTACATGGTGGCGCGCTCGGCGGCGCTGTACCAGTTGACGCCCCGCACGTCGATGGTGGTGGCGGTGGTGGGCGCTTGCACGGCTATTTTGGCGGCGAGCATCGCCCTGGTGCAGAACGATATCAAGCGCGTGCTGGCATACTCCACGGTCAGCCAGCTCGGCTATATGTTCCTGGCGCTGGGCGTGGGCGCCTATTGGGTAGCCATCTTCCACCTGTTCACCCACGCGTTTTTCAAGGCGCTGCTCTTCCTCTGCTCCGGCTCGGTGATCCACGCCATGGGCGGCGAGCAGGACATGCGCCGCATGGGCGCGCTGAAGGACAAGATCCCCACTACGCACTGGACCATGTGGGTCGGGTCCGTGGCCATCGCGGGCATTCCGTTCCTGGCGGGCTTCTTCTCGAAAGACGAGATTCTGTGGCAGGTCTACAGCTCGCCCGAAGGCTCGAAGCTGCTGTGGTTCGTGGGTTTGGCCACGGCCGGCTTGACGGCGTTCTATATGTGGCGGCTCATGAACATGACGTTCTACGGCAAGTCGCACGTGGCGCCGGAAGTGGCGAAACACGTACACGAATCGCCCGCCTCCATGACCGTGCCGCTCACCCTGCTGGCCATGGGCTGCGTGCTGGCCGGCTGGCTGGGAACGCCCAAGCTGTGGAACCTGCCCGAGCGCTTCCGCGCGTTTGAACGGTGGCTCCAACCCACGTTTGCTTCGGCCGCGGTGGAAGCGGCCCGGGAACGCGCGCACAGCGCGTCGCTGGAGTGGCTGCTCATGGCGCTCTCGGTGGCGGTGGCCCTCATCGGCATTGCCATCGCCCGGTACTTCTATCACAACCGGCCCTCCATCCCCGATTCCATCGAACGGTCATCGAAGCCCCTGTATACCCTGCTCTACAACAAATGGTACGTGGACGAGATCTACGACTTCCTCTTTGTCGACGGTCTCGGCAAGGGCGGCGGCCGCGTGTGCGGCGCGTTCGACCGCGACGTGGTGGATGGCGGGGTGAACGGGGCGGGCTGGCTGACGCGTTTTTCCTCGCGCGTTTCCATCTGGTGGGACACCTGGATCATCGACGGCGCCGTGCGTTTCGGCTCTTTCTTCGTGAAGATGCTTTCCTACCCGGCGTGCATCCTCGAAACCGGGCGCGTGCAGGCGTACGCATTCTTCGTGGTGGTGGGGGTGTTGGCGTTCCTGGGGTATTACATAGCGCGGTAGCGATATGGACCAGCACTTACTAAGCATCGTCTTATTCACGCCGCTGGCCGGCCTGGCGGTCCTGCTCTTCATTCCTTCCGGGAGCCAGCGCCTGATGCGGGTTTGGGCGAACCTGGTGGCCTTCGCCGGGTTCCTGGTTTCTCTGCCGCTGGTCTCGCGCTTCCGCGCGGATGTCTCCGGCTTCCAGTTCGAGGAGCGCGCAAGCTGGATTCCCACCCTGGGCGCCAACTACCACCTTGGCATCGACGGCATCAGCCTGCTGCTGCTGATGCTCACCACGCTGGTGGGCTTCCTCGCGATTCTCTCCTCCTGGAACGCGGTTCAGGACCGCGTCAAGGGATACTACGCCATGTTCCTGCTGTTGCAGACGGGCATGATCGGGGTGTTTATTTCCCTCGATTTCTTCCTGTTCTACGTCTTCTGGGAACTGGTGCTGGTGCCCATGTACTTCATCATCGGAGTCTGGGGCGGCCCGCGAAAACTCTACGCGGCCATCAAGTTCTTCCTCTACACACTGGCCGGGTCGGTGCTGATGCTGCTGGGCATCCTCACGCTTTACTTCCAGCACTTCCGCCAGTTCGGCGCGTACACGTTTGAAATCGCCGATCTGATGAAGCTCCACGTGCCGCTCGGCATGGAGCAGTGGGTCTTCTGGGCCTTCTTCCTGGGCTTCGCCATCAAGGTGCCCATGTTCCCGTTCCACACCTGGCTGCCCGACGCGCACGTCGAGGCGCCCACCGCCGGCTCCGTCATCCTGGCCAGCGTGCTGCTGAAGATGGGGACTTACGGGTTCCTGCGGTTCTCGCTCCCGCTGCTGCCCAAGGCCTCGGTGGACCAGACCATCGTCCAGATCCTCGCGGTCCTTTCGATCGTCGGGATCGTTTACGGCGCGCTGGTGAGCCTGATGCAGCAGGATTGGAAGAAGCTGGTGGCGTACTCCTCGGTGAGCCACCTGGGCTTCTGCACGCTGGGAATCTTCTCGCTGAACCCCAACGGGATCGCCGGCAGCGTGCTCCAGCAGGTCAATCACGGCATCTCGACGGGCATGCTCTTCCTCATCATCGGCGTGATTTACGAGCGCCGGCACACGCGCGAGATCTCCGAATACGGCGGCCTGGCGCACGTGATGCCGAAGTTCGCCACGATCTTCGCAATTGCCATGCTGAGCTCCGCGGGCCTGCCGCTGCTGAACGGGTTTATCGGTGAGTTCACCATTCTGCAAGGCGCGTTCGAAGCCAGCCGCGTGTGGGCGGCGTTCGCCGTGACGGGCGTGATCCTGGGCGCCGCCTATCTGCTGTGGCTCTACCAGCGGACCATGCTGGGCCAGGTCACCAACGGGAAGAACCTGGGACTCCCCGATGTGAGTTTCCGCGAGATCGCGGTTTTCGCTCCGCTGATCGCGTGGGCTTTCTGGATCGGCGTCTATCCGAAGCCGTACTTCGACATTTTGCGCAAGCCCGTGACGGAGATTGTCGAGCGTGTCAGGCCGGAGTACTTCAGGGGCCAGGGGCCAGGGGCCGGGGGCCAAAACAGGGGCCAGGGGCCGGGGGCCAGGGGCCAGGGGGCCGTCGTGTTGTCCTCAGGCTTCGTGTCGTCCCCAGGTTCCAAGGCGATACCGGTCCTTGCCTTCGCTGTCAGGAGCCCGGTGGCCACCGAGTCGTCCCCCGGCTCTAGAACGCCCGCGATTTCCCCGGCCCCCGGCCCCCGGCCCCCGGCCCCCGTCTTGGCCCCTGGCCCCCGGCCCCTGCCGACCGGAGGTCGGCGGCCATGAGCCAGTTCTACACATCCGCCGACCACTTCACCATCATCCCGGCCGTGATGCTGGCGTTGTTCGGCTGCGCCATCCTGCTGTTCGACTTCCTCATCTTTCCCGACCCGCGCCAGCGCAAGTGGCTGGTGATTTTCGTGGCGCTGGCGGAAGGCTTCACCGGCTACGGGCTGTACCAACAGTACGCCTACCTGGCGGCCAACGGCCTGACGGAACTCACCGGTTTTCAAGGCTCGGTGACGGTGGATGGCTTCGCCATCTTCTTCAATTGGATTTTCCTGGTGGCCGCGCTGATCGTGGCCATGGTGTCCTACAAGTACCTGGAAATCGCGGGCGAGCATCACGGCGAATATTACGCGCTGATGCTGTTCGCGCAATGCGGCATGTTTTTCCTGGCGACCGGCACGGACCTGATCACGCTGTTCATTGGGCTGGAGCTGATGGCGCTCTCCTTCTACGTCATGGTGGGCTTCCTGCGCAGCGACAAGCGCTCCAACGAGGCCGCTCTGAAGTACCTGCTGCTGGGCGCTTTCTCCAGCGGGTTCCTGGTTTACGGTTTTTCGCTGATGTTCGGCATGGCCGGCTCCACCAAGCTGGCGGATGTCGCGGCGGCCATGGCGGCGCGGTCGCCGTGGGACCCGGTGGTCGTGCTGGCCGTCGTCACCACCTCGGTGGGGCTGCTGTTCAAGATTTCGGCTGTGCCCTTCCACATGTGGGCTCCCGACGCTTATGAGGGCGCGCCCACCACCGTGACCGCCTATCTTTCGGTGGCGTCGACGGCGGCTTCCATGGCCTTCCTGCTGCGCATTTTCCTCGGCCCGTTGGCCGGATCGCGCGAAGCCTGGGAGCCGCTGCTGGCGGCGGTGGCGGTGGCCAGCCTGACGCTGGGGAACCTGGCCGCCATCAATCAGACCAACATCAAGCGGCTGCTGGCCTATAGCTCCATCTCGCACGCCGGCTACATGCTGCTGGGCCTGGTGGCGGGTAACGACACCGGCATCAACGGCATCGCGGTGTATGTCATGGTGTACACCTTCATGAACCTGGGGGCGTTCCTGGTGGTGGTGGCGCTGCGCCGCCAGAACATCATCGGAGAAGATCTCGACGACATCTCCGGCCTGATGCGCAAGAGCCCCGGCCACGCCATCCTCATGCTGATCTTTCTGCTCTCGCTGGCGGGCATCCCGCCCACCGCCGGGTTCCTGGGCAAGTACTACATCTTCCTGGCGCTGATTCAGACCAGGCATTACACGCTGGCGGTGGTGGCTACCCTGTACGTGGCGGTGGCGATCTATTACTACTTCAAGATTGTGCGCAGCATGTTCATCGGCGAGGTCACCGAAAAGGCCCCGCTGGCCACGAGCTTCGGACTGCGGGTGGCGCTGGTGGTGAGCGGCGTGCTGACGCTCGCCATCGGCATCTACCCCGAGCCCTTCCTGCGCCTGGCGCAGACTTCGCTGTTGCGGTAAGGACGATATGCAGACGGCTATGGCAAATCCGTGGATCGCGTCGGCGGTGGCGCTGGCCATCATATTGATCGTCACACTGGTGGCCGGATACCTTTCGCTGGTGGAGCGCAAGGTCCTGGCCGATTTCCAGGTGCGCCTGGGACCCATGCGCGTGGGGCCGCACGGGCTGCTGCAACCCATCGCCGACGCCTTCAAGCTGATACTCAAGGAAGACATCATCCCGTCGGGCGCCGACCAGGCCATCTTCTGGTTCGCGCCGTGCGTTTCCACCATCACCGCGCTCACGGCTTTCGCGGTTCTGCCGTTCGCCAGGAATATTTTCGTGGCCGACGTGAACGTGGGACTGCTGGTGATTTCGGCCACGTCCGCGGTGGGGATTCTGGGAATCGTCCTCGGCGGCTGGTCTTCCAACAGCCATTACCCGCTGATGGGCGCGCTGCGCGCCGCGGCGCAATTGGTGAGCTACGAAGTGGCCCTGGCGTTCGCGCTGGTTTCCGCCGTGATGGCGGCGGGCACGCTCAGCCTGCAAGGCATCGTCAAGGCCCAACTGGACCGCGGCGTGTGGTTCGTCTTCGACAACTACTTCTTCATGATCGTTCCGTTCGCGGTGTACCTCATCGCCGCCACCGCCGAAACCAACCGCACGCCGTTCGACCTGCCGGAAGCCGAATCCGAGCTGGTGGACGGCTTCCACACCGAGTACAGCGGTTTCCGCTTTGCGCTCTATTTCCTCGCCGAGTACGCCAACGTCTTCGTGGTGGCCTCGGTAGCCGTGACGCTCTTCTGGGGCGGCTGGCTGCGCCCCTTCCCCAGCGTGGGCTGGCTGGATGTGCCGCTCAACGTGGCCTTTCCGGTGCTGCTGTTCGTCGGCTCCGGCGGCCTGACGCTGCTGTTGGTGAAGCCGCTGAAAGAACGGATTCAGCAGGTGGTGCTGGTTCTCACCGCCCTGACGCTGGTGCTGATCGGCGCGGTTTTCGCGATTCCGGTGGTGAACCACGCCGTGATCGGCCTCTTCTGGTTCCTGCTCAAGGTCTCGACCATCATTTACCTGCTGATCTGGTTCCGCGGCACGTTCCCGCGTTTCCGCTACGACCAGCTCATGAATATCGGCTGGAAGATCGCCATCCCGGTGGGGATGGCGGCGGTGCTCATCAATGCGGTGCTGGGGATGACGCGGCACGCGTAGCCGTGTGGCGCAGGCACTCGTGCCTGCCGCGTCGCCGCTACCTCAGCGGGTTTCGCCAATGAAGGCCTGGGAAGCGGGCAAAATCGGCATCGCACGAGCAAAGTTCGGCGTTCTGCTCGATGGCGAGCGCGGCAAGATGGGCGTCAGACGTAAGATTGCCGCCCGTTCCGAGCGAGGTGAGCAGGTCTCGCAGAATCGCCAGGTGCCTCGGCCCCGGATTCACCACCGTAGCGGGCCCTTGATCCAGCCAGTCGGCCACCAGGTCGAAAGTGCGCTCGGGGGACAGGGGATTGCGAAAGAGGCCCGGCCGGGTGGTCAGCCGCACGAACGCCAGGATCACGTTCCACGAGAAGGCCACGGTCTCGCGCCCGGAGAGGGTTGTCTCCAGCCAGGCTTTGGCCTTGGCATGTAGCGGGGCGTCCCTGTTCACCGCGTAGAGCAGCAGGTTGGCGTCGAGCAGTTTCATTTACGCAGTGTCAGCCTGCGGCTCAACTCTTCGTCCTCGATCGCGTCGGCGGCGGCCAGGGCCTTATCCCAGCGGAAATTCTGCTCGGAGCCGAGCGAGTAGGTCTTTTGAACGAAACGGCGCTTCCGGCGGGGACCTTCCCGCATCAGTCCCGCCCGGATGGCATCGTTGAGGGCCTGTTTGAATGGGACCCCGCGCTCCCGCATGGCGGTCTGAAGCACGCGCTCCACATCCGGATCCAGAGTGACCGTGGTCCGCATATATAGGCATCATAGCATCACCGCGAGTGCTGTCATGATGCAGGGCGGTCCGGAGCTTGCTCCCACGCTATACTGGGTGTCGATTATGAGACGCCCGGTTGCTTTCTTCTGTATCCCCCTGCTGGCGGCCGCTACGCTTTCGGCCCAGGCGATTCAGTATTCCGAATCCCGCAAGGTCTGGCTGTTGACCACGCGCCAGAGCTCCTACGCCATGGGAATTGGCGCGGATTGGTCGCTGCGGCATCTGTATTGGGGCGCGCCGCTGTGGCGTATGGACGATCTGGCGGCGCCGCCGGAGCGTCGAGATATCTCCTCCTTCGATCCCCGCCAGATGCTCGAGAACGAGGAGTTCCCCGGTTGGGGCGGGCCTCGCTACTCCGAGCCGGCGCTTAAGATCACGCGCGAGGACGGCAATCGCGACCTGGTTCTGCGCTACGTCTCGCATCGCATTCAGGAGAACGATTTGGATATCACGCTGCGCGACATTCGCGACGCCATCGAAGCGACGCTCCACTACCGCGTGTATCCGGAACAGGGCATCCTGCGGCGCAGTGCCACCATCCGCAACGGGACCGCGCGGCCCCTAGTGGTGGAGAGCGCGCAATCGGCGACCTGGAACCTGCCGCCAGGAGACGGATACCAGCTCAGTTATCTCACTGGCCGGTGGGCCGCCGAAACGCAGCTCAACCGCGAGCCGGTTCACGAGGGAATGAAGGTGCTGGAGAGCCGCCTGGGACACACCGGCCACAATATCAACCCGTGGTTCGCCATCGACGCCGGCGACGCCACCGAGGAGAATGGGCGCGTCTGGTTCGGCGCGCTGGGGTGGAGCGGGAACTGGCGCATCACCGTCGAGCAGACGCCCTACCGGCAGGTGCGCGTCACGGGCGGGTTCAACACGTTCGATTTCTCGTACCCGCTGAAGCCCGGCGAGACGCTCGAGACGCCTGAGTTCTACGCCGGCTTCTCCGAGAGCGGCTTCGGCGGCGCCTCGCGCACCCTGCACCGCTTCGAGCGGGAGCAGATTCTGCCCGGCGGCGCTGCATCCCGCCTGCGTCCGGTGCTCTACAACTCGTGGGAGGCGACCACCTTCAACGTCAACGAAGCCGGCCAGACGGAACTGGCGGACAAGGCCGCCAAACTGGGGGTCGAGCTGTTCGTGATGGATGACGGATGGTTCGGCGCGCGCAACGACGACCACGCCGGCCTGGGCGACTGGGTCGTAAATCCGAAAAAATTCCCACAAGGCTTGAAAGGCCTCATCGACCACGTGAACGGCCTCGGCATGGACTTCGGCCTGTGGGTCGAGCCGGAGATGGTCAACGCCGATAGCGACCTGTATCGCCAGCATCCCGATTGGGTCATGAACTTTCCGGGCCGGCCGCGCAGCGAGCTGCGCAACCAGATGGTTTTGAACCTGGCGCGCAACGACGTGAAAGAGCACCTGTTCACGGTGCTCGACAAGCTCGCCGGCGAGAACCACATTCGTTATTTCAAGTGGGACATGAACCGGACCTTTTCCGAACCGGGCTGGCCGGAGGCGGCGCCGGCGGATCAGAGAAAGCTGTGGGTGGAGTACGTCCGCAACCTGTACGAGATCATCGACCGCCTGCGCGCGCGGCATCCCCAGCTCGAAATCGAATCGTGCTCGGGCGGCGGCGGGCGCATAGACCTCGGCATTCTTCAGCGCGTCGAGGAAGTCTGGACCTCCGACAACACCGAAGCCTTCGACCGCCTGCGCATTCAGGAGGGATTCACCCAGGCCTATGCTCCGAAAATCATGTCCGCGTGGGTGACCGACGTTCCCAACATGAATGGCCGAAGCACTCCGCTGGCGTTCCGGTTCCTGGTGGCCATGCAGGGCGCGCTGGGGATCGGGGCGAACCTGAACCACTGGACCGAGCAGGATTCAGAGATGGCGGTGAAGATGATCGCGGTCTACAAGCGCATCCGGACGACGGTTCAGACCGGCAGCCTGTATCGCCTCTTGTCGCCGCGAAACGATGTCGCCGCCAACCAATACGTGTCGTCCGACGGCAGGCAGGCCGTGCTGTTCGCCTTCCGGCACTCGCAGCAATACAACACGGCGGCGCCCGTGATTGGCCTGCGTGGTCTCGACGAGCGCGCGGTCTACCGCGTCGAGTCGATTGACGGGAAACTGGTGGACGCGCCGCCCCAACTGAGCGGCGCCTACCTCATGAAGGCGGGCCTGAACCTGAATCTGCGCGGCGATTTCGACGCTACCGCGGTTATTCTGCAACGGGTCGAATAAACCGGGTTTTACTTTTCCAGCGCGCTACACACCTGCTTTAGTGTGGACGCCACGCGCGCGCTCCTGATATTCATTCGCTCGACCGACGCGGCCCTCGAACCCGAACCGGGCGCGCTGTCATAGCCAACCTGCAAGGCGGTGGCGGACAGCCCGTTAAACTGGAGCGCCTCGACCGCGGAATACTTCGACCCGCCGTCGACCAGGACCTTGAAGACGCCCGCCGGCAACCGCGTCGAAATCACGTCCGACAGCAGTGCCCCATATGTCCCTCCTTCCCCGAAGGAACCGTTGCCGAGCGGTTGCAGAGGAGGAATCAAAGGTGTTGTGCCCGTCCCGGCAAGGGATCCCGTACTGTCGTAGACCCGGACCGTGTAGCTGGTGGCGTTTATGTCTTCGTTGTAGATCACCAGGGACACCCGATGCGGGCCGCCGTCGTCGATGCCCTCCGCCGACCACTGGGTCCACAGCTCGGTGTCCCACGAGATCGGCACGCTCAGCGCCCATGGAGTGGCGGGCAGCGCCGAATAGAGCAACTGCGGGACCACGTTGCCGCAAGTGGTTGCGTCGGGGCAGTAGAACACCGCGTACACCGAGCCGGTCGCCGTGGAGCCGTACCTCGGAGCGTCGCTGGTGGCGCCAAGCAGGCCGATTTCCGCGGGCTGATTGGGGGACAAGGCAAAGTTCACATCGTTGCCGGATGTGGTTGACGAGCCGCTGCCAATGGTGGTGTCTAGGTTCAGGTTGTGCCCACTCGCGTCGTAGAACGTATAGTCGACACCGATGGCGGCCGAAGCGGGCGCAGCCACGCGGATCGCGCTGCTCCACCCCCCGCCCGCGGCGAGCCATACGAAGGTCCCGCTCACATAGCAGGAATAGCCGACCGTCTTCCCCGACGAATTGGCGATCGCCACGGGCGACTCTCCCGCCAGGCTGGTGCAATCCGGCGGCACAGTGGACCAATAGACGGCTCCATTCGCCGGTTGGCTGTGGAGCGTGGCGGCAGCCAGAGCAATCAATCCCAAAAGATGAAACGATTTCATGCGCATAAAGCTCACTCCGAGCCCGTCTTCGACGCCGGCGCCACCTTCTGCTTCAGTGACCGCTGGTCACGCTCGAGGAGTTCCTCGCGGTCCTGGCTCGGCTCTATTCCGGCCAGCCCGGCGGGATATGGTTTGTTGCCCATCATCCCTTTCCAGAGAATGCGGTTGAAGTTCCTGGGATCGAGACGATCTTCGGTGCTGAAGTCCATTCCCTTCGTGACCCGCGCCCAGTACTTCGCGTTGTGCGCCGGTTTTGGCACCGTCAGGCCGGCCCGCTTGGGAGGCAGCGGCAGCGACGTATTGTAGAGAATCGCCGAGGGAGCGGCTGTGAAGCCCCACGGGCTCGGCGTCTTGTTGAAGATGTCGGCCATGGGCCTGGCGAGCGCGTCGTTCAGGTTCATCGGCGGGAGGCCCAGAACCTCTTCGATCGTGCGCAGGAGGTCGAGCGTGTTGTACCTTGTCGAGACCACCGCGCCCCGTTTCACGTAGGGGCCCACGACGTACGTGGTGCTGCGGTGCGAATCGACGTGGTCGCCGCCATCCTGCGCGTCGTCTTCAATCGCAAAGATCAGTGTGTTGTTGGCGTAGGGGCTGTTGGCGATCTTCTGAACCAACAAGCCGACCGCATAGTCGTTATCGGCTACCTCCAGGTCCGGCGTATTCACGCCGTCAATCGCGACCGCGTAGTTTCCCGTGTGATCGTGCATGAAGCGAACCAGGGTCAACGAAGGCAGAGTCCCTACGCTGCGCCCGGCGTGATGGGCATCGGCGTATCGGGCGTCGAAGTCCCGGGCCCACTCTTTGTAACGCCAATAATCCGGAAGCGAGTTGTCGAAACCGCGGAAGAACGGATCGGTGAACGGGGCGAGCTCGACATCCGCGGCGTAGGCCACGGTGGTATTGGTCGAGAACGGGTCGCGCAGCACGGGAATGGCCAAGACGGCGGTTCCATAGAGGGTACCGTCGATGAAGAAACCATAGTTGCGAACCGTGAGATGCGCCCGCAGCGCGGCGTTCCACAAATAGCCGGTATTCACTTCATTGTTCGGCCCGTCCGGCGCACCCGTGTCGGTGTGGCCCGGCAACACATCCGGATCGGCCGATGTGAAGGGATTGGCGAGTTGGCGCTCGGGGGGCAAAAGGGCAACATTCACATTGCGATTCACACCCCCGTCCAGGCTGAGGCCGCGCGCCGCGTAGGCCACCGGGAATTGGTGTTCCACCACGTCGGGGGCTTGAGCCGAAGTGGACCACAGCCAGCCGTCATAGCTGACTTCGGCGGTGTCCATGAAGTTGTCCAGAGTGACGAAGGTTCGCGCCAGACTATGGTGATTCGGCGTGATCGCCTCTCCAAACTCAGTCAAGGTGGGATCGCCATTGCCAATCGGGTTGCCGGCGGCGTCTTTCAGGTCACCCAGAATCTGGTCGTAAGTCCGGTTTTCCTTGATGATGAAGATCACGTGCTGGATGCCCTGGCGCACGGCCGCCATGACCGCGAGGTCGTTGTCGCTCTCGGTGCTGGAGAACCGGTTGTTCGCGGCTACCTGCGCCGTAAGCGTCGTGAGCTGCGCCGCACTGGGGCGCGGGAAGCTCTGGAGGCCGGCTTTGGTCTTCTGGGGATTATACTCGTTCGACGGCTCGCAATTGGGCGAGTTGGGCGGCCCGTAGCCCCCATAGCACCACTCGGGATTCGCGCCCGTGGGCGACTTCGCATTGACCACGTACACCGAGTTGCCATCGCCGCTGAAGCTGGCTGAGTTCGGGTACCAGCCGGTCGGGATGAGACCCACTACATGGCCGCCGCCATTGGTTCCGTCCAGCGCCACCACGGAGACGCAATTCAGATTGCCATCGGTAACGTAGAGTTGCTGCTCATCCGGCGAGAGCGTCACGCTGTTGGGGTTCGCGCCCTTGTACTGCGCCAGCCAGGCAGGCATCGACGGCGCGGTCACGATTAGCGGGATGGCCGCGAGTACCGCGTTCGTCCTGGTGTCGATTACGTCCACCGTATCCGACTGGTCCGCGGCGACGTACAGAAGCGTCTGGGCCGCGTTCAGCGTCATCTTGTTGGGTTGGCCCTTCACTGGGATCCGGGCCGCGACAGCCGGCGGCGCGCTCAGCTTCACTACCACGATCTCGCGGTCGCGAATGCTGGATACATACGCTGTCGCGCCCGGTCCGTTACCCTTCACAACCACCCAGAATGGATACTCGCCGCCCGCAATGCCCGACATCGCGGGGTCGCTCTTGCCGGGGCGCAGATCCAGTTCCGATAGCTTCGACCAGTGACCGAGGCCTCCGGTGAACACCGTGATCGAGTCGTTGTAGTAATTTGCCACCACCAGCGTCTGGCCATCGATCGAGACGGCCACGCCGGCGGCGCAAGGACTCACGCCCACCTGGCTGTTTATGGCGACGGCGCCGTTAGGCGTCAAGTTAAGGCCAATGCCCAGACCATTGTGGCCCAAGGCCAGCGCCGAACCTTGCGCCTCCCCCCAGGTTCCGCCGGCGCTCCGGGTAAAGATATGGACATTGTCGCTAGGGCCGCCGGCCACGTAGAACGCCGTGCCGGATGGATCGAAGACAATCCCGTGGTAGCTATTGGCGATCTGCACCACTTGCGTCTTGACCGGCGCCTGCTTGGAAATGTCGTAGATGAACACGTACTCGTTCGAGTCCGGCGTGTACCATGGGTACGGCGGCGCCGGGACGCCCAGCGAGTAGACGCGGTTGAACCCGCTGGTCAGAACCAGCATGGTCTTGCGATCCGGACTCACCACGGAGGTGGCCGCCTGGCTGGCCAGCCAGTCTGGCCGGTCGGGCAGATCGGGGTTCAGCATATCGAACCGGGAACCCTGGGGCGCCAGCGGCGTAATCTGCTGGCCCATATTGGGCAGGTCCTGGACCGGGATGCTGGACTGCGCATGGACTAGCGCGGCCGAGACGACCAACGCCAGCGCCAGACCAGCCGCCGAAAGCGGGAAACGCTCGTAACCTTCACTTATCATTGCCGTAGGCTCCTTTGGAGCAGGATGACCCGCCGTGGTTGCAGGTTAGCGCGGCAGGCCTTCTCCCCGTGGTAGTGCGGTTCGGACCGGAAGATTCTCACTCAATCCCGTGGTTTCTGGAGAGAGAGGTTAAGATTGCTATGAATGGTCCACTTGCGATCCGACCTCACGCCGGCGGCGCTGGCGCCCAAGCTGCGCCGGCTCTTCGAACTCTCCGCCGCTAAGATCCGCTCCCTCGAAAAATCCTGGGATCCCGCCCGGGGCGCGCCGGTCTTCACCGTTCACGGGCAGTACACCAGCCGTGGCTGGACCGAGTGGACGCAGGGCTTCCAGTTTGGCGCGGCCATTCTCCAGTTCGACGCCACCGGCGAGCGGGAGTTCCTCGAAATCGGCCGCGATCGAACCGTCTCGCTCATGGCGCCGCACCTCACCCACACGGGCGTTCACGACCACGGCTTCAACAATGTCAGCACCTACGGAAACCTGCTCCGCCTGATGGCCGAGGGGCGCATCGGGGAAAACCACTGGGAACGCCGCTATAACGAGCTGGCGCTCGAATGCTCCGGCGCGGTGCAGGCCGCCCGCTGGTCGCGGACCGCCGATGGCGGCGGCTACATCTATTCCTTCAACGGGCCGCACTCGCTGTTCGTCGATACCATCCGCACGCTACGCGCGTTGGCGGTCGGCCACCTGCTTGGCCACGCGCTGATGGGCGAGGGCGATCGCAGGATTTCGCTGCTCGATCGGCTGATCGAGCACGCGCGCGCCACGGCCCGGTACGCCGTCTATTACGGCGAGGGCCGCGACGCCTATGACGTCCGCGGCAGGGTGGCGCACGAGAGCATCTTCAACGTCAACGACGGCCATTACCGGTGCCCCAATTCGCAGCAGGGCTACTCGCCCTTCAGCACCTGGACGCGCGGCCTGGCCTGGGCCATGTGCGGTTTCGCCGAGCAACTGGAGTTTCTGGACACGCTGCCCGATCAACATGCGGTTCTGGGAGTGTTCGAGAAGGCCGCCCGCGCCACCTGCGATTTCTACATCGAAAATACCCCGCCCGATGGCATTCCTTATTGGGACACGGGCGCGCCCGGCCTCGCGCAGTTGGGCGACTGGCGCGCCAAGCCGGCGGACCCGTTCAATGCGTACGAGCCGGTTGACAGCTCGGCCGCCGCGATTGCCGCACAGGGGCTGTTGCGGCTAGGCCACCGTCTCCACGATGACCGGTACTGGCAAGCGGGTCTTGCGGTCTGCAACACGCTTTTCGACGAGCCCTACCTGAGCACCGGCGGCCAGCACCAGGGGCTCATCCTGCACTCCATCTATCACCGGCCCAACGGGTGGGACGCCGTTCCCGAAGGGGGACGCGTGCCCGCGGCGGAGTCTTCGATGTGGGGCGATTATCATGCGCGGGAAGTGGCGCTATACCTCTTGCGTTTGATCGAGAACAAGCCGTACCTGAAGTTCTGGCCGTGAGTGCGCGCTGTGGGGCAGGCAATCTTGCCTGCAGCCGCCTTTCAGGCGGCTCTTGCGCGGGATGTGAGAGTATCCGATCCCCGCAGTCGCCGGCTGAAAGCCGGCTGCAGCCAGGATTGGCTGCCCCACCCCCCTACCGCCGCCCCAGGGGCAGCAGCCACGCGTACCACGGCTCTTGAATGCGGACGTTTTCCATGACCCAGATCTCCTCCCGCGGACGCAGCACGGAATAAACGATGCTGCTGCCGTCGCTCGTCAGCGACGCGCGCAGTCCCGGCTGCGGTCCGGAATAAGGAATCAAATCGCCCACGTCGCGCAGTACGCGCCCGGTGCCCGTCGCGATATCGACCGCGATCAGTGCGTGCCTATCCGGGTCCACGCGATACAGCGTTTTGCCATCGCGCGCCCAAGCCACCACACCGCTACCGCCGAGCGGACGCGTGGTCTTTCCATCGGGACTAACCAGAATGGTCTGGCAACCTGCACCCAAAAAGGCGATCCACTCGCCAGTCGGCGACCATTCGGGCATGACGTTCCCCATACAACCTGCGGCAATCTCTTCCACCGGGCCGGCACTGCCCAAGCGCACTTTGACAAGGCGTCCTTGGCCCCCCGAGAGACTCCGAAATGCCAGCCACTCACCGTCGGGGGACCACGTCGGAGCAGTCTCCCACATCTCGGCGCCTCCCCTCGCGCGAACCGGCGAGCCTCCAGCGGCAGGGACCGTGAAGATGGCCGAACCCGCTGGCGAGATCGCCGTGAAAGCGACCCGGCGGCCATCGGGAGAGAACACCGGCGCCAGCAGCAACTGCGCTTCTTCCCCCCGCACGCGCACATCGCGCGGGGATACCAGCGGGCGGTCCCAGCCTTGCGCCAAGTCTTTGATCCAGATCTCCGCCGACCGACTCCGCTTGTCGGTCACGTAGACTACCTGCGGCGCAACCGGCGAAGCCGCCGGCTCCTGCTCGGTCCGCATGCTTCCCAGCAGTGTCCGGATGGGACCTCCGTCCAACAGAACCGCGATCACGTCGGCATGAGACAGCCCGGATTGGTAGGCCACTCGCGAACCGTCCGGTGAAACCGTGGGATTCCGCATCGGCTGGTGCTGGATGGCGATGGGCCAGTAGCGGCCGCTCTGAGCGTCCGCCATGCCTAGCAGCGTTTCCGCCGAAAACACCAAGTGCCGCGAATCCGGCATCCACGCGAGGCCCGGAGCCCCGACCGCACGTTCGGCTTTCGCGAAGATCCGACGGCTGGGACCCGGCGGCCACGGCAGAAGCCGGTAGGCGGTGTCGGGCTTGACCGTGAGCATCGAGAGAATCTTCTTCCCATCGGGAGCAAAGGCGAGCAAGGGAATATTGCTGAATGAGCTGGCTTCAATTGGGACCGGTTCGTACAGCCGGCGTTGGCCCTCGGGAGGGCTGGCCGTCCAGACTCTCAGTTTCCGGTCCTCCGGCGACTGCGCCAGGAACACCAGAGTCTTCCCATCCGGGGAGATGGTCCCCGCCACGGCCCCCGCCTGGATGGAAGCCGCCTGTCCACCGCCCGCCGACACGCGGAGGATCCCAGCTTTGCCGCTCGACGCCCCGAAGAAGTATAGCCACTGGGAATCCGGACTCCAGAAGGGTGCCCGGCACCAGACCGGATCTGCGCCACCGATCAAGGTGACCTCCGGCCCCGTGATCGCGGCCGGACTCGAGCTGTCGATCCCTTGGACGAACAGTTGCGGGAATCCCGACGCCCTGCCGATAAACGCGATGCTCTTGCCGTCCGGCGACCAGGCCGCGCAGATCTGGACCGCAGACGAGGTGGCAAACGGCGTGAACTGCGAGTTCTGAAGAATCAGCATTTGCGGATTGTGCGCCACGGCAAAACCGTATGCCAACACAGCCAGGAGTATGAGCCCGCACGCGCCGCACACGGCCCAGAGGATGCGCCGGCGTCGTGGGGCGGACCCGGCAGCATGCCCGCCGCGGGATTCCGGATTGCTTTTCAGCCACCGGTCCAACTCCGCCCGCATGGCGAAGACGCCCGCCTTCGGGCCTCCTGGAAGCCTCTGCACTGGCAGCCCGAAGTCGCGTTCCCAACGCTGCACCGTGCGCACGTCGCGCTTCAGGTAACTGGCGATTTCCTTCCAGCAATCCAGCCGGTCCTTGGCCACGGGGACCGGTCCAGCCTTCCTAGGAGATGCAGATCTCACGGAGCGATTCTACACCCGGCGTCAACATGCGGCAACGCGCGGCACGGACGGAGTGTCGCATGTTGCCGCTTTCACCGGCCGCGCGCAGCCGTTAAGCTTCCGCCGAGGAGTTCCAAAATGGCCTGCCGTTACTACCTGCTTCAACTGTCCCTAACCGCGCTCCTGGCGGCCTCCGCCGTCCAGGCAGCCGGGGTCAAGGTCCGCTTCGACCCCACTTCGCCCGCCGTCGGTCCCTTTCCCTCCGACGCGCTAACCGTAGCCGATTCCGGTCAGAAAACCGGCCTGCGCATCAACCTGCCCATGCCCGACTGCTCCAAAGAGCCCAGCACCTGTGCGGAGCTCGCCATCGTCAACCAACTGGATGGCTTCAGTCTGGAGCCGCGTCTCCGCGTGCGGTTTTCCGCGGCCGTGAACCCCGACACCCTGAAAGACGGCGTCTTCATCTACTGGCTCAACCTGCTCACCACCGAAGAGCAGGGCCAGCAGCCGTTCGGCACTATCACACCCATCAACAAAATCGAGTATGATCCGGCCACCAACACCGCCTATGCCGAACCGGACCAGCTTCTCGCCCAACACCGGCGTTATGCCCTTCTCGTCACCTCGGCGGTGAAAGACCTCAAGGGCGACCCCGTGGAAACCGATGCGGCCTTTCTCACCTGCCTGCAACAGCCGGGCGCGTATTGCGACCAGGTCGCGATGGCAGTGGGCCGGGCGGGGCCGCGCCTGGCGCCTCAGGACATCGTCGCCGCTTCGGTGTTCACTACGCTGAGCGCCACCATCTGGATGGAAAAGGCGCGCGCGGCCATCCAGACCAGCAACCCAGGTTTGGCGATGGCCACGCCGCGGGCCGTATTCCCGGTTTCCAATATCTCCAAGATCACGCTCCACGCCGACGTCGGCAGTTCCAAGTTCCAGGACCTCGCCGTGCCTGGGCCCGAGTTGCTGGCGGGGGTTGGCCAGATTGCGTTCGGTTCCATTCAGTCTCCGCTGTTCCTGAACCAGCTACTGGTAATCCCGCCGACGCCCACCCTGGCGGATGTCCCCCTGCCGCCGGTCACCCAGCAGGTTGCCTTTAACGCATTTCTTCCCGCGGCGCCTCCGCCTCCGGACGGATATCCGGTCGTGGTCTTCGGCATGGGTATGCCCGGAGATGGCTTCAATGGTGCCAGGCTGGCTTCCGCCATGGCGGCGCGCGGCTTCGCCACCATTTCGATTACCAACTTCGGCAACGGATATGGGGCGGCCACCACCATGCTCGTCACCGATAAGACCGGCAGCGTGACGTCGGTGCCGCGGCCCGGACGCGGCGTGGATATCGACGGCAACGGCACAATCGACCCCTATGAAGGATGCGTGATGGTGGCCGGATCGCAGGTTGTCGGCATGCGCGACTGCATCCGTCAGACCGCGCTCGACAACATGCAATTGATCCGCGCCATTCAGGCCGGAATAGACTTAAACGGCGACGGAACCGTGGACCTGTCCCGCAACCTCATCTTCTATGTTGGCTACTCCTTCGGCGGTCTCGTCGGCAGCGTGCTGAACGCCGTCGAGCCGGCTATTCAGTCGGCGGTCCTGAATAGCGCCGCAGGAACCATGGTGGAGAGCGCCGTGTGGTCGCCGTTAAACCGCTTGGTGGTTCTCGCCATGCTCGCTTACCGCCAGCCCGTCCTGATCAATCGGCCCGGACCGGATTTCAACGCAGCCCTCACCCTTCGTAATCAGCCGGTGCGCATCATCGACGTGCCTGGGGCCATCGCCATCCAGGAGGTGTTGGAACGCATCGAGTGGAACAACATGCTGGGCGATGCGCTGTCATTCGCGCCACACTTGAGCTGGTCGCCTTTGCCAGGCGTTTCTCCAAAGCCGGTTCTGTTCCAGTTCGCTTGGGGCGATTTGACCCTTCCGAACCCTTTCGAGACCGCCGTCGTCCGCGCGGCCAACGCGCCCGGTTCGGTCTCGCTGTTCCGCACGGACATGGCCTGGCTTCCCAACATGCGCTTGAGCGCCGATCCGCACGACTTTGGGTTCGATTTCTACACCTCGGCCGCATCGGTCGTCGTGGCGCGGGCCTTCCAGACGCAGATGGCCATGTTTCTTTCTAGCGATGGGCGAAAAGTACCCTACGTCAATAACCTGCTGTGCCCGCCCTACTTGGGCGACCTGTTCTTCGTTCCGAAGGTTCTGCCCGAGGATCTGAACTTCTGATCCGCGGCAGGCCAGCGCCGCGCGGATGCGTGCAAGCCGACGTTTCCGCGCGGCGCGATCCCGCACCGCCGCTTCGCCGCCTCCGCGCCTATTTCTTTCCGCGCCCCATCAGCCGCTGCAAGTCCAGCAGGTGTTGCGGCTGATACGTCTCCTTCGACCACCTTGATTCCGGTTCGAATTCCACCCCGACAAAGTATCCGATCTCCTGGTATACGCAATACCGAACGCGCCCGGCAAACTCCTGCTGGGGAGATTTCCAATGGATCTCCGCCTCCAGCGGCACGGCCGTTTCCAATTGCAGGCAGGCGCCGCATGCGGAAATGTCCTCCAGAAGGCCGGTGGCCTTCCGCGTCCTGCCCGCCTGGTCTTTCCAGCAGACCTCCACCATGTCTGCGCACAACATGCGAATTTCCGAGCGCCGTTCCTGCATACTTGTCATATCGGCGGCCGAAGCCGCTTCCTTTACGATAAGATGACTTAAGCCCCCGGTAAACATGTACCTACGACCCTCCGTGGCGATCATGCTGGCGGCCATCCTGCTGGCCGGCTGCGGGCACAAGAAGCACGCCCGGCGCATCCCACCACCGCCGGCGCCGGCGCCATCGGCCGCGCCCAAACCCGCGTACACCGAGACCGGTGTGGCCAGTTGGTACGGCCACCCCTACCACGGCCGGCTTGCCGCCAATGGCGAGATCTACGACATGGAGAAGCTGACCGCCGCCCACCGCACTCTCCCCTTCGACACGTGGCTCCGGGTCGTCAACCTCGACAATAGCAAGACTGTGGAAGTTCGCGTCACCGACCGCGGCCCCTTTGTCGAGGGCCGCATCATCGATCTCTCCCACGCTGCCGCGCGCGCCATCGACATGATCGGTCCGGGTATCGCCCGCGTCCGCCTCGAGGTGATGCGCACCCCCGAATACGTCCCGCCCGCCGTCTTCGCCGTTCAGGTGGGCGCGTTCCGCTATCGCGCCAACGCCGAGCGCCTGCGCGCCGAAATGCAGTCCCGCTATGGCTCGGCGCGCCTGGTCCAGCGCGCGGATACCCCCGATTTGTGGCGCGTGCTGGCCGGCTCCGAGGCCACCGAGGAGGGCGCCAACGGCCTGGCTGAGCGGATTCGTAAGGAATTAGGTGAGAAATCCGCTGCCTTCGTTGTACGAGTTGATTC
Organism: Bryobacteraceae bacterium; assembly: GCA_049516835.1. Lineage (GTDB taxonomy): Bacteria > Acidobacteriota > Terriglobia > Bryobacterales > Bryobacteraceae > Fen-178. The sequence continues at coordinate 18,594 of JBEKSR010000028.1, read as the reverse complement.
GATGTAGTCGAGGTGTCCCATGAATCGGCTCGCGACGGGCTGCGCTCACGCTCTGGTGGGCCAGTCGCCGCAGATCAGCGCCCTCCGGCGGCTCATTACGAAGGCTTCGCGCAACCGGCTTTCGGTGCTGCTGCTGGGAGAGAGCGGAACCGGCAAAGAGCTGGTGGCGCGGGCCGTGCACAACGCCAACCCGCGCGGTGAGTTCGTCCCCATCGACTGCGGCTCGCTGGTCGGCACGCTCATGGAAAGCGAGTTGTTCGGCCACGTCAAGGGCGCTTTCAGCGGCGCCGTCGAAAACAAGAAGGGACTTGTCGAGCTGGCCGACGGCGGCACCGCCTTCTTCGACGAAATCGGCGATCTCCCGCTCGAAATGCAGGTCAAGTTGCTCCGCCTCATCCAGGAAGGCGAGTTCCGCGCGGTCGGCGCTTTGCACTGGCGCAAGGTCGATCTCCGCATCATGGCCGCCACCCATCGCGACCTCCGGGCGGAGGTCGCCGCCGGCCGCTTTCGTCAGGACCTCTTCTATCGCCTCAACGTGGTGGTGGTTCACCTGCCGCCCCTGCGCGAACACAAGCAGGACATCCCGCTGCTGATCGAACACTTCCTCGACGCGGGGCACGCCGCGGGCTTGCCCGCGGTCCGTTTTGACGAAGACCTTCTGGCGGCGCTCCTCTCCTACGACTGGCCAGGCAACGTCCGCGAGTTACAGCACTGCCTGGACCGCATGGCCGCCCTTCACTCCGAAGGCGCGTTGCAGATGGCCGACCTGCCCTCGGCCCTGCAATACCAGCGCGCGTCCTGCGGGTTGCGGAGCCTCTCCGGCGCTCTCGCGAACCTGGATGGACCGCTGGGAGGGCTGCCGCACTTCGACGTCGCGCCCAAATCGCCCGTCATCTCCATCCCCGAAAGCGAAAAGCAGGCTATCGCCAACGCGCTGGCCGCCACCCAAGGAGAGCGCGCCAAGGCCGCCCGCCTCCTGGGCATTGGCCGTACCACTCTGTACCGAAAGGTGAAAGAATACGGACTGTAGCGGCATGGCCAAACCGCCATCGGAAACCATGGATCTATGTCCGTCTTTTTGGGTGAATCGCCCGAAATCGCCTTGGACGCCACCTACAGCGTGGGAGGCGGCCTCTCCGGAGTGGGCCTTTATTCGCACGAGATCCTGCTCGGCCTGGCCGCCTCCCATCCGCAAGCGCGCTTCGATTTCTGCTACCGGCCGCACGGCTACTGGCGCTCCTGGGCCCATCCGCTCCCGGCCAATGCCCGGCGGCGCCTGCTCGCCGAGCCGCTCGGTCCGCGTGCCGCCGATCTCTTCCATGGCCTGAATCAGCGCCTGCCGCGAATCCCCTTGCGGTGCGCCATCACCACATTTCACGATCTGTTCGTCCTCACCGGCGAGTACTCCACCCCGGAATTCCGTGCGCGCTTCGCCGCCCAGGCCCGCGACGCGGCCCACCGCTCGGCCGCCATCATCGCGGTCTCCGCGTTCACCAGGAACGCGGTGGTCTCTTTGCTCGGCGTGGAGGCTTCCAAAGTCCGGGTGGTCCACCACGGTGTCCGCGGCCTTCCCTATTCCCCCGCCCCCCGCGAAAAAGTCGTCTTGAACGTAGGCGCGCTCCAGCCGCGCAAGAACATCGCGCGCCTGGTGGAAGCCTTCGAAACCCTCGAACCCGGCTGGCGGCTGGTGCTGGCCGGCTCCTTCGGATACGGCTCGGCCGATATCCTCAAGCGCATCCAACAAAGCCCCGTCCGCGACCGCATATCGGTTCTTGGCTACGTCTCACCGGACGAGCTCGCCCGGTGGTATTGCCGGGCCATGATTTTTGCTTTCCCATCGCTCGACGAAGGCTTCGGAATGCCCGTGCTGGAAGCCATGGCGGCGGGAACTCCGGTGCTCACATCCACCCGCTCGGCGCTCCCCGAAGTGGCGGGCGACGCTGCTGTCCTGGTCGAGCCCGGAGACACCGAGTCCCTCGGCGCGGCGCTGCGCCTCTTGGCTCGGGAAGAGGATTTGAGACGGGACTTGGCCGGGCGCGGCATGGCGCGCGCCCGCCTCTTCACTTGGGAGAAGGCGGCCCGCGAAACCTGGGACGTCTATCGGGAAGTGCTTCGCTGATGAACCGCGAAATGCCGGGCTGATCCGCCTCGCGCGATCAGCGGTTCTCGTCATCCACCGCAATCTTGAGCGCTCGCAAAAAGCGGTGGTCCTGCGTGGTGAACTTGATCTTGCCAGTGGCTTCGAAACCCCGTCTGGGCTCCTCGCTCACCTCGATCTCTGGTTCCTCATCGGCGCTGCTGTCGTCCCTCCGGTTGAAGCCGATCGTCGCCTCCAAAACCAGGAAAACGTCGTAACCGGCTTTCTTGATCTCGCCGATCGCCTCCGCGATCCGGTCGGACTCGGAAAGGGAATCGTTGATCGCGTTTCCCAATTCCTGCATGAGGTGCTTCAATGGCTCTTCCACACAGTTACTCCCTCTTAATGGATGCGCCGGACGCGACCGACGTTCCACCCATGGGCCTGCATCCACTCGTTCCGATTGTAGTGGACGCCGCGCCGCTGCACAAGCGGACCCAATACCTCTATCGGCAATTCACGGGCCATGCTCCATAGTAAAACTTCCGCCACGGCCGGTTTGTTACCATGGAAGGCGTGTGGAAACGTCTCACCGTCCGCCACGCAGCCCACTACGGACGCGAGTTCTTCAAACACATCATTCCCGCCATTCTAAAACCCGCCCTGACCCTCTGGAATCAGGTTATTGGCTTTCTTTTCTTGTCCTTCGCGGTGATCTTCGGCTTCAAGACGGTGCACTACGCCATGGATTACATGAAGGCCGGTCCCTCCGGTGGAACGGGTGAACTGATCCGTTTGGCCATGGCCGGCTTCTGTACGTTCTTAATGGCGTGGTACGGCGTTTCGTCTTTCCTGCGCGCCCGTAGAATTTCCCGATCGTGAACCGCGCACACGGGTAGTAACCTGATGCCGCCCATCCTGGATGCGGCCGGCGCCTACGCTACCGTGGACGTGGCTTCCGGCTGTCCCACCAGCGCGTTCGCCGAGTACCGCGAAGCATAGAGCACCACCGGCGCCTGCCTGCGCGGCCGGGTGCGCTCGCGCAAACCGAGCCGGTGCATGATGCGGCCCACGTGATCGGGATCGTAGCGCACCCCGAAGCGCGCGAAAATCGCCTCGGCGAAACGCTCCGTGGTCCAGCGGTCCGTGTCGAAGCCCGCGGCCCGCGAACCGGTCCGGTAGATCTCGGCCACGCCCCTGAGCTGTTCCGGATTGAGCCGGTTGGGACGTCCGGGCGCGCGCCGCTTGCGCAAAGCCTCGAGTCCCCTCCCGCTCAACGCGCGGTTCCAGCGGGACGCCGTGGTGCGGCTCACCCCGAACTTCCGGGCCACATGGGACTGCGTGATCCCCCTTTGCAGGTCCCCCGCGGCCAGCAAACGCCTGCTTTCCATTTCATCGCGAGTCAGAATGCCTTGTGCGGCTGTCTCCATACTCCTCGCGCGGTTATTCAAGTGCCAGAGCGACTCTAGCATATCAAAAAACATTCCAACTGTAAATTGTTTTTTACAGGGAGCGGTTTACTGAACTGGCAACGTGATTTCGTGACGCGTCTATCGTGGCGGCGGAGCGGTGGACGACACCGGCGGCTTTCCGTCCACCGTGGCCGGCTCCATCAGCTCCGCGCGTGTCCCGTCGGGGTCGTACACATTCAGTTGACGCCTGCGGTTGATGCCCGTGCGGGGCTCCAGCGGACGCCCGTAGGTCTTCGCGTACGCCCTGGCCTGCAATGTTTCCAGGGCGCTGGAGATACTCGGGACTTCCAGACACAAATGGTGCGCCGTCCCTCGCTGGCCGGGTTGCGGCAGGTCCTTGTAGAGCATGAATTCGATCCCGTCGCTGCCGTCGGGTACGTGCATGTTGATCCAGGATAGGACCGTTCCCGTGGAACTCCCGCGCCACGTTTCCTGAAATCCCAGAATGTCGCCATAGAAATGAACGGCGGCGTTGGCGTCGCCCACCAGAACCCCGACGTGTGCGATGCGTTTGGAAATGCGCGCGTCCGCCATGGACTTGCCTTTATCCCGCATGGCCCAGCCATCCGGCATGTATTGAACGATCTCCACAGTGTGCCCGTCGGGGTCTTTGATAGTGAAGTTCAAATTGCCGCTCCGGCCCTTGGGCACGCTATCCGGGACCGTCACTCCCCGGGACGCCAGGTACACGCGCATACGCTCCGCGTCATCCGTGTAGAACGCGATGTGTTTCAACCGGTCGTCACCGGGCTTAAGGCCGGGAGAAACCTCGATGTACTGGTAATCGTTTACCTTGATAAAAGCCAGGCTCACGGAACCATTGGGGCTGGTGAGCGAGAACGGCTCGCTGAAGCCGAGGAAGTCTTTGTAATAGGCGCGCGCCTGGTCGAGATCGCTGACGGAGACCGCCATGTGGGCAATCCCCAAGATACGCGGTCTTACTGGCTGCGCGGACACAATCGACGACAACATCAAACTTAGAGTAAGTAGTCTCATATGGTTGCAAAGGCTATCGCACACGGGCTAGCATTCCGAATCACCTGTTCGGTCGGCGTCAGGCGGCCGGTTGAGGAATCCGCCAGCCAGCTTACCACCGTGTCGGACTGCTCGTTGGCGGCGTATAGGAATCGATGAGACGGATCAAAACCGATGAAACGCGGCACCCGGCCCCGGCTCGATACCCAACCGATAGAAGTCAGCAGGCCTGTGCCAGCGTCCGCGGCGAACATCGCAATGCTGTCGTGGCCGCGGTTGGAACAGTACACGAACCGGCCGCCCGCTGAGACGGCAATTTCCGCGGCCGTGTTCTCGCCGGTGTAATCGGACGGCAGTGTCGGGAGGATCTCGACCGGCCGCAGACCGCCGTGCTCCGCCTCCAGGTAATAGGTCGTGACGCTGCTGCTGATTTCGTTGAGCACAAAGAGGACGGGCAGCGTCGGGTGGAACGCCGCGTGGCGCGGTCCCGAGCCGGACCGTGCCACCGCGCTGCCCTGCTCCGTCGGGGTCAGCCTGCCCGTGGCCGGGTCGAAGCTGAAAATGAAGACCCGGTCCAGACCCTTGTCCGGTACCACCACAAATTTTCCCGACAGATCGAAGACGATCTGGTGAGGGTGCGAGCTGGCCTGCTCGATCCGGTTCGGCCCCGGCAGACCCGGCAGCGGGACCAGTTGCACCTGGTCGCCGAGCGTCCCATCTGGCCGCATCGGCAGCACGGAGACATTGCCGGTGCCGTAGTTCGCCACCACCATGAACTGGTCGCTCGGATCGACGGCCTGGTGCACCCCGTTGCGGCCGCCGGTCTCAACGCGGTTCAGCAGCGTCAGGAACCCGGTATGGCGATCCACCGAGAAGGAGGTGGCATAGGATTCATCGCCGTGCACCGCGTAAAGGCAGCGCTGGTCCCGGCGCAGTACGAGGAAGGACGGATTGACCAGGTTGGCGGCGCGCTGAACGTGCGTCCAGACCCCTGTCTCCGGCTCCACTCGGTAGACGTGGATACCATCGCCGCGAGCGTAGCGCCGCGCCGTGGTGTAACAGCCTGCGTAAGCGTAAACCACCCCTGCCGCGCGGCTCGGCTGCGCGGCTAACCGCGCCATCCCCAGCGCCGCGCCGCCCCGCAACAGGGCGCGGCGTGTCGGCTTACCAATACCCATGCGATCCATCTCCAGTCGTCTGTTACAGTGTATACTCCCCGTGGTGGGGCATGCTTTAGCCTGCCCAGTGTTCAGTTGACCCCGATGACAACAGTTTGCGTCAGGCCGGCGATCGAGATATTCAACTGCATGGTACTGGTGCCGGCCCGGATATCCACGGCATAAGTGCCGGGGATGTCTCCGGCCCGGTAGGCACGGCGAATGCTGCCCCCGCCCGCGGTCATGGCGATCTGCGGCGTGAGCGGACCGGTATAGGGTAAGCCGGCGATGTCCACAATGCGGAAGACAACCGCCCCGTAAGATACCGTCTGGGTTGGATCGGAATAATCCTGGTGAATCACCGTAATACCCGCCGGAGTAGAGCCGGGGACCGCGTACCAATACGGGATCGTCGTCACGTTCGAGGTCGCCGTGCCGGTCACCTGAAGGTATCCCTGATATTCGCCGGGCGCCAGATCGGAAGCATTAACCGTCGCCGAGAGCGGCTGCGAGCCGTTGGGATCGAGCTGCACGGTATCGGTCGATAGCGCCGGGGCCGGGCTGCTGCCCACAGGCACTACACTGATCGAATACGTATCGCTCGCCGTACCGACGTTCGATAGGGTCAGGTTCAGCGTGCTGTTGATCGCGCCCGAGCCCGTGCCGAAGTTCAACGCCGTAGGATATGCGGCAACGGTTCCGCTGAGGGCGGCCGCCACGTCCAGCACACCGGTCCCGGCCTGCTGAACGGTCGCCGGTACTCCCGGGCCCGATGTCGCGGGGCCGGCGCTGTTGATCAGAAGCGAGCGGTATTGCGGCACGGTGAGTCCCGGACGGGCCGCCTTGAGAACCGCCGCGGCGCCGGCCGCCAGCGGCGTTGAAAAGCTCGTCCCCGCCGTGTCGATAAAGCCCGACGGGTCGTAGGATTCCCCGCTCGGGAAAGAATCCTGTGCGGCGGTCACCATCTCTTCACCGACGGCCACAATGTCCGGTTTCATGGCGCTGCCGATGCTCGGACCGCGGCTGGCAAAACTCGTCAGATCCGTTCGGGTTGGGAACGCGGTCTCGTCGGAGAAGTCCAGCGTGGCCTGGATTCCGGGGCTGGCCGCCACTCGCGCCGTCAAGTCCGCTCCGTCGGCCTGGTTCACAAACATGGCCGGCAGCGTCGCCGCGCCCACCGTCTGGCGCGACAAGGTAAAGGGGCTGGCCGTGCCGTTGTTGTAGATGATGGCGGCCAGCGCGCCGCCGGCCGCGACATTGCCGATCTTGCTTTCAAACGTGCAAGTGCCGCGCAGCACCAGCACCACCATCCCCGCCACCGATCCGGATTGGAGCGGTGAACACGCCAGGCCGGTCGGATCGACGTTGGCGACGTCGAACAGCGGTCCCGTGATCGCCCGGCCGGGATCCGGCCCATTGCCGGGAAACGCCTCATACGGAGCCGCGCCATCCACCGTGATGGCATAGCTCAGCGCGCGGTCGTTCATGATCGCGCCCAGCGTGATGACGTCCGGAAGGCTGCCGTAATTCGAGATCGAGCCGGCGCCCGGCCCGGAGTTCCCGGCCGCCACCGCTACCACCACCCCCGCCTGCGTGGCCCCCTCGATCGCGGCTGCGTCGATCGCGCTCGGATCGATGTCCGAATAGGATGCGACATAAGAGCCCAGGCTGATGTTGAGCACATCCATCCCATCGGCTACCGCATCGTCAACGGCTTTCGCAATCACGTCCGAGGTGCCGCCCTTCGCATCGAGAACCTTGTAACTGCCCAGGTAGGCCTTGGGCGCAACCCCCGTGATGGCGCCGTAAGGGCTGTCGACCGTGCCGCCCGCCGCCGCCATCGAGGTGCCGGTGCCATGGCCGTCGCGATCGTTCGCATCCGGATCGCCGCCGTCGGGAAGAAGCGGCGTGTAGTTCTTGGCCACGATGATCTTGGCGTTCGTGAATTGCAAATCGCTGTTGGCCAGGACCAGCGGAAATCCATCCACCGGCGGAAGCGGATCGCTGAACGCCGCGTTGTTCACGTCGATCCCAGTGTCGATCATGCCGATCTTGATTCCCGCCCCCGCGCTCGACTGACCCAGCGGCAGCGTGTTCCAGGCATCCGGTACTCTGTGTATCGGCAGAGCGTGATTGAGCAACGGCCTCACGCGATTGACCGGGTGCACTTTCACCACCCCCGGAAGCGTCGAAAGCTCCGCCGCCCGCTCGTCCGCAATGCTCACAATCAGAGCGTTGACTACGGTGTCCATGCTCGCGAGGACCGTGCCGCCAAGTTCCCCAATCCTCGTCCGGGCATCCGTCTGGCCCTGGCGCACCCCCGCGCGCCGCGCCGCGAAACCGGCTTCCCTCGCGGCGAATCGCGATCCTTGCTTGGCCGCCGCCGTGGCCGCCGGATCGCCGGCCAGCTCCACCACGTATCGGCCCGGAACCGTTTGGCCCAATACCGTAGCCGCCGAAAAAAGAAGCAGCACGGCACTCTTCATACAGACACTCTCTTCATGATCTAAACCCGCTCATGCCCGAGGATCCATCTATAACGATTCTACGCGGCATCCGGGCGTTGCGTTACACTACCCCTCCCACAGTGATTCGGGAAATGCGCCGCGCGCCCAATCGCCGCTCCGCTCGGGCAGGAAGCTCCAGCCCTCCGCATTTGTGACGCGACCCGCGGACCACTGGGGCACGTCCGACGCTGAAGCGCGCCTCCTCGCTCAGCAGGCTGATCCAGTGTTTGAGGCGTTCGGAGCGGCTGGCGCCGCTCGGGTCCCTGGCGCGCAAAGAACATGTATAATGCTTGCTACGGTCGAATTCACACAGTAAAGTCGAGAAGGAGGTCGTTTATGGCGTTTTGCGGAAGTTGTGGTGCCCCGGTGGAAGGAAAGTTTTGTGCGAAATGTGGTACGCCCTTGGATGCGGCCGTTCCGCCGCCCGGCGCCACGCCCGGCGGGGCTGCCCCTCAGCCCGCCCCGGCTGCCACGGGGATGACGGATAACGCGGCTTCAGCGCTGTGCTACGTGCTGGGCCTGATCACGGGTATCCTGTTCCTGGTGCTGGCCCCTTACAACCAGAACAAGACCATCCGGTTTCACGCATTCCAATCGATCTTTCTAAGCATTGCGTGGATCGTGGTCTCGATGGTGATTAACTTCGTTTTCGGCGCATTGCATATGTGGAGCCTGTTGTTTCTGTCCCCGCTGATCGGGCTGGCGTTCTTCATCCTGTGGATCTACATGATCATCTCGGCCTACCAGGGGAAGAAGGTGGTTCTGCCGGTGATCGGGCCGATCGCGCAAGGGCAGGCCTGAAACCGGAATTCGGGCGGCCCGCGTCTCAAGTAGTGTGACGCGAACTCTTGTCTTGTTGGCCGTCGTGTCGGCGGCGGGCGCCCAAGCGCCGCGAGTGGGCGACATCAATTTTTACGGGCTGCGGAAGGTCGCCGCGGAACGAATTCTCAGCGCGCTCGAGTTGAAGTCCGGCGACCCGCTTCCGGCATCCAAAGGCGATCTGGAAGACCGCCTCGCGAAGATTCCCGGAGTGGCGATGGCGCGGCTGGAAGCGGTGTGCTGCGAAGGGCCGGATGTCACGTTGTTCATGGGGATCGAAGAGAAGGGCGCGCCGCTTCCGGCGCTGCGCACGGCGCCGGCGGGGAGCGCCACACTGCCCCCGGAGCTGACCGCCACCTACGGGGAGTTTCTGGCCGCGGTGGGGCGCGCGGCGGCCCGGGGCAACGCCGGCGAGGACCTCACCGCGGGCCACTCGATGATGGCCGATCCCGAGGCGCGCGCCGCCCAGGAGCGATTCACCGCTTTCGCCGCGGACCATCCGGACCTGTTGCGGGACGTGCTGCGGAACGCCGCGGAGCCGGACGAGCGCGCCACCGCGGCGGTGGTGATCGGGTACGCGCCCAAGAAGCAGGAGGTGGTCAACGACCTGCAATACGCCTTGCAGGATCCGGACGAATCGGTGCGCGCCAATGCCATGCGGTCGCTGAGGGCCATCGCGGTTCTGGCGGCGAAAGAGCCAGGCCTGGGCATCCGGGTTTCGCCCACATGGTTTGTCCAGTTGCTGCAGTCGATTGTGCTGAGCGACCGGGTACAATCGGCGGAGGCGCTGGTGACTCTCACCGACCATGGCGACCAGGCAGCGCTCGACCAGATCCGCGCCAGCGCGCTGCCGGCTTTGGCGGAAATGGCGCGGTGGAAGACGCTGCGGTACGCGTTGCCGCCCTTCCTGCTGCTGGGACGCGCGGCGGGCATGGCGGACGCCGAACTTCACCAGCTCTGGGAAAAAGGCGAGCGAGAGACGGTGATCCGGCAGGCGCTGGGCCAGAGCGGCGGCGGGTCGCGGCGGAAACGCGGGCAGTGACGGGTCAGTTCTCGGTGGAGTGCAGGCCGCCGGCGCCGGGGCCGAAAGAGATGTTGCCGTGCTGAGGGTCGTCGTCGAGCGGCGTGCCGCAGTTCCACAGGCAGGCGCCGCAGTGCACGCACTTTTCGCGGTCGAAGACGGGGACGCCGCCGGGACCGGGCGTGATGGCCTGGCCGGAGCACATCTCGATGCACATCTTGGCGATGCAGCGCTCGCAGAAATCGGGATAGATGAAGCGCACATGATCGGCGAAGCCGGGCGGCGCCTGCACTTTTCCGCCGATTAAGAGCGCGTCCTGGTGCGAGACCAGCAGTTGGCCATCGTAGGGAATGGCGGGCCAGCCGCAACGCTCCATCAGGGCATTGTGGCAACTGACGGCCTTGGCGCGGCATTCCTCGATGATACGGTCGAGCTCGGCGGGGGGGATCTTGCGGCGGTAGTACTCTCTTAGGTCCGGCAGAAGCCGCGGCTCGCCTCCGATGGACCGCTTACCGCTGGTGAAGCCCGCCAGCGCCATGCCGATCAGTCCGGGAATCAAGCCGCGGTGGAAGCCATCGCGAGCTTTCTCGGCTATGCGGCCTTCCTGCTCGACCCAGCTCGCGCGGCGGCGCGCGACGTAGGTCCGCTCGAGGTTTTCTCTGGTGAGCGGCCGGCCTTCGTGGAGCAATTCGAGGACCGCCTCGGCGAGCTGCGATCCGGTGGTCCAGGCTTCGTCAACGCCGGAGCCGGTGAGCACGTTGGTGCTTCCCGAGCCTTCGCCGATGCGCGCGTAGCCATCGCCCGCCAGGAACGGCTCGCCGCGCCGGCCGGATTCCTGAAGCGACTTGGCGCCCCACGAACGCAGCTTGGCGCCCTGGAGGTAGCGCCACAGGTAGGGGTGCAGCATGAAGTGCTGCAAGTAGCGGTACGAGGTGCGCATGGGACTGCGGAACCAAGACGGCACGAAGATCCCCACGGTGCCCACGCGCTCCGGATGCACGTAGAAGAAGCCGAAGATCTCCGGCTCGGGATAGCCGAAGGTGTGGAAGACCATGCCGGACTCTAGCGGGGAATCGGAGGGCAGATCGACCACCATTTTCATGCCCACGGCCCACTCGCGCTGGTGATGACCCGGCGGCAGCCCGAATTGATCGTCGAGCTGGCGGCCGACCGCTCCGACCGGCCCGTCCGCCACCACCGTAAGGGCCGCGCGAACATCCATACCGGGCATGAAACCGGCTTCCGGATTGCCTTCCCGATCCACGCCCTGATCGCTGAGACGCACGCCGCGGACACGCCCATCTTCGACGAGCGCGCGCTCGACGGGCATTCCGGGCCAGATCTGCACGGTGCCGGAAGCCATCAATTCCGCGCCGGCGAACTGCATGAACTGGCCCAGGGACATCACCAATCCGCCGTGCTTATGCAGAAAAGCCGGGGTATACGGCAGCTCGACGCCGTGGTTGCGGTGGAGGCCAAGCGCGCGGATGAGACGATCCGCGAGCCGCAGCATGGGCGAACGGCGGCTGGCGCCGGCGGGATCGAGAAGATAGACGACCTTCTCCTGGCTGACGGGCGCGGCCATGGGAATGGCGGCGGCGTCGAGGTGGGGCAGCGAAGCGCGGATGCCGCGCGCGCGAGTCACCACGCCGGAAACACCGAAGGCGATATCGTCGGCGCGCTCGTAGCACACCACCTGGAGCGGCAGGCCGGGGCAGGCCAGACTTTCGAGGGCTGGCGTGCCGTCGGGATTCACGAGCCGTCCGGAAAGCGTGGTCAGGAAACCGGCGGTGGCCGGGCCGAAACCCACGCAGACGATGTCGACATCCATGGTCTGGCGTTCAACCGGCGGCGGGGTCATGCGGGGTAATCCAGAGCCTCCGGAATCATGACTTTGGTGAGGGCTTCGGCGGCGCGGTCTTTGGCGAGCTGCGAGCCGGTGAGGCAGCCATCCATACGCGCGCGCAGGCGGGAGAACTGGTCGAGCCCTTCGAAGCGCACGCAAGGCCCGGCCTTGGGGGGATGCGCGCCATCCTGCTCGATGACATCGGTGTAGCCGCGCGCGAGGCTTGCCATGCCGGGGATGAGGCTTTCCATCGCGTCGAGGTCGCCGGCCTGGTAGCAGGCGGCGCAGCCCTCGGTGTCCCAGGCGGGATGGCGGTTGTAGCCGAACACCAGCTCGGCGCAAACGCGGCCCACTTCGCCGGCCGACCGCGCCGATTGCACATGGCAGAGGTCGGTGAGGAAGGCCAGCAAGCCGGGAAGGCCTTCGGCGACGGTGGGGTTGGCGGGGCCTTGGGTTTCGAGTTCGAGCAGATCGAGAATCTGGCAGCGGGCGGAGAGCAGCCAGCAGAGCGCGTCGGCCAAGGGGAAGGTGACGCCCTGGCGGGCGGTCTGATAGAGCTTGGCGCCATCGGCATCGGTGGCTTTGAGCAGGTGCTGGAGGCTCCAGAGCCACAGCTCCATGGCCGTGGCGAGGGCGCAGGCGCCGGTGCCGGGACGGTCGTTGGCGATCAGGCGCATTTCGCGAATCCATTGGCGGAACTGGGCCAGGAACAGCTCGTCGATCATGGTGACGCTGAGCTGGCGGCGCTGCACCACCTCGGGGCCTTCATACGTGGCCTCCAACTGGCAATCCATCCACTTGTGGCCAAGGAAACCGGGGCAGTCCTCGGTGACGCCGTAGCCGCCCATCAGGCTGACGGCTTCGCGCATCATCTGCGCGCCGTGACCGGTGTTCCATAGCTTGGTGGCGGGGCAGAGCACGTTGGCTACGGAATCGAGGAGGGCGAATTGGACCAGGGCAGGTCGGGGACCTGCCCCACGGTACTCGAGGGCTTCTTTCTGCACCTGGCGCATGGCTTTGAACATGGCGGTGCCGCCGGTGATACCGCGCGCCGCGAAGATTTCGTTCTTCTGAACCTCGAGCGGATCGAGCTGGTCGAAGACGCGCGCGGCCGCGAATCCCAGAGCGGCGCTGGCTTCGCCGGTGGCCCACACATCCACCAGGCGGTGGACCGCGTCCTGCTTGAGCTGGAGGCCCAACTCATAGCGCGGCGAACCGGGAGCGATTCCGCCGCCACGGAACCGGTTGCGGTGATAGCGGATCACGGGCTCGACCGCGGAGAGCAGCTTGGCCGAGGTCATGATGCCGACGGTGACGCGCGTGCGCCGGAAGACGGCTTCGATGATCTCGCCATGGCTGTAGCGCGGGACGATTTGCCCGTCCTTGACGCTGTAGCCGCCGATGATACGGCTGGCGGGAACGCGCAGGCTGAAGACGGGATCGCTGGTGGAGGAGAGCTGGTGCACCAGCTTGCGGGTGGGAGTGCCGCGGTCGAAGGTGCCGGGGTCGGTCTCCTCGAGGATGACCATGCAGGTTCCCTTGATGCGCGGGTCGTCGGAATCCACGGCGGCGGTGACGAAGTTGGCGAACCCCATGTTGGTGATGAAGCGGCCGCGCTTCTCGACCTGCAAGATGGGCTCTTGGCCGGCGTTCCACTCGGCCACCTTCACCTTGCCGCCGAGCATGCCGGTCTCGACGCCCACGTAAGGGATTGGCTCGGTGAGGCAAAAGGCGCCGCGCCAGGGCTGGCGGTCCTCGCCGGGTTGGGCGGGGACGCATCGGGACATATAGTAGTCGCGCTGCTCGGGGGTGCCGCGTTCGTGGATGGGGGAGAGCGCCAGGCACCCGGCCAGGCTGCCGGTAGCGGCGCCGGCATCCACCCAGGCCAGCTCGAACGCCACCAGCGCCAAGGCCAGGTTCTTCGGCCCCTCGATGAAACCGCCCTGGCCGGGGTCCATGAAGACGCCGGTGATGCCGGATTCGTCGAAGGCCTGGAGGAGGGCTTGCTTGCCGGGGGTCCATTCGTGGGTGTTGCGTGCGCCTTCGGCTACCAGGCGGGCGACCGGTCCGCGCGCGACGGCACGCACGGACTGCACCAGCATCTGCAAGTCATAGCGGTCAGAGAAGCGCCACAAGATCTGCCGGACGTCGTCGCCCGGCAGGGCGCGCAGGTACTCCGTGGGGTGTTCAAGGGTCATGGATGGCGTCCTTTAGAAGACAGGGGCCGGGGGCCGGGGGCCAGGGGCCAGGGAGCAGCCGGCGCGTAAAATGGCGAAACGAAGCCAATTCGTGGGTAACTGCCGGTAAATCAAGGGCTGCGGAGGCGGCGGGGGTCGAGGCTGGCGAAACGAAGCCAATCGGGAGAGAATGGCGAAACGAAGCCAATCGGAGTTCTCGAAGGGTGTGCCAGCGGGGATGTATCACCGGGGGCCGAGGGCCGGGGGCCAGGGGCCGGGGACCGGAACGCAGCGCGCGCGGGAAATTACGAAACGAAGCCAATTTGTGCGTGGCTGCGTGGGGAACAAAGCCAATCAGAAGAGAATGGCGAAACGAAGCCAATCGGGGCTGTCGGATGGTGTGCCAGCGGGGATGTATCACCGGGGGCCAGGAGCCGGGGGCCAGGGGCCGGGGACCGGAACGCAACGCGCGCGGGGAATTACGAAACGAAGCCAATTTGTGCGTGGCTGCGCGGAAGGCGAGGTGTGAGGGGCTGGCGGGGAGCGAGGATCGCGGAACAAAGCCAATCGGGAGAGGATGGCGGAACGAAGCCAATCGGAGTTGTCGAAGGGTAGGCCAGCAGGGATGTATCACCGTCTCCAGTGTAGCGCGAGGCGAGTGGGGATTTCAGGTAAGTGGTTGATACTATTCGGGGAATGGGTTGTGAACGGGAGTGGACGCCGGGGCAGCGACCGCGTAAACTGGAAATATGGCGGCGTGGCAAGAGTTCCTCAGCAGTAGCCCACAGGTCTGCGGTGGTGAGATCTGTGCAACGGGGACCCGAATTCCGGTCACGGTGATCCTAGACAGTCTTGCCGAGGGCGCCACCAAAGACGAGATTTTGGCCAGCTATCCCGCGCTACGCGTCCACCACATCGATGCCGCCCTGGCCTACGCGGCGGAATTGGCGCACGAAGAACGGCTCGTGCCGATCCGAGCAATGTGAAGTTCAAACTTGACGAAAACCTCCCTGTGGAACTGGTGACGGATCTCCGCGGCTTGGGCCACGAGACCGACACGGTCACCGAAGAAGGTCTTCGCGGTGCGGCGGACCCAGCAGTAGTGGATGCCGCCCTGGCTGCCGACCGGATACTGTTCACGCTCGACAAGGGTATCGCCAATCTACAGCGCTACCCGATTCACCGACATGCAGGAGTGGTCTTGTTCCGACCGGACACCTCGGGACGAGGCGGCGTCATGGTGTTCGTGCGCAACCGACCGCACAAAGTACTGGAGATGGACCTCACCGGCCGACTGACGGTGGTCGGAGCATCCCGTATCCGGTTTCGATAGGCTCCGGCAGCGAACGGCGGAACTGTCTTACCACGTCCGGCTTTGGGGATGCGCGGCGGGCCGCGGATTGCGACGGCAATAATCCGGATCGGCGGAACAGGGGACGTTTCGCGGTCGCAATCCGCGAACGCGAGAGCCTCGGACACCAGTTCAGCGGTTTGGGCGTTTTGCGTCAGACTGGCCGGTGCGTGGCATCGCCGGATGCTGGCCGACTTATCGTTCCTCATTCGGAACCCGCACCTCTCAAAGTCGCCGATGCCCTCGGGAGAAATCCTGCGGACTAATGCGTTTGGCGCTTCTATCTGACAGATCGAGCTGCCACCAGCAAGAGACGGCCTGCCTGTCCCCGCGTTGCCCCCATCGTCCTCTGCATTCTGCTCGCGCTGCTAGCGCTGCTCGCCGTGGTAACGGAGCACGAGAGGTTCTACAGCCTTTTCACTCAGGGTCGGACGGACGACACGATCATCGAGATGAACCGGGATTGAGTGTTTTCCGGAGAAGGGGGGCGATTCTGTTCTGATAGTGGGGTTCGATCAACCATCCACTTCGTTCACGCCAAACGTCATTTGGCCGAGGTAGTTCGCGAACTGAAAGGTAGGGAGCCAGACCTGGTTAAGTGGGCCTGATACCAAGGTGTAAAAGAGTAATAGTGACTTTCGAGTCCGAACTGGAGTGAGTAGTGAACCGGGAGTAGGTACACAGGTATACATGCTTTGATCGGGAGGGCAATTGCAGATAACCCCTTGGTCCAAGACGCAAACCATGTCGATTCGCCGGTCGAGAGATCGGTTCATCTGTCGGGCGGCCAGGTTGTTGGCGAGAGTCTGAAGGTCTATCCCTTCGTAGGCGAAAAGGAAATACATCACTGGCCAGATCGGCAATTGCTTGCCATAAATACTCACAGAGCGCACCAGCGGATACTCCGGTTGGTAGGCGAGTTTTTGCAGCGAGCGGACGCTTTCCATATTTGCCAGCGCATTGTCGAGTTCCGGAGTATCGAGTCGTGCCTTGACCTCGATGACCGCATACGCGCATTCAACAGGTATCACCCGAGCCTGGGAAGATCTATAGAAAATGGGTGTCTTTGCCCGGTCCGAAACAATTACATCGAGCTGACGAGTAACCGCGCCACGGCTATCGACCAACTGCCCGGTTGACACCTCCAGATTGCCGGGCACGTAGTCCCGCAGGAAGCGCCGAAACACTTCTTCGAATTCAGCTCCCTTGAGGCCGGGGTGGGTAAGCGCTTTTCTGGCCGTTTCCACATCGGCGCGCATCTTGTTGGCGACTTCGGAGAATAGCTCAGCGATATTCATGGAGTTGTCCTTAACTGTCAGAAACAAATCGACAGCATCATCTTGAGATTACCAACAGTATTGGCGACCATCCCAGCTCCAATCATCTGTTTTGCTCGCCCGCCGCTTCCGGGCCGGATCCGATGCTGCGACGGACGTATTTCAGCACCGTAAGTCCCCCCGTTGGCGCAGCGTGAGCATTCATTAGAGTCTCGGTTCGGTGCGCAACAGCAAAGCTGATGACTTTGCGCACCTCGGGCTCGCGCTCACCAGTTTCCGGCTCCACGCGTTCGAAATCGGTGATCGAGTACGTCTCAACCTCTCCGTAGACGAGCCCTTTCAATTTGGCTGTCTGACCCCGGAAAATCGGAGCGCCACTAGTGCCAGCGGGAGCCGGCAGATCCACTTCATAAGCATCCGTAATGCCAAATCCTGTCGAATGCTTGAACGGTCGTGTGATATAACCCTTCAGGAACCTTGGCGTAACCGATAGGCCTTCGGCTGTCCGGCCGTCGCTTCTGTATCCCCGAGTCCAGACGTCCACGCCGAAGGCATGCGAGTCCTCATCGAATTGAAGGGGCGCTGGGGGTTTGTACCGTATATTGGCCAGAGCCAAATCCGTTCCACCTTCATCCTGGGAAATATTAAGCAGATCCAAGATCCGAAAGGGTCCCCTCTCTGCTTCCGGCATGTGCAACGCTGCGTAATACTCGCCACTCTGCAACGGATTCCGGACGCAATGCCAGCAGGTTATGAAAAGGCCGGGTGCAACAACAACGCCCGTGCCTTCGAATGACCTAGCCACATCATCTTGGTGGACTACGATGATTGGCAACACGTAGTCCAGCATGGGGAACTCAACTGTAGGCATCGTCAACCAACCCAAGACGATGATACCCGACCGGGTGTGAGTGGCGCCAGCGCTAAAAAGACTGAAGCATAGAGGCGCTCCACGGCGCGCTGAACACTCGGCGGCATTACGCCTAAGCCGTTGATCTGGTTGAGGTTCCGTTGGGGCTCGCGGATTAGGAACGATAAACGCCCCAGCATCTGGCGATTCATGTTGACGGTTTGCCGCCAAACCGTGAAACTGGCCTATCGGATTGGCACCGATAGGTCGGCTTGCGACTTCAGTGCCCCGCCAACTGTGGCCCGTTGGCCCGCCAAACTGCCGATGTCCTGCGTGGCTTCCCAGCCGGCTGCTGTCTTTGCCGGAAGTGGCGGGAGTTGCGACAATGAGCCAAAGGGGCGCCGATGAAGAATTTCGCGCGTATCACAGTTGACCCTGCACAAATGGGCGGAGTTCCATGTGTGCGTCACCTGCGAATTCCCGCCGCCACGGTGCTGCGACTACTGGCGGGTGGGCTGACTGAGAGCGAGATTCTTTCTGAATACCCGGATCTCCAGGCGGAAGATGTTCGCGAGTGCTTGCGCTTCGCAGCAGCTTCGGCAATGGAGCGGGAGATGCCCCTTCCGCATTCGGCTTGAGGTTTCTCATCGACAATGCACTGCCGCCGCGCCTGGCCGACCTTCTCCGGGCGGCGGGACATGACGCGGTCCACGTCCGAGTGTACGGAATGCGAGCGGCGGAAGACGAGAAAATCCTGGCAAGAGCCCTCGATGAGGACCGCATCGTGGTCTCGGCGGACTCCGATTTCGGCGCGATCTGTTGGCCGCTCGCGACTACATGGACGTGCTGCTTTCAGCTCTGCCAATGCTGGAGCCGGAACTGTATAGGTCACCGCAAGCCGGCGCAAGCGCGTAAACGCTCCGCAAACGGCGGAGGGCGGTTGTTCCGCCCCTACCTTCTTGACATTTGGCACACCGGTTATTTTGGTCATAAGGACCATGGGAGGTGTGCAGATGGGCGTACGTCATGTGGAACGCGAAGAACTCCGGCGCCTGGAGTCGAAGA
>JBEKSR010000027.1:0-52474 GCA_049516835.1 Bryobacteraceae bacterium | reverse complement strand
C
Organism: Bryobacteraceae bacterium; assembly: GCA_049516835.1. Taxonomy (GTDB): domain Bacteria; phylum Acidobacteriota; class Terriglobia; order Bryobacterales; family Bryobacteraceae; genus Fen-178. The sequence continues at coordinate 52,473 of JBEKSR010000027.1, read as the reverse complement.
CGGCGTTTCGAAGCGGTCGAAGACCTCGAAGATGCGGCGCAGGAAGCCGTGCGCCATGAGCATGCGGGTGGAATGGATGTTCACCAGCGCGATCTTGCGCTTGCAGGCGATGGACTTGACCGCGTTGGCGCACGGGACGGCCTCGGCAACGATGCGCGTGCCGGGCACTTCGGGCCGCCGCGAATTCAGGATCAGCACGGGGATGCTCTTGCGGATGGCGGGCAGGACCGTGGCGGGGTGCAGCACCTTGGCGCCGAAATAAGCCAGCTCGGAGGCTTCGGCGAAGGAAATGGTCTTGACGCGATGGCCGCCCGGCAGGATGGTGGGGTCGGCGGTGAGCATGCCGTCGACGTCGGTCCAGATCTGGATTTCTTCGGCGCCGATGCCCGCGCCCACAATGGAGGCCGTGAAATCGGAGCCGCCGCGGCCCAGCGTGGTGGTGACGCCGTCTTTGGTCGAGCCGATGAATCCGCCCATCACCACCACGGCGTCGCGGGCCATGGCGGGGATGGTGGCCGCGAGGCGCGCATCGGTCTCGGGGAAATCGGGCGCGGCCTGGGTGTGGCGCTGGTCGGTGACGATGACCCGGCGCGAATCGAGATGCACGGCCACTATCCCGAAGCGCTGGAACGCCAGTGCGACGATGAAGCTGGAGAGCCGCTCGCCGTAGCTCGAGATGGCGTCGATGGAGCGGGGCGTCAGCTCGCCCAGCACAGCCAGGCCCTTCACCAGTTCGGTGAGTTCCTGGAAGTGCTCGTCGAGGGTGCGATCGAGCTCGGCGCGCTGGCCGAGACCGGTCGCCAGGCGCGCCTCGCGCGAATGGTAATCGCGCAGGTCGTGGATCTGGCGGATGGATTCCTCGCGCTGGCCGGCGATCGCGGCGGCGGCAATGGCCAGCAGCTTGTTGGTGGTCTTGCCCATGGCCGAGACCACCACCACGGGCCGGCGCTCGCGGCGCGCTTTGACGATTTCAGCGATGCGCTCGATGGCGGCGGCCGATTCGACCGAGGTGCCGCCGAACTTCATGACGATCATCAGTCCAGCATCCCTTCCGAATGCATCAGCTCGGCGTTCAGCACGGCCGCGCCGGCGGCGCCGCGAACCGCGTTGTGGCACAGCGTCACGAATTTGTAATCCAGCACCGGGCAGGCGCGCAGCCGGCCCACGAAGGCCGCCATGCCGCGCTCGCGCTCCGCGTCCTTGCGCGGCTGCGGGCGGTTGGCCTGCTCCATGTAGATGACGGGCCGAAGAGGCGCGCTGGGAAGCCGGCGCTGCTGCGGAACGCCGGTAAAACCGTCGAACGCGCGGCGCAGATCGGCCTCCGAGGGCTTCGCGGAAAACTCCACCGAGACCGTCACGGTGTGGCCGTCGACCACCGGCACGCGATTGCAGTGCGCGCTCACCCTGGCGGGCAGCGGCTCGATGTGGTCGCCACGGAATTCGCCCAGAATCTTCTGCGTCTCCCGCTCTATCTTCTCCTCTTCGCCGCCGATGAAGGGGATCACGTTGCCCACAATGTCCATGGAGGCCACGCCGGGGTAGCCCGCGCCCGAAATGGCTTGCAGGGTGGTGGCGATCACCTTGGTTATGCCGAACGGCTTGAGCGGCGCCAAGCCCATAGTCAGCGCCACCGTGGCACAGTTCGGATTGGTCACGATCTGCCCCTTCCAGCCGCGCGCGCGCTGCTGCCCCGGAACCAGCTTCAGGTGGCCGGGATTGATCTCGGGAACGAGCAGCGGCACATCGCGCTCCATGCGATGGTTCCTGGAGTTTGAGACCACCGCGTGCCCGGCTTCGGCGAAGGCGCGCTCGATTTCCGTGGCGACGGAGGCATCCATGGCGGAGAACAGGAGCCGCGGGGCGTTGCCGGGCCGGCAGTCCTCCACGGTGAGGTCCGCGACGGTGTCCGGCGTGGCGCCGGGGAGGTGCCAGGTCATGGCGTCGGCGTACTTCTTGCCGGCGGAGCGGTCGCTGGCGCCCAGCCACTTGAGGTGGAACCAGGGGTGGCCCTGCAAGAACTGGATGAAATGCTGCCCCACCATTCCGGTGGCGCCCAGGATGCCTACTTCGATTCGCGTTTGCATAAGTGCCTTACGATGCGTTGATAGAGTTCGACGGCTTCGGTCAATTGCGATTTGGCGACGCGCTCCTCCAGCGTGTGCGCCACGTGGATGGAGCCCGGCCCGATCAGGAACGGCTCGCCCCACTGGCCGCCGAAAGCCGGGATATCGGTGGTGAAGGCCACCACCGTGGTAGGGATGCCATCCACCGAGTTCAGGCGGAGGGCGGGGATCTCGAGGACCTGGCGCAGTTCCACGCGCCCTTTGGCCGCGCGCGCCAGGGCTCTCTTGATACCGGCGGACTTGCCCACCAGCCGAACCATGATGTCGGCGCGCGCCTCGTCCGCGACCACGTTGGGCGCCCGCCCGCCCGAAATCGTTCCGATGTTGAGGGTGCTCGGCCCCAGCAGCCGGTCCACCGGCATCGGCAGGCGCCGCATATCGGCGAGCGCGTCGATCAGTTTGTGGATGGCCGAATCGCCCAGCTCGGGGTAGGCGGAGTGGGCCATTTTGCCGGTGGCCACCACCTCATAGCGCAGCGCGCCCTTGGACCCCAGCGCCAGCTTGTTGCCGGTGGGCTCGCCGTTGACGATGTAACGCGATCCGCGCGGCGTCCGGGCCGCCCGGTAGGCGCCGGCGCTGTTACGCTCCTCGCCCACCACGAACAGGAGGCCGAAATTGCGGTCGCCAGCTTCGAGCAGCGCCTCGGCGGCCTTGATCATGCTGGCGACGATGCCCTTGGCGTCGCAAGCGGCGCGGCCCCAGATGTGCTCGCCATCGTCGCGCGAGGCGAAGAAGGGAGGCACGGTATCCATGTGGGTGGAAAGCGTGACGGCGAGCGGCTGGCCCCACCGCGCGAAGACGTTGAAGCGGCGCGGCTCCACTTCCATGCGCTCGAGGCGGCCGTCGAACCGCGCGGCGAGCGGCGACAGGCGGTCGTAGAGGTAGTTGCCGATGCGCTCCTCGTTGTTGGTGATCGATTCGATATCGACCAGCGCGCGCGTGAGTTCGAAAACGTTCATAAGCCGCCAGCCGGGGGAGGAAAGCGAAAGAGAAGAAAAGTACGCGCCGACTGCGCGCGGCCTTCATTCCCGATAGCGCTCCACCCGCCGGAGAAACGGGTGACAGTGAGCCGGTCTTAGCCGGGCTCCCCAACCGGAAGGAATGAGCTTTCCACCCCGGTTTCGGCGGAAAAACCATCGGCCCCTTTCGTCCAGGCTTCCGAAGCTCGATCGGAATTCCAGCCTGGCTACTGATGGCCGCCGCGCCTCTACCGCGAAAAACTCAGGATAACGAAGGGGCGGAGGGCAAGTCAAATTCGGGGGCGGGGGGCCGGGGGCCGGGGGCGGGGGGCCGGGGGCCAGGGGTCGGGGGGCCAGGGGCCGGGGGCCAGGATGCCGACGGGCAAACCTAAATGAAGAGATCGGCGGACACGCGGAACATCTGAGCGAGCATTTTCGCCCGTTCTTTACTGATGCCACGCTTGCCCCTAAGAACCTCTGAAGTTATCCCCTTCGAGCCGAAGACCGCCCAAAGATCACGCGGCCTCATCCCGCGAGCCCGCATCAGCTCGCGCAGCACCTCCGCTGGCTGTGCCTCGCCGATCCGATAAGCGCTGCGTTCAAAGTCGGAGATGAGCTTGGAAAGCAATTCCACGAACCGCCGCTCGTCATTGCCGAGGTGCTCTTCGCCTTTCGAGAGAATCTCCGAAAGAGTCTTGAGTGCCCGCTGGTTCTCTTCTTCGGTCTTGATGACCGACGGCTCATACTCCAGCAGCAGCTCGCTATATGACTTTTCAGCAACCGCAGCCATTTTTCCACCCTCCCCGGTCGTACTCGGCGTGCGTCAGCACCGATAGGACCTCAAGTATGCCTACCGCGTAATGGATCTTGGCGATCAACCGATAGCGGTTATGGCGGATGTTGAACACGACGCACTGTCCAACGGAATCAGCGTTCGGGAACTGGCACCGGACGTCCAAGAAACGCTCCCATTTGACACTCTCGCAGATCTTACGCCATGCGGACAACGACCGTAGAGCAGATCTATCGCCATGGAACCTCAGCAGGTTCGCCGTTCCAACTATGGTCAAGTGCGGCGCACCACCGTAGACATGTTCTCATTTTGAGAACCTCTTGTCAATAGGACAGGATGAACGGACAACCACCCTCCTACTGCGACAGTTCGCGCATGAGCCACGCCCGCGCGAGTTTCCAGTCGCGCATAACACTTTCCGGGGAGATTTTCAGCACTTCGGCGGTTTCCTCCACGCTCAGGCCGCCGAAAAAGCGCAGTTCCACCACTTTGGCCTTGCGGGCATCGAATCGCGCCAGCGATTCAAGCGCCTCGTCCAGATCCACCAGCCTGCTGTCCGGTTGGGGCAGGGCGTCGATGGACTCGTTCAGATCCAGGCGCACCGCCCCGCCTCCGCGTTTGCCCGACCCGCGGGCGCGGGCCGCATCCACCAGGATGCGCCGCATCATCTGGGCGGAGATGGCGAAGAAATGGGCGCGGTCCTGCCAGCGCACGCCGGTGACATCCACCAGGCGCAGGAAGGCCTCGTTGACCAGGGCGGTGGCTTGCAGGGTGTTCCCTGGTTTTTCTCGCTGCATGTAGCGCCTGGCCATGCGGCGCAGCTCGGCGTAGACCAGCGGCGTCAACTGGTCGAGCGCAGCGTGGTCGCCGCCGCCCCAAGCTCGCAGTAAGCGCGTGACTTCCGCGGTTTGAGAATCCATCCGAAAGAATTATAGCCCCGGTTTGCAGTTTTCTCCTTCGCTTTCCGCTTAGCGGGCGGAGGTGAAGGAGATGAAAAGGGCTTGGATGGTGGCGGTGGCGATGACGGCGGCGATGGCGGCCCAGGCGGGATCGCACAAGCCACAGGCGGACGCGCTGGTGACGGTCTTCACGTACGACCGGGTCGGCGTCCCGGGGGCCGTCATGGCGCGGGCCCAGCGCCTGGCGACTTTGGCATTCGCTGCGGTGGGCGTAGAAGTCAAATGGGTGAAGGGCAAGCGGCTCGGAGAACTGCAGGAGGTCGCCGCCGGGGAAATGTTCACCGTGGTGTTCGACGGCCCGGCGCCGGCGCAGGCCTCTCCCCAGGCGATGGCTTTCACCCACGTGGGCGGAGGGGCCGACGCAGACGTGCATGTCTTCTACAACCGCGTGGCCCGCTTCGGGGATCGCGAGTACATGCCGGAGATCCTGGGCAACGTGCTGGCACATGAGTTGACCCATGCGCTCGAAGGCGTGGCGCGGCATTCCAGCGAAGGCCTCATGAAGGCCGTCTGGAGCGCCGACGACTATGCCGGGATGGTCAGTCGCCGTCCGCTCGCCTTCGCCGCCGAGGACCTGGATCTGCTCCGAGCTCACTTCAACAAAGAGATGTCCCCGACGCTCACCCTCGTCGCTGCCCGGTAAGGGTTCAGGGCGTGGTGGCGTGAGATTGAGTCTGCCGAGGCGGTTTTGCGGTGCTATAATCCGCTCAGGTTTTTATGGATCCAGCCCGCTGGCGGCGCGTCGAGGAGATCTACCAGGCGGCGGCGGAACGCCAGCCGGAGGAACGGGCGGCATTTCTGGCGGTGGCCTGCGGCGGGGATGCAGACCTGCAGCGCGAGGTCGAATCCTTGCTGGCGCAGCCGTCGGCGGACGGCATGCTCGACGGGCCCGCGTGGGAGCCTGAGGCAGGCGGCGGGCTGCCGCCGGAGGCAGCCCGGCTAAGCGTCGGACAGCGAGTCTCCCACTACCAGATTCAGGAGAAGCTCGGCGAAGGCGGCATGGGCGTGGTCTACAGGGCCAGCGACACCCGCCTGGGCCGCAGCGTCGCGTTGAAGTTCGTCAAGGCCCAGTTCAGCCGTCATTGGGAGCGCGAGGCGCGGGCGGTGGCGGCGTTGAACCATCCGCACATCGCGACGCTCCATGAAGTCGGCGAGCACGAAGGTTCGCCGTACCTCGTCATGGAGTTGGTCGACGGCCGGCCGCTCAAAGGCCCGCTTTCGGTGAAGCAGGCGATCGAGTACGGCACTCAGATAGCCGATGCCCTGGCGGCGGCGCACGCGGCGGGCATCGTGCATCGCGATCTGAAGCCCGGCAACATTCTGGTGACGGAGAAGGGGTCCGTCAAGGTGCTGGATTTCGGCCTGGCGAAACTGGCGGAGCAGGAGGGCGCGCCGGCCTCCACGCAGACCGTCGGGCTGGCGGGCACGCTCGGCTACATGGCGCCGGAGCAGATCGAAGGCCAGCCGGCGGACACGCGCAGCGACATCTTCGCCTTCGGCTGCATCCTCTACGAACTGCTGAGCGGTCGCCGGGCGTTTCCGGGTGAGACCATCACCGCCGCGCTAAGCGCCACCGTTACTACGGAACCGAAACCGCTGGAGGGAGTGCCGGAGCGACTCGACGAACTGGTCCGCCGCTGCCTGCGCAAGGACCCCGAGCGGCGCTTCCAGCACATAGACGACGTGAAGGTCGAGCTGGAGGAGCTGAAGCAGGCCGAGGGTGGGGCGGCCACTCTTGTGCCGCACACGTCCAGGAAGCTCCGGAGGATTGCGATACCCGTCCTGCTGGGTGCCGTGCTCGCCGCCGGCGGCTTGTACTACCGCGCGCATCAAACCAGGCCGCTGACGGACAAAGACTCCATTGTCCTCTCCGATTTCACCAACACGACGGGCGACAGCGTTTTCGACGACACGCTGAAGCAGGGACTCTCGGTGCAGCTTGAGCAATCGCCCTTTCTCAACCTGGTTTCCGACCGCCGGGTGAATGACACATTGAAGCTGATGGCGCGTCGGGCTGGTGACCGGTTGACGCCGGAGGTGGCGCGAGAGGTGTGCCAGCGCACGAGGAGCAAGGCCATGCTGGCCGGGTCGATTGCGGGGCTGGGCCGCCGGTACGTGATTGGCCTGAAGGCCGTGAACTGCGACACGGGGGACGTGCTGGCGGAAGCACAGGAGCAGGCGGTGGGCAAGGAAGCGGTGCTCAAGGCTCTGGACGCTGCGGCAGTCCGTATGCGGAAGAAACTGGGCGAGTCGCTGAGCTCGGTGCAGAAATACGCCACGCCCCTCGCGGCAGCGACCACACCATCCCTGGAGGCGCTGAAAGCCTTCAGCTTGGGGTCAAAGACTGGGGATACCACAGCCAGGCTGTCCTTCCTCAGACGGGCGGTGGAGCTTGATCCCAATTTTGCCCTGGCCTACGCCGCGATGGCGAGAGACTACAGCGTTCTCAACGAAGTAGGGCGGGGGGCGGAGTATGCACGCAAGGCCTACGACCTGCGGGAGAAGGTCAGCGAACGGGAGCGGTTCGTCATCGAGTTCCGCTATTACGCGTTTGCGACGGGAGAGCTGGAGAAGGCGGCGCAGACGGTCGAGCTGTTTCAGCAGACCTACCCAAGAGACGCCCAGCCTTACCTACAGTTGGGATACGTTTACGCCGCCCTGGCAAACTGGGAAAAAGCACTGGAGGAACAGCGAGAGGCGCTGCGCCTGAATCCAAATAGTGCGACTAACTATATCAACCTCGGCATCGCCTACACGGTCTTCAACCGGCTGGATGAAGCGGAGGCGCTGTACAAGCAGGCGGAGGAGCGCAAGCTGAAGGGCGAGTTGCTGCTCCAGAACCGCTACTTCTTGGCTTTTCTGAAGGGCGATGCGGCGCAGATGGCGCGGATGGTCTCAGCCGCCACGGGGTGGCCGGGCGCCGAGGACCTGTTGCTGGCCGCGCAAGCGGACACCGAAGGCTGGTACGGCAAGCTGAAGAACGCGCACGAGCTGACCGGGCGGGCGATGGATTCAGCCCTGCACAACAACGCCAAAGAGAGTGCTGCCGAATATCAGGCAGCAGCAGCGCTGCGCGAGGTGGAATCGGGAAACCGGGAGCAGGCGCGCGCCGAGGGCCATGCGGCCGTGAAGCTGGCCCCGAACCGCGATGTGCGGGCCATAGCGGCGCTGGCCCTGGCGCGGGCAGGCGATACGGCCGGGGCGGAGAAGCTGGCGGGGGAACTCGACAAGGCCTTCCCGCTAGATACGCTGGTCCAGAGGTATTGGCTGCCCACTATCCGGGCGGCGGTCGCCCTGGAACGCAAAGACCCGAACCGCGCCATCGAACTGTTGAAGGCGGCGAGCACGATCGAACTTAGCGACCTGACGGGGAACCTCGCCATATTCATGAGCCCCGCTTATGTGCGTGGGGAAGCCTATCTCATGCTGCGCGACGGCCACCGGGCGGCAGCGGAATTTCAGAAATTCATCGACCATCGAGGACTGGTGATGAACTTCCCCTGGGGCGCGCTGGCCCGGCTGGGACTGGCGCGCGCTTACGCCTTCGAGGGCGACACGGCCAAAGCCCGTGCCGCGTACCAGGATTTCCTCACGCTCTGGAAAGAGGCCGACCCCGACATCCCCATCCTGAAGGAAGCCAAGGCGGAATACGCGAAGCTGCAATAGCCGGTCGGATTCTACGCCTCGATGCGAAATCCGCCGTACTGGTGCACGGCGGCTTCCTGCTCTTCCACCCCGCGCACATCGGCCCAGCGCGGCCCGCGATACATCAGGCCACCCAGTTGCGAGAGCTTCTCTTCAGACCCCGCGGCGTAGACTTCCACGCGGCCATCGTCCAGGTTGCGGGCGTAGCCGGTAAGCCCCAACTCCGCCGCCGCGCGCTGCGCGAAATAGCGGAAGCCGACCCCCTGCACGCGCCCGCGAACAATCCACCGCCGCGCTGAAATCTCTTTGGCAGCCATTCCGTTGGAGAGGATACCACGCCGGCTGGCCCCTCCTGCCAAGGCTGCCACGGGCAGGCGAGCACCGCCTGCCCCACCTTGCGCTACACCCCCGGCGGCCGCCGCTTATGCCAGTCCGAGCGGGCCTGAAACTCCTTGCCGATGGCCAGCAGCAGGTTCTCCGAAAACGGCACTCCCACTACTTGCAGCGCCACCGGCAGGTTCTCCGCGAACCCGCATGGCAGCACCATCGCGGGCAGCCCCGCCAGGTTTCCCGCTGGAATGATGGTCCGGAATCCGGGATCTTTCGGCGGCGTCCCGGCAGCCGGTCCCCCGCGGTCCAGCGGCTGATCGATGCCGGTTGCCGTACCAGTCCTCCCCGGCGCCAGCAACACATCCACTTCGGTGAACAGTCTGGAGAACGCCTGCTGGATCAGCCTGCGCACGCGCATGGCCTTCAGGTAATCTTTGGCCGGGACGTCGAGGCTGGCTTTGAGCCCCGCGATCTGCGCGGCGTCGGCCAGCTCGTCCACCTTCCCGCTGGCGATGAGCGGCTCGAAAATGGAGGCTTGCTCCGCGGCGAGGATGGTCGAAAGCACCGCGCCGTACGGGAACTGCGGCAGCCTGGTTTCGACCAGCCGCATACCGGTTTGCCGCAACACGCCCAGCGCCGCTTCGAAGGCCGGACGGGCCGCCGGCTCGGCCCACTCCGCGAAATCCACCGGCGCATAGCCAATTTTGAGATCCTTCAAAGGCCGCGTGTATTGGGGTGTGTAGTAGAAGCTCTTGCCCGCCGAACCCGGGTCTTTCGCGTCACCGCCCGCGATCACTTGCAGGATCAGCCCGCAATCTTCGGCGCTGCGGGCGAACGGGCCCAGTTTATCCAGGGTCCAGGAAAGCGCCATGGCGCCGTAGCGGCTCACCAGCCCGTAGGTGGGCCGCAGCGCCGTGACGCCGCAGTAGGATGCCGGCGTCACAATGGATCCCGACGTTTCCGATCCGATGGCGAATGGGACCAGCCCGGCGGCCACCGCGGCCGCCGGCCCGCTGGAAGATCCGCCCGACCAGCGCGTGCGGTCCCACGGATTCAGCCCCGGGCCGGTGAGCGATGCCGAAGCATATCGGTATCCGCCACCGCCCGCCAGCTCGACCATGGAAAGCTTGCCGGCGAGCACCGCGCCCACGCCCGCCAGTTTATCGATCACCGTGGCGTTGTAGTCGAACACCTGTCGGGCATAGGGTTTGGCTCCCCAGGTGGTGGGCTGGCCGGCCAGGCTCAGCAGGTCCTTCACGCCGTACGGAATCCCTTGCAGCGGCCCGCGCAGGCGCTCGCGCTTGAAGTCTTGATCCACCTCCTTCGCCTTGCGGACAGCCTGTTGCGGCAGAGGAAGCGCCAGCGCGTTGTAGCGCCCTCCGAGCTGCGCCAGCCGGCTGGAGAAGGCCCGCGCCAGTTCCTGGGCGGAAAACTCGTTCGACTTGAGGCGCGCATGCAACTCCGGAATGGCCGCGAAGAATACGTCGTTGCCGATGTCGGCCATGGCGCCCCCTCAGGCTTTGAACTGGAAGGCGGGCTCGGTAGCCACGGGCACTTCCTGCTTGGCCAGCGCCGCTCCGTTGGCCTTGACCCGGCCGCTGGCCGCCTTCAGCTCTTCATCGGGAGTGGCGGGAGGCCCGGACGGGGTTTGCGCCAGCGCTGCCGCCGAAGTCAGCGCAGTTGCCAGTTGGCGTCGCGTGAGCTTCATATTCACTTGTAGCCGTGTTCCAGGGCTTCGGCCGCGGCCTTCTCCATGGCCGGCCGGGGCGCCGATTCGCCCGTCCAGATTTCAAACTGCCGCACCGCCTGCTCGATAAACATATCGAGCCCCAGAACCACCGTCTTGCCCTGCTCCCGGGCGCGCTTGATGAGCACGGTCTCTACGGGGTTGTACACCATGTCGAAGACCACGTCCGCGGGGATCGACCCGTTGAAAAAACACTCATCGACTTGCGGGTACATGCCCAGCGGCGTGGCATGCACCACCGCGTCGAAACGCCGCGTATCGAGCTGCTCGCGCGCCAGCGCCTCGGCCCCGCAAATCTTGGCAAGCGCGCGCACGCGGTCGGTATTGCGGCCCACCAGCGTAATCTTGGCGCCCGCGTCCGCCAGCGCGTAGGCGGCGCCGCGGGCGCCGCCGCCGTTGCCCACGATCAAGATGGACGATTTCCCCAGACGTAGCAGCCGGGAAAGCGGGCCGGTGACTCCCGCGGCGTCGGTGTTGGTCCCGCGCCACTTGCCGGCCTTGCGCCATACCGTGTTGACCGCGCCGATGCGCCGCGCCAACGGGTCCACCGCGTCCAGGTAGCGGATGATCCTCTGCTTGTGCGGAATGGTGACGCTGAAGCCCGCCAGCGGCAGCTTGGCGGCCATGGTGAAGAAGTCGCGCAAGTACACGGGGGAAACCAGGAACGGCAGGTACACGGCGTCCACGCGCCGCGATTGAAACGCCCGGTTATGCACGGCCGGCGAAATGGAATGCCGGATCGGGTCCGCGATCACCCCGTAGATCTTGGCGGCCTTCCCGAGCTTCTCGACGCGGTACAGATGGCGCAGGTGCCGCGCACTGACCTGCCCGGCCGCGGTCCCTTCCGCGAACATGGGCGCGGCGTAGGTGAAGGCGCCGCCGAACACCGGGGAAAGCACGCGCGTCGGGAACCCCAGCTCGCCCATGGCCAGCACTACCAGCCGATGCTTGGGCAGCGCCTTGGCGGCCGCCAGCACGCGCATGTTGTCGGAAGGCTTGCGCGCCGTGGTCACCACCTTGTAGGCATCGGCCTGCACCTGCATGACCCGGTTCAGGATGGTGTCCATGGGCGGTGTGGACTCGTAATTGTGGTACGAAACGATTACGTGCGCGCGCCCGCGAAACTGGTGCAGCCGTTCCGGGGCCAACTCCGCGGTTTCGATTTCGAGATCGACGGCCAGCGCCCCGTTGCCGACCGCGCGGTCCAGCACGGCAAACTGCTCTTCCACGCTGCCGTTGAATCTTCCGTGGTTCTGGCGCCGCCGGCAGGTGGCCAGGATGATGGAGTCGGGAAACTGCTCGAGAAACCTTGGAATCGCATCGGCGCCCTTCCAGGGGTCATCGAGATGGTCCAGGCGGAACTCGAGAAACGTCTCGCCCGCCTCAGCTTCACGCCGCGCGTGGTCCAGCAGTGTGGGAACGTCCGGCAGGCCCAAGGCGATGCAAATACGCGGGAGCGACCTGGTCTGCGCCATCTTCGGTAAGGAATTCCTAGAATAACATGGCCGGGGTGCTACTCCGGATTCAGCACCCGCACCTCGCCCAGCCCCAGCTCGCGAATGCCCGCCTCGATCTTGGCGCGGTCTCCCACCACCACCCAGATCAGATGGTCCGGATGAACCACTTCGCGGGCGGACTTTCCGATGTCGGCCAGCGTCAGCGTGCGCACTTTCCCGGCGTAGGTCTGGTAGTAATCTTCCGGCAGATTGTACTCGACCAGATCTTCGACCGAGTTCATTACGCGGTCCATGGTTTCGCGGGAGCCGGGCAGGCGCAGGGTCTCGCTGGCCTTCACGCGCGCCAACTCCGCATCGGTGGCCGGACGGTCCGCCAGGATGCCACCGAGCTCCTTGCCGATCTCAGTCATCGACTCCTTGGTCTTATCGGTCTGGACGGGAGCATAGGCCAGGAATGGGCGCTGGCCGCGCGCGCTCACCAGCATGGTCAACGCCCCATAAGCCCAATGCTTGTCCTCGCGCAGGTTCATGTTGAGCCGGGCGCCGAAATCGCCTCCCAGAACGTTGTTCATGCTTTCGATGGACACCTCGGCGGGATTGTTCTTGGGGGGCGCCACGCTGCCCGCCACAATCAGCGACTGTTGAGCGCCGGGACGATCGATCAGGTACACCACGGACCGCTCCGCCAGAGGCACGGTGGCGACGTTCTTCCTGGGCGTCTCGCCGGGGGTCCACGCGGAGAACAGCTTTTCGAGTTTGGGCCGCATCTCCGCAAGAGTCGTGTCTCCGACCACGATCAGGGTGGCGTGGTTGGGCTTGAACCAGGCGGCATGGAACCGGGCCATATCGTCGCGGGTGAGCTGGGAGACGCTGGCGGCGGTGCCGGAGCCGGTCCAGGGTTCCGAATAGGCGTGGCCCTTCCCGTAAATCAGGCCGGGGAGAACGCGCAGGGCCATGGACGCCGGCTCGGTCTTTTCGCGCTCGATGGCGGCCAGTTGCTGCTTCTGTTCGCGCAGAAAATCGGCCTGCGGGAAGGATGGGTTCAGGGCCACGTCGGCGAAGATGTCGAGCGACGCATCCAGGTTGGTCTTGAGGGCCGAGAGGCGCGCGTCGATGCCGTCCATGTTGGCGCTTACGTTCAGGCTGGCGCCGAGCTGCGCCAGTTGCTCGCCGATCTCGAGCGAGGTGCGCGTCCTGGTGCCCTGGTCGAGCAGTTTCGAAACCAGCGCCGCCGCGCCGGGGCGCGCCGTGGGCCCGGGCCCAGAGGGCACCCCCTGGTCGGCGGCATAACCGGAATCCACCAGCAGGCTGAAATTGACCAGGGGGATCTCGTGCCGCTCGGCCAGGACCACACTCAACCCGTTGGAAAGCGTGGCGCGCTCCAGCTTGGGCAGGCGCAGCTCGGGAGGCTGGGCTGTCGCGGGAGGCTGGTTGCGGTCCACGGCGGTGGTGGAAGCCTGGGGGTCGCCGAACGGAAAGACTTCGGAAACATATTCGCCGTCGGACAACCAGCGTTTGGCGGCGGCCTGAACCTTGGCGGGGGTGGCTTCGCGCTCGCGGCGCAGTTTGACCTGGTAAGCGGCGGCGTCGCCCAGATAGGCCTGGCTCATGGCCAGCACGTCGGACTTTCCGCCGAACCCGCCGACGCGGTCCACTCCGCGGACAAAGTTGGCGAGGTACTGGGTGCGGACGCGCTGCACTTCCTGCGCGGTGGGTCCCTCGGCGAGGAAGCGCGCCAGCTCCTCATCGATGGCCTTCTCCACCCGCGCCAGCTCCACGCCCGGACGCGCCGTGGCCTGAATGACGAACTGGCCGCCGATTTCGCGCGGGTTGATATAGGCCGCCACATCGGTGGCAAGCTGGTCGTCGTAAACCAGGCGCTTGTAGAGCCGCGACGTCCGCCCGTTCGAGAGCGCGTCGCTCACCATGTCGAGGTAGTCGCCGTCTTCGCTGCCGAACTCGGGCATGTTCCATACCTTGTAAACGCGCGCCTGGGCCACCCGGTCCTGGTAGACGGCCTTGTGCGCCCCCGTCATCTTGGCGATCCAGACGCGCTGCCGGGAAACCGGCGGACCGGGCGGGATCTCCCCGAAATAGGTTTCCACTTTCTTGCGGACGGTCTGCGGATCCACGTCGCCGGCCACCACCAGCACGGCATTGGAAGGGCCGTAGAAAGTCTTGAACCATTCCTTTACGTCATTCAAAGACGCCGCGTTCAGGTCTTCCATGGACCCGATGGTGTTCCAGGAATACGGATGGCCGCTCGGGTAGGTGTCTTGTTGCATGAGTTCTTCCGCCAGGGCATAAGGCTCGTTTTCGTCCTGACGCTTTTCGTTCTGGACCACCCCGCGCTGCAAGTCGAGCGTCTTCTGGTCGATGGCGTTCACCATGTATCCCATGCGGTCCGATTCCATCCATAGCGTGTAATCCAGGGCGGAGACGGGCACGGTCTCGAAATAGTTGGTGCGGTCTTCGTTGGTGGTGCCGTTCAGGTCGGTGGCGCCGATACGCTCCAGGGCCTCGATGTAGCGCCCATGAAAATGCTCGCTGCCGCCGAACATGAGGTGTTCGAACAGGTGAGCGAACCCGGTCTTGCCGGGGTGTTCGTTCTTCGACCCGACGTGATACCAGACGTTCACCGCCACGATGGGCGCCTTGTGATCCTCATGGACGATCAAGGTCAGGCCATTTCCCAGAACGAATTTCTGGAACGGAATATCGACGTCCTGGGCGTAAGCCGCCAAAGACAGGAAAGCAAATGTAAACAGCGCGCGACGCATGGAACCCCCTCCAAAGGAATTTAGCACAACCGGGGGAGCGGGCCGGCAGCGCCGGCGGTCTTGACGCCGGCGTTACTGCAACGCCGTGAGAATCGTCCGCGCTCCAGCGGGTTGACAACCCAATGCCACTTGGTTTTCGTGAAATCGACATTCTGCGTGGATTATGGGGCGGGCAATCCTGCCCGCAAGCCGGCCTTCCGGCCGGCTGGACCCGCTGGAAAGCGGGTCCGCAGGCTGAAAAGCCTGCCCCACATGCAAGGAATATGTTCACACGGTCGCAAACCTAGCCGGCATACCAGGCAGGCCAGGTATGGGACCATCGCGTTAACTCTCGACCGATGGCTGGCCCATTCAGCTAACCCGGCCCGCCGCCCCGTCCGCGCTTTCCCGGCTTCTGTTGAGGATTTTCTCCCGCGAACGTCAGCGTCACATCGGCCGTGTGGTCCCGGTCGTTGATCTTGAACTCGGATTTGGTCTTCCCGAGGTTCTCGAAAAGGCCTTCTTCGCGCACCCGGGTCAGGAATAACTCCGGATAATCCGCGTTGAACGGCTGGCCTTCCTTCATGGCCCAGATCCGCTTGATCTCGAACTCGCCGTTCAGGTCCAGCCCCACAATGTTCAGCTTACCCATGGTGAACTGCGGTCCCGCATCGACGTGCACCGCCACATCCACGGCCTTCTTCTCGTTGTCGATTTTGCGGTCCGTAGCGACCTTGGCTTCCAGGTATCCGGCGTGCCGCATGGCCAGGCGGATGCGCTCCAGCCCCTGGCTCACGCGGTCGAAGTTGGCGACGTCGCCGGTCTTGAAGTCGCCGGCCTTCAGTAACACATCCGGCTCGAGCGGGCTGGGTCCTTCGATCGCGACCTTCCCCAGCTCGTAGCTCTGCCCTTCGTCCACGGTAACCATCACGTGCAGCCCCTGGACGTCCTTGGCCGGCTCCGTACGGATCTCCGGAAACGATACGCGCACCCGGCCGCGCCCCTCATACAACGGCCGGATGGCGTTGTTCAGCACCTCGCGGAATCGGTCCTCGGTGTACGGCGAGCCAATGGCCACGCCCGCGATGGCCTCGCGCAGCACGTTCTGCGGGATCACGTGGTTGCCTTGAAACGTCACCTGCGCCACCGCGGGCAGGTTGCGGGCCGGCCGGAACACGATCGCAAACTCTCCCGGCGCCGACGCCGTCACGCTGCCGGCAATCTTCTCCGGCACACCCTTAGACGCCAGAAACTCCTGGATCCACTTCACGTACCGTTCGAGCACCGGTTGCGTCGCGGGCAGCTTGGCCATGGAAAACAGCGGGTCCTTGACTGCCAGCGCGGCCTCGAGATCCTTTTGCGAGACCCTCAGCTCTTCAAAAATCACAGGGTAGACCTGCTCCACCTCGGTCACCTGAAAGGTGGCGGCATAGCCTTTTCCCTGCGTCGCCGCCACGAACTTGTAGCCCACGGTTTCGAACGCGCCGCAGGCCACCAGCTTGTCGCGCGCCGCGTCGAATTCGGGCTTGCCGGCCACCTGCCCGACCTTGAGCCCCGCCACGGCCAGCACCTGCTCCCGCGTATAGTTACGAATGCCTTCCACCGCCAGGCTCTCGATCGGCCACTTGGCGGGCGCCGGCGCGGCTTTCTTCTGGGCCGGGGGACGCGTCTGCTTGGACTGCGCGAATCCACACCCGGACACCAGCATCAGAAGAATCAGCAGCTTCTCCATATCTTTGATGGTAGACGCACCGGCTCGGCCGTTGATTACCGGCTAGCCACGAAAATCGACCATAATGAAAAGAGGGTAGCCCATGAAAACCACCCAGCACAATAGCCGGAAGAAACCTTATGGGCCCAACATCGTTCGGGCATGGTTCGACACGGTTTTTCACTACGCGCTCCGGGGTCTGGATACGGAGTGGAGATTCATGGCCCAGCGAAACTGGACGTTCCGCTTCAACCGTCACGCGCTTGAGTACATCGCACCAATTGCCGAGCATGTTCCAGCGCGTGACAACCTCGAACAGTTCTTGTCCTTCTTTGCCGGCGTGAAAAGTCTTGTCGGAGAGCACGATCATGGAGCCGGGCGCCTGCTTGTAACGTGCTCGGCTTTCCACGCGGCAATCGTGAAGAGCCCCAACTTCCGCCGGGTGTTCGAGAGCGTCGAGGTCGAAGCCCCAACCACTCTAGACAGCGAGTTCAGCAGCCACTTTGGAGCATATGGGGCAAGGGAGGATTTCGCCGGCATTCTCGCCGAATACCTGGTCAATAATGTTGCGAACCTGCCCAGCCACTACAGCACCTCCAAGCTTTGGAACACATTCCGCGATCGTTTCATTCCAGTGGTCGACGTGCCTGAGCTTGCGGCTTACCACCAAGCGACAGAGGCTTCCGGGCGGGACTTGATCGGTGCCGTCGATCGGCTGACCAGCGAATTGAAGCAAACCAGGTCCGAGCTTTCGTTGGAGTTCGACGCGCCGTTCGTAGCGGAAATCACGAGCGCGCGCTGATGGCGAGCGGCCACCCAGCGGGTACGTCGCCGCTCGCCCTCGACACAAATCCTTTCCTGCTTTTGGTGACGTACCGATACCTGGAGTCGAAGAATGCAACGGCCCAGGTGCGAATGCGCGCCTTGACGGAGGTCCGAGGTCAGCCTGACGACCTTCCGCCAGAGTCATTTGATGATCTCTGGTACCTTTTCGACCACGCGAAGCGCCGCATCATCACCCAACATGTCATCGCCGAGGCGCTGAAATTCAGCCGCACGGGATGGCTCCGAGATCACAAAGACGCCGTATGGGAGGCCGCAATCTCCTTGCTGAACGGATTCGGCGTGGAAGAGCACTCGTCCCCGATTCTCGATCTATACACCGATGAAGATTACCGCCCAGTCTTGATCGAGCTGGGCTCCACGGATGCAGGCGTGCTCCACACCGCGGAGCAGCACAAGGCCACTCTGATAACGGAAGACAAGTCACTGCTCAACTTCGCCCACATTCGCAGCGTCCCAGCGTTCCCCCTGAATCAGCTACGTACTTTGATCACCCAGTCCCGGTAGTCCGGCTTCCTCCCGCGCGCTCCTCCGGCTAGAATGAAAAAAGTGCCCTACGATCTGATCGTCATCGGGAGCGGCCCGGGCGGCTACTCCGCGGCCATTCGCGCCGGCCAGTACGGCCTCAAGACGGCGCTCGTCGAGAAACAGGCCAGGCTGGGCGGCACCTGCCTCCTGGTGGGGTGCATTCCCACCAAGGCCCTGCTCCACGCCGCCGATGTCTGGCAGCGCTTCGTCCACGCGGATCAAGAAGGCATCCACTGCGAAAACCCCCGCCTCGACTACGCCAAAGTGAAGGAGCGCAAGGACGGCATCGTCAACCAGCACTCGAATGGCGTCGCCATGCTGCTCAAACGCGCCCAAGTCGAGCGCATCGCCGGGTATGCCACGCTTCAGGGCAACGGCCAGGTGGAAGTCCAGTCGGATTCCGGCGTCCAGACGCTCGAGGCCCGGAACATCGTCATCGCCACCGGTTCGGAGGCCCGCATGTTGCCCGGCCTCGAGCCCGACCCCGATTTCATTCTCACCAATGTCGAGATCCTCAACCTCGCCGCCGTCCCCACCCGCCTCATCATCATCGGCGCCGGCGCCGTGGGCGTGGAGTTCGCCTCCATCTTCCACCGCTTCGGCGCCCAGGTGACGGTCATCGAGATGCTGCCTCGAATCGTCCCGGTGGAAGACGAGGACATCTCCAAAGAACTCGAGCGCGTCTTCCGCAAACGGAAGATGCGCGTCGAAACCGGCGCGCGCGCCGAGAACATCCGGAAGACCGGCCAGGGCGTAAGCCTCACGCTTACCACCAAGGACGGCAAACAGGAACAGCTCGAAGCCGAGAAGCTGCTGGTGGCGGTGGGCCGCAAGCCCAATACCGAAAACATCGGGCTCGAACATACCAAGGTGGAGATGGATCGCGGCTTCATCCAGGTCAACCCCTACCAGCAGACCGCCGAGCCGGGCGTCTACGCTATCGGCGACGTGGTGGCGGGCACTCCTCAACTGGCGCACGTCGCCACCATGGAAGGTATGGTCGCGGTGGCGCACATGGCCGGCAAGCCCGCCATCCCCATCAACAAAAACCGCATCCCCGGCTGCACCTACACCGAGCCGGGAATCGGCAGCGTGGGGCTGACCGAGGCGCAGGCGCGCGCGCAGGGCTACAAGGTAAAGGTCGGGCGGTTCCCCTTCGCCGGCAACAGCCGCGCCACCATCCTGGGCCATCACGAAGGTTTCGTCAAAGTGGTTTCCGACGAGCGGTACGGCGAGATTCTCGGCGTCCATATCATCGGACCCGAGGGATTTGAGCTGATCGCCGAGGCGGTCGCCGCCATGGAAGCGGAAGCCACCGTGGAAACCATGGTGCACACCATCCACGCCCATCCCACGCTCTACGAGGCGGTGGGCGAGGCGTTCAACGCCGTTTACGGTCTTTCGATCAATGCGTAAGTGTTGTCTGCGGGAACTCGGGCGCACGGATTACGGCGCGGCGCTGGAGCTGCAACGGCAGCTCATCGCCGAGCGCCAGCAGGGGCTGATCCCCGATCAACTCCTGCTGCTCGAACACCCACACGTCATCACGCTGGGCCGCAACGGCCACGCCGGCAACCTGCTCGCCAGCGGCGAAGTGCTGAGCCGCGCGGGCATCGCTTTCTACGCCACCGATCGCGGCGGCGACGTCACCTACCACGGCCCCGGCCAGCTTGTCGGCTATCCCATTCTCGACCTGCGCGAGTGGCAGCGCGACGTGGGCGCTTACGTGCGCGCCGTCGAGCAGGCGATCATCGACACGCTGGCGGATTACGGCATTTCCGCCGGCCGCATTCCCAAGCTGACCGGCGTGTGGGTGGACGATCGCAAGATCGCCGCCATCGGCGTTCACATCAGCCGGTGGGTGACGTCCCACGGCTTTGCTTTGAACGTCTCCACCGATTTGAGCTATTTCCAGTACATCGTTCCCTGCGGATTGACCAAGCCCGTGACCTCGATGGCCGCGCTCGGCGTGCGCGCCAGCTTGCACGAGGTTGGGCAAACCCTGGCCGCGCATTTCGGCCGCGTCTTCGATTGCGAAATGGGAGAACCGATCCATGACTGACGTAGTGATGCCCCAGATGGGCGAAAGCATTGTAGAAGGCACTCTAACTAAGTGGCTCAAGAAGCCCGGCGAACGCGTCGCGCGCGATGAGCCTCTATTCGAGATTTCCACCGACAAGGTGGACACCGAGATCCCCTCGCCCGCCGCCGGAGTGGTCTCCGAGATCCTGGTGGAAGAAGGCAAGACCGTAGGGATCAACACGGTACTGGCCCGCATCGAAGAGTCTGGCGTGGTGGCGCCGGGCCCAGAGGGCGCCCCGCCACCGGCGGCTTCCCCCGAGCCACCGGTGTCCTCCCCACTCTCCCCGCTAGTCCGCAAACTGGCCCGCGAGCACAACCTCGATCTGAGCCAGGTGAAAGGCACCGGCGCCGGCGGCCGCATCACCAAGCAGGACGTCGAAGCCCACGTAGCGCCGGGCACGCCGCCACCGTCACCTGCCACGCCGCCCCGGACGCGTATCGAGCCTCTGAGCGCCATGCGGATCAAGATCGCCGAGCGCATGGTGCTCTCCAAGCGGACCTCGGCCCACGTCACCACCGTCCATCGCGTCGACATGACCAAGGTGGTCAAGATTCGCGAGCGCTACAAGGCCGAGTTCCAGGCCAGCTATGGCTTCTCGCTCACCTACCTGCCGTTCCTCACGCGCGCGGCCGCCGTGGCGCTGCGCCACTTCCCCTTGCTCAATGCCTCGCTCGACGGCAACAACATCATCCACCACAGCGAAATCAACATCGGAATCGCGGTGGCGCTGGAAAACGGCCTGATCGTCCCGGTGATCCGCGGCGCCGACGAAAAGAACGTGGCCGGTTTGCAGCGCGCCATCGTCGATCTCGCCACGCGCGCGCGCTCCCGCCAGCTCAAGCCCGACGAGGTGCAGGGCGGCACCTTCTCCATCACCAATTTCGGCAGTTTCGGCAGCCTGGTGGGCGCCCCCATCATCAATCAGCCGCAAGTAGCCATCATGGGCGTGGGCACGGTGGAGAAGACCCCGGTGGTGATTGACGACGCCATTGCCATCCGCTCCATTTGTCTTCTTTCGCTGAGCTTCGACCACCGC
Source organism: Bryobacteraceae bacterium (assembly GCA_049516835.1). Classification (GTDB taxonomy): domain Bacteria; phylum Acidobacteriota; class Terriglobia; order Bryobacterales; family Bryobacteraceae; genus Fen-178. Next base: position 31,500 of record JBEKSR010000027.1, on the reverse strand, counting down.
CTGATCGACGGCGCCCTGGCCGACCAGTTCATGACCAAAGTGAAGCAGGTGCTGGAAGACTGGTCCGAAGAAGCGCTGTGATTCCCGAGAGTTATGGGGCGACGGGCGTGATGCGGTCAAGTGGAATATCGGCCGCAGCCGGCTACCGGCATCCGGCCGCGGACAATCTCGCCACGCGCTGACGCCGGCGCAGACGATCGCCTTTGGCGGTCTGCGCCGCTTGCGAGCAGGCAGGCCACGGAAAACGATGGCCTGCCCCACGGTCTACTTTCGCTGGCCCCACGTCGGCGGCGGCGGCTCCTTGCTCAACCGGTTGACCGGCTTTTCCTGGAGCATGCGCAGCGCCTCCTGGACGGCACGCTCAAGCTGCGCATCGTGCCCGGCGATCGCGTCCTTCGGCCAGTTCTCGACGTCAACGTCGGGCGAGGCGCCTTCATTCTCCACGGCCCACTTGCCCTCGCGCGTGAAGAACCCTCCGCGGGGCGCAATCATAGAACCACCGTCAATGAAAGGCGGCGTGTCCGCCGTGTGCACCAGGCCGCCCCACGTGCGTTTGCCCACCAGCAAGCCGACCTTGCGGTACTTGAACATCCACGGCATCAGGTCGCCGCCCGACCCCGCCATTTCGTTGACGATCATCACCTTCGGCCCCCAGATGCCGGCCGATGGGCTGGTGAACGGATAGCGGTCGCCCGCCACATTGTTAAAGTAGCCGTCGAAATCCCGCTGCAACACGTCGATGATGTAATCCGCCGCCGAGCCGCCGCTGTTGAAGCGCTCGTCGATAATCGCTCCCAGCTTGTCCTGCTGCGAGAAATAGTAGCGGTTGAAGCTGGCGTAGCCCGGTTGCCCGGTGCTCGGCACATAGACGTAAGCCAGCCGGCCTCCGGACAGCTTATCGACCAACCGGCGATTCTCCTCCACCCAGGCGCGCGTGCGCAGGCCTTGCTCGTTGGCGATGGGGATGACGGTCACTTGCCGCGCTCCCTCGAGCGCCGGCCGGCTGTTGATGGTCAGCACGGTCTGCCGGCCGGCGGTGCCGTCAAGCAAACGATAGATGTTGTCCGGCGCCCGCAGCTCGACTCCGTCGATGGCCAGGATGTAATCTCCGGTGGATACGCTGGCGCCGGGCTCGGCCAGCGGCGCGCGCAGATCGGGATTCCAGCTCTCGTGGTCGTAGATGCGCGTGATCTTATACCGGCCGCCGTCGATGGCGAAATCCGCGCCCAGCAACCCGCCCGGCGATAGGGGCAGGGCGGGCATGTCGCCACCGCGCACGAAGGAGTGGCCGATGGCGATCTCCGCGCCCATGATGTCGAGCAGGTAGTTCAGATCGGCGCGGTGCATGGCGTAAGGCAGCAACTGGCCGTATACTTCCTTCATCTTGGGCCAGTCGGCGCCGTGCATATTGGGCACGTACAGATAATCGCGCTGGATGCGCCAGCCTTCGTTGAAGATCTGCTTGAACTCCTCATGGGGCTGGAGGTACATGCGCAACGATACGTTGAGCCGCCCCTGTCCGGCTTGAAGCGGCTGGCGGTCGGCGTCCACCAGGAAGAGCGAAGGGGCCGCCGGGGCCGCGCCAGCGCCGCCACGCCCGCGGCCGCCACCGGCGCCGCCACTGGTGCGATAGACCAGCTTGTGGCCATCGGCGCTGATGTCGTAGGCCGCGACGCCGGTGACGAACGGCGCCGCGCGGCGGTCGCTCAGACGATAGCGTTGGAGGGTGCTGCCGCCGCCGGCGCCGCTGGCCTCCTCGCCACGCCCGCCGCGGCCCGCGGCTTCCAGAAAGTAGACCGTGCCGCCGGCGCCGGCGCGAAGTTGCGAATACTGGCGCTCGGCTACCCCCGGCACGGCGAGAATGCGTTGCTCGAAGCCGTCGAAATCGATCTGGACGTCGACTGGTTTGCGTGGCGCCGCTGCCGCGGCCGGTTCTCCCTCGGCGCCCTCCGGCGCGGCGCCGCCGGAACGGCCGCCCCGGCCGCCGCCACCGCCCGGAGCGGCCGGAGGCGCGCTGCCCACACCGTGGTCTTCATCGCTCTCCGGCAGCAGCGGGCTGGGCTCGCTTTTCTTGAGCACCGCGAAATACAACCCGAAGTTCTCATCGTGGTCGTAGGAAGTCATGTCCAGCCATTGCGATTTCAACCCGAAGTCAGTCGAGGCGAGAAACCAAAGGTATTTGCCGCTGGCATCCCAGGCAGGCCAGACCGCATCGGCCAGCCCGCCGGTCACCTGCCTGGTTTCTCCCGTCTCGACATTGCTCAAGAAAATCGCGTGGTACAGCGACTTCAGCCGGCTGGAATACGCCACCCATTTGGAATCGGGACTCCACACCGGATTCAGCGTGCGCGCCGGCACCATCCACGGATCGTTCCCGACCACCTTGGCCTGGCCTGTGGCGATGTCCAGCACCCAGACCTTCAGATTGGTATCGGTATAAACCAGCTTCTTCGAGTCGGGCGACCACGAGGGCGTGTAGTAGTGCGTCGGATTCGGCAGCGCGATCTCGCGGGGCGGGGTCAAGCCATCCTGGGCTTCGATGATGAGCTTGTATTCGCCGGACTTGTCGCTGAACCAGGAGATATACTTGCCATCCGGCGACCACGCCGGATCGCGTTCCGCCGAGCCGCTCGAGTGGCTCAGATTGCGCACGTCTCCCTTTTCGGCGGGGATGGTAAAAATCTCGCCGCGCGCCTCCACCACCACCCGCTTGCCGGTGGGCGAGAGCGCCAGGTTGGTCATGCGACTCGTCACGTCTTCCCAGCGCGGCATCATCCACGGAAAATCGCCCGCGGCGGTGATATTCACCACGTGCGTCTTGCCGGTCTTGGGGTCCAGCTCGTGGATGTAGCCGGCCTGCTCGAATACCACCGCGCCCGGGCCGGCGTCCAGAGATTTCACGTCGAAGTCGGTGAACCTGGTCGATTGCGCGAGCTTTTTCGTCTTGGTGTCGTAAACCCAGATGTTGGCCACGCCATCGCGGTCGGAAATGAAATACACGGCGTCGCCCACCCACACGGGATCCATGTCCTTGGAATCGGTCCATGGCGGCGAGATCAGATCGTAGGTTTTCAGATCGACAATCCAGATCGGCCGGTTCTGCCCGCCGCGATAGTTGCGCCGTTCTTCGTCCCATGAACTATTCATGCGGTAGGCCATGCGCTTCCCGTCCGGGGAAATCTTGCCTTGATAACCGCGAGGCAGGGCCAACGGTTGTTCGACTCCGCCTTCGGCCGGCACCGTCCAGAAACGGGGCGCCGCGCCGGGCGCCCACGTGGCGCGGCCGGAAGTGAACAGCACCGCCTTGCCATCGGGCGTCCAGCCCTGCACCGAATCGCTGCCCGGATGCCAGGTCAACCGTTTCGGTTCGCCGCCTTCGGCGGGCACGACGTAAACATCCGTGTTGCCCGCGTACTCCGCGCTGAACGCCAGCCACTTGCCGTCGGGCGAAAAATGCGGATTGGTGGTCTGCCCCTGGAAGCTGGTCAGCCGCCGCGCCGTGCCGCCCGCGCGCCCGACGATCCAGAGATTGTTGGCATACGCGAACGCGATTTCGGTGGCGGTCACCGTCGGCGTGCGCAGCAGGCGCGTGGGCGAGCCGGTTGCTGTCTGCCAGCCGGCCAGAACGAGAAAAGTCAGCGAGAGACGACCAAGAAGTACGATGTGCTTTGGCATAAGGGAGTCCTGGGAGTGGTTGCTTTCCGAGCCAATATAGCACCCGGCGCACGGCCTTCTTACTTGCGCTATCCTCGGACGTTGAAAGAACCTTGAGGCGCCGATGATCTACATGCTATGTCGCAATCGCGTGGCGGACTTCTCGCGGTGGAGATGCCGGCGGCTACTGACCGCTTGACGGCTACGCGCGGCGGTACACTTGGGCGAGAGGTGGATCGTGTATTGTCCCCAATGCAGGGTCGAGTACCGCGACGGCTTCACCGAGTGCTCCGACTGCCAGGTCCCCCTGTTAGCCGGAACACCTCCGCCCGAGCCAGCCCGTCCCTTCAACCCCACTCTCGACTTAGTCGTGGTGCTGGAGACGAACGACCGCATTCAGCTTGCCTTGGCCAAGGGATTGCTGGAGGACGCGGACATTCCCTTCTTCGTTCTGGGCCAAATCGCCACGCTGGTCCAGGACGTGGATGCGTTTCTCCACAAGTGGGTCCGGGTCCAGGTGCCGCGCGACCGCGAGGCCGAAGCCAGGGAACTTCTGGAAGGGATGTTACTGGAAGATGGCGCCGAGGAGCCCGGCGAGAACACCTAACGGGGGCCGCGCCTCGGCAGCCCCAGCCAGCGGGGAACTGAGCGGCAATAGAGCTCGTACGAGCGGCCGCGCGTCGTTCGAAGGTGCGGCTCCTCAAAGAACACGACCGTCACATGGAAGAAGAGAAACACCGCACCGCCGTATGCCGCCAGCAGAGGCGATGCGAAGAGCACGGCCTGGCCGAAGACCACCAACAGCACTCCCACGTACATGGGATTGCGAGAGAAACGGTACGGACCGCCGGACACCAAGCCTGCCGGTTCCTCTCCGATTAGTAGCCGCAGAGGACGCGCAAAATAGATGGCGGGAGTCCCTCCGGCAGCCAGAAATCGGATCAGGCACAGGGCATAGGTCAGCATCCCCGCGGCGGCCAACAACCAGCCTGCGTCCGAGATTCCTCCCCGGAGTCGCGCGCGGGGGTCGATGGCCGAAGGGAGGAAGAACCCCACCACGGCGGGGACCAGGACGGTAAAGACGATGCCGCGCACCCAGAGCATTTGAAACCGCATTATCGCACCGGCCTGGCGACCCAGGCTGCGCTGCTACAATCCGGGTATGGTCAAAGGCATTGAACATACCGCCATCGCGTCGCCCGACCCGCACAAACTGGCTCGCTGGTACGTGGAGCACCTCGACTTCGTCATCAACTACCAGTCGGCGGGCAGCAAGACGACATTTGTGAAGGCGTCGGACGGGTCGATGATTGAGATCATCGAGGCCAACAGCGCGCCGCCGTCCGCGCCGGATATGCGGGCCGCCGGGCTGCGGCACCTGGCCATCGCGGTAACGGATTTTGACGCGGTTTACGACCGATTAAAGGACAAGGGCGTTTCCTTCCTGACGGAGCCGGAGAAGAAGGGCGGCAACTCGGTGGTGTTCTTCACCGACTGCGACGGGAACATTCTCCACCTGCTGCAACGGGAAAAGCCGCTGCCGTAGGCGCGGCGGATTTAGGTAGTGGGTCAGTTTGACTTTTTCGCGGCCTTGGCTCCCGCTTCCCGGTCTTTGACCAGCGCGACGATATCCCCGACGCTCCACAGCTTTCCGGTGACGCCAGCGGCCATTGCAGGGGATACCCGAAGAGTCTGATGGATGCGCGCGAAGTTGTAGTACATGAAGTAAAGCGCAAGGGCGGCCATGTGGTTTTCGAGCTTCTTGGAGAAAGCATTCGTGAGGCGAGTAAACCGGCGCATGGACATCCGCATCGTGAGGTTTTGCCGCTCCGCGCAACTGGTGCCGATGTGGGCCGGATCGGGATCGCCCGTAACCGGCGTGATACGCGTACCAATGGACTGGGCGGGGCTGTAGCGCTTCTCTTCGCTGATGTCCGCGCCGTACAACTTCACCAGCATCGCGTAATCGATATCCGCCCCGAAGGAATCCTCGACGGCATCCAGGTATGGCTTGTGACCATCCGTCGTAAGCTGTACGCGATGCGCCAAGCGCCCGGCAAGGTCCTGAATGAACTCCGTCGCCACCTCACCGTCGCGCGGTCCCACCATCCAGCACGGTACCAGTTTGGAATCGGCGTCAATCGCGGTCCAGGTCCACACGCTGCCAATCCCCAACTGGCCGCGTTTGGACTCTTGCACGTTCTTGTCCTTAGCACCCACAAACGCCCAGATTTCGTCGCACTGAATCCGGCGGCAGCCGAGGTTGCGAAACATGCGGTCCTGATATTCCGAGCAGACCGCGCCCGCTTCCAGCAGGAACTTTACGATAGTATTCTTGGTGACACCGGTTATGCGAACGGTGGCGCGGATGCTGTTTCCGTCCACGAGGCACTGAATCACTTGAGCGCGAGTTTCAGAAGCCAGCCTGTTCATACTGACCATTATGCTTGAGCGGGAGTACATTGTCAAGAGAAAAGTACTTGCATTATGCCCATAAAGCATATATTATATGCTCAGGAAGCAGAAAGCACATGATTTTCGCTGTACCGGAATTGCTCCCAGAATGCCTGGATGTGATAGAGCAGGTTGATTCCATTAGGGATAACCTTCGCTCTGCATTGCGTTCCCCCAAAAGCTGGTTTGGCCTTCTGAGAAGGAATACCCTTGCTCGCGCTATTCGTGGATCGAACAGCATCGAAGGCTACAATGTCACCCAGGAGGACGCAATTGCGGCCGCCGCTGGCGAAGAGCCGCTGGATGCGCAGAGCGAAACCTGGGCGGCCATCACCGGATACAGGAATGCTCTGACGTATGTGCTCCAACTCTCGGACGACCCGCGTTTTCAGTATGGAGATGGATTCATTCGGAGCCTCCACTATATGATGCTTAGCTATGACCTCCCTCGGCATCCTGGCAGTTGGCGACCCGGACCGATATATGTCAGAGATGAAGAGAAGCACGAAATTGTGTACGAAGGACCGGACGCGGATCTTGTTCCCGGTCTCATGACCGAACTTTTCGAATCACTTAACAACAGTGACGACCGCACACCTGTCATCGTTCGAGCTGCGATGGGACACCTGAATCTTGTGATGATCCATCCTTTTTCGGACGGCAATGGACGAATGGCTCGCTGCTTACAGACTCTTATCCTTGCGAGAGAAGGGATTCTCGATCCTCGGTTTTCTAGCATCGAGGAATACCTCGGGCGGAATACGAAAGAATACTATACCGTGCTGGGCGAAGTTGGGGGTGGGCGTTGGCAGCCAGCCAATGACGCACGACCATGGATTCGATTCTGCTTAAACGCACACTTTAACCAAGCAGCTACCCTCTTGAAGAGGACCAAGGAACTTGAACGCGTTTGGGATGAGTTAGAAGTCATGATTCAGTCTCGGCGCCTACCCACTCGGGTTATATTCGCTCTCTCTGACGCGACATTTGGGTTTAGGGTTAGAAACGCTACCTACCGTTCTATGGCTGAAGTCAGCCAGCCGGTTGCCAGCAGGGATCTGCAACTCTTAGTAGAGAATGGTCTGCTTATTCCAGCAGGTGAGAAACGCGGTAGGATCTACGTCGCCTCTGACATTCTGAGGGCACTACGGCAACGAACACTGGAGCCAGATCCGAAGTACAGGCCAACACTGCCTCAGGCTCCATATTTGCCTGGTATCGAGAATACGCTTTTGATACCCTAGGGACGACGCTCTCTCCATCTGACAGCCGCCGCCTTTTTGGCGATAGCCTTCCGCTCTGCCGGTGACAGCACTGCTGCCCTGGCCGCGCCGCCCTTCGCGCCGCCAAGTCTACCCAGGGCTACCGCCGCCGGGTTCTTCCCCGCATTTGGATCTTCCAGCGGTGTACCGTCCAGGTGCTCGCCAATGGTCCGCTCCACGACCCGCCGAGCGTTCGTGGCGAAGTCGTGATCTCTGGGTTTGCTTGAACCGGTAGGCATGGCATAATTATGCCACAATGCCCAAGAACGTCACGGTGATCGCACGTATTCCTGCGAAAATCCCAATTTCTAGCCGGGCCAGCAGCCAAGCCCTGAGGGTTGACGTGAATATCGCTGGCTCCAAAAAAGGCACCCTGAATATTGGACGCCGTACCGTGGAGTGGTGGCCGGAATACAGATGGGTCAATGCTCACCGGTTGTCTTGGCAGAGGTTCATCGAGCTTTTGGAGCAGATGCCACAACGCCGCTCCCGCCAACGCATAGCGAAAAAGTCAAACTGACCCACTACCCGGATTCATCGGCCCTTGCTTTCCCTGAAGAGGACCACGCGAACGCCGACGTCCAGCTTTTTCCACGCCGTATCGCCGGTGACGGCCGCCAGCCGCAGATGCCGCGCGAGGGCCAGGCAGGCCCGGTCCGCAAAGGAGATGCCGTGGGTCCATGCCAGTGAGCACAAGTCGCGGCTTTCCCACGCCAACTCTTCGTCCCACGGCATGATTTCGAGCTGAAGCCCGCGCAAGTACCGCTGCACGAGCCGCGGCTCGCCCCCCGCCCGGATCAGTTTGGCCATGGTCTCGGAGAGGTTGACGGCGCAGACGACGGAAGCGCCCATGGCGGCGCGGACCGTTTCCGACCCTGGTTCGCCACGCACCAGCGCGATCAACGCCGAGCTGTCCAGCACGTAGCGCGCCTGGTCACTCTTCAACTTCATGCCGGGCCTCTTTGCGGCGTTCCGCGATCAGCTCGTCCGACCAGAGCACGCCGGCAGGCGCGATGCTTCGAAAGTACTCCTGTGCTTCACGCAGGAGAGCCAGGGCCGGCTCGAGTACAATGCGGCCCGACGGTCCTTCCGTAATGGTCACCGCGGCGCCGGGCTTCAGGCCGGCCCTTTTCCGGATCTCGGCCGGGATCAGCACCCGGCCCGCGCCATCCACCCTGGCCTCGTATCGCGCCGTGGCTTTGCGTGCCATCCTTCCATTTTAGCGTGATCTGGCAGAAAATGAAAAACTGGCAGCCAGCGGACTCAGCGTCGTTTGACGGCGCACGGCAGAGAGCAAAACCGGGTGACAGACCGATCTGTCCGCGCGGCGCAGGGCCGGGCCCAAAGGGCACCCCGCACCCCAGCGCCTTGGGACAGATCGGTCAGTCACCGGGTTTTGCGGCGCTACACCAGGACCGTGAAAGTGGATTCGCTGCGCTCGACCGGGCGGTAGAGAGTATCCCGCTCGACCGGCTCGCGGCCCGCCTTGCGGATCAGTTGCAGCAGCTCGGCGCGCCGCAGACCCTGCGTGGTGGTCGCTCCGGCGTCGTGGTAAATGCGCTCCTGGACGATGGTGCCGTCGATATCGTCGGCGCCGAACCGCAGCGCGATCTGCGCGATCCGCGGCGTCATGATCACCCAGTAGGCCTTGATGTGCGGGATGTTGTCCAGCATCAGGCGCGCCACCGCGATGTTCTTGATGTCGGCGAAACCCGTGGTCGTGGGGATGTGCTGGAGCGCCGTGTTGTCGGGATGAAAGGCCAGCGGGATGAAGGCCGCAAAGCCGTGCGTTTCGTCCTGCAACTCTCGCAGGCGGACCAGGTGGTCCACGCGGTCTTCCTCGTTTTCGATGTGGCCGTAAAGCATGGTGCAGTTCGAGCGAAGACCCAACTGGTGCGCGGCGCGGGCGGCCTCGAGCCACTCGCGGCCGTCGATTTTGTGATCGCAGATGATGCGGCGGACGCGCTCGTTGAAGATCTCGGCGCCGCCGCCGGGCAGCGAATCCATGCCCGCCTCGCGCAGGCGTTCGAGGGTTTCGCGCACCGGAATCCCGGTGCGCCGCGCCAGATAGGCGATCTCCACCATGGTGAGGGCCTTCAGGTGGACCCGCGGGAAACGCTGCTTCAGGCCGCGCAGCATCTCGCAGTACCAATCGAGCGAAAGCTCGGGATGCAGGCCGCCCACGATGTGGAACTCGGTGACCGCCTCGCTCCAGCCCTCGCCGGCGCGCTGCCACACCTCTTCGAGCGACATGGTGTAGGCCTTGGGATCGCGCACGCGCTTCCCGAAGGCGCACAGGCGGCAACTGGCCACACAGACATCGGTGGGGTTGATGTGGCGGTTCACGTTGAAATACGCGACGTTGCCGTGGAGGCGCTCGCGCACCAGGTTGGCGAGGAAGCCGAGCGCCAGGATGTCGGAGGTGCGGTAGAGCGCAACTCCGTCGTCGAAAGAGAGCCGCTCGCCCGCCTCGACCTTGCTCCGGATGGGGACCAGACGGGAATCGTCGATTACCACTTGCATACTTCAGGCGCCCGGTTTGAGGAGGAGTATATCAGCAGCCCAGAATAAGAAGAATAGCACGCTCACATAGCCGTTCATGGTGAAGAAGGCGGCGTTGACGCGCGAAAGGTCGTGGGGCTTCACCAGGCTGTGCTCGTAGACCAGCAGCGCCACAATGGCGCCGACGCCGGCCAGCGCCAGGGCCCCGAGGTGCAGCGTGTAGACCAGGGCCAGCAGGCAGACCACCATCAGCGCGTGCATCGCCCGGGCGGTGAGTAAAGCTCCCGCGATGCCCAAGATGCGCGGCACGCTGAAGATCCCCTCGGCGATGTCGAATTCGTAATCCTGGCAGGAATAAATGACGTCGAAACCGGCGGTCCAGAAGGTCACCGCGGCGGTGAGCCAGAGGATGCGCGGGTCCAACGAGCCGCGCACGGCGATCCAGGCGGCGGCGGGCGCCATTCCCAGGCAGAACCCCAGCACCAGGTGCGAGAAAGAGGTAAGCCGCTTGGTGAAGGAATAGAAAAACACCGTGCCCAGCGCCACCGGGGCGAGGCGCAGGCACAGCCGGTTCAGTTGGCCGGCGGCCAGGAAGAAGATCGCCGACGCTGCCGCCACGAACCCCCAGGCAAAACCGCGAGACAGCAGACCGGTGGGCAGGTGGCGCATCCTGGTGCGCGGATTGCGCGCGTCGATTTCGAAATCCACCAGCCGGTTGAAGGCCATGGCGGCCGAGCGGGCGCACACCATCGCGACCACGATCCAAAGCAGCTTGCGCGCAATTTCCCCGCCGCCCGAGCGGCCGTCGCGGAAAGCCAGCAGAGCCCCGGTGAGGGCGAACGGCAAGGCGAAGACCGAATGCTCGAACTTGATCATTTCGAGCGTCAGCTTGAGACGTTTCCAAAGCATCGGGAGAGCAGCACCATTTTACCGCCTGCCATCGGGTAGAATTGCGATTACAAGCACGGTTACCCGCGTGTTACAGTTTGAGCGTGAAGCCGGGCGCCTGAAGGGAGTGGTGGGAATGTTGGAAGCCTTCGCGTTGTCGGACCAAGGCTGCGTCAGAGCGAATAATGAAGACTACTGCCTGATCAAACCGGAGCTGGGACTGTACGTGCTGGCGGACGGGATGGGCGGAGCCAAAGCCGGCGAGCGGGCATCGCAATTGGCCGTGGATACCGTGGCGGAAGTGGTGCTGGAGGCCCAACGCCGGGATTCCCAGGTGGTGCTGAAAGCGGTCGAGGAAGCCAACCGCCGCGTGCTGGAAGCGGCGCGGAGCGACCCCAGCCTGGAAGGCATGGGCACCACCCTGGTGGTAGCGCTCGAAACCGAGGAAGGCCTCTTCATCGCCAGCGTGGGAGACAGCCGCGCCTACCTCCTGGACGACAGCGGCTTCCGCGCCATCACCGACGACCAGACGTGGGTCAACGAAGTCGGCCGGCCGCTCGGACTCGACGAGGACAGCCTCCGGAATCATCCCATGCGGCACGTGCTGACCATGGCCATTGGAGCCAACGCGCCGCTGACCGTCAACTACTATTGCGTGCCCTTGGAGGTGGGCGCGCTGGTGCTGATCTCGAGCGACGGGCTGCACGGGGTGCTGGATGCGGATCGAATCGAGCAGATAGTGCGCGGCGGGCCGTATGCCTGGACTCTCGAAGAAACCTGCCGCCGCCTGATTGAGGCGGCCAAACAAGCCGGAGGCCCGGACAACATCACCGTTATATTAGCGAGAAAGTCCGGCTGACCGCGCAACTATCTTGTTTGATACACATTGTTAGCGTCTGTCCGGCAACGGCGTTGGTTGTAGCGCTCTCCTCGACGGCGACGGCTCAAGTCGCCGTCCTTCAGATCCGCGTCATCGAGGGCGAAGGGGCGGTACACGCTCCGGGGTCGCGCAGCAAGCGCCCGCTCACCGTGGAAGTCACCGACGAAACGGGAAAGCCCGTGGAAGGGGCGGCCGTCAGTTTTCACCTGCCCGAGGAGGGCCCGGGTGGGGTCTTCGCCAACGGCATGCGGACGGAAGTGGCCGTCACCGACAGCCATGGACATGCCGGCGTGCATGGCTTACAGTTGAACCGCGCTTCTGGACGTTTCCAGATTCGCATCGTGGCCTCCAAGGAGCAGGCGCGCGCCGGCATGGTGTCGTTCCAGTACATTGCCGGGCCGGGAAACGGGGCGGCCGCCGGCGCGGCAGCGGGAATCCTGGCCACGAGAGAGTCCAGGGGCGGCCTGGCGCGGACCGCGCTCTGCCCTCACGCGCCTACGCGTTCTGCCGCAGCCACTCGCCGAGAGCATCGCGATGGAGGACGATGCCTCGCCGCGAGTACTCCAGGTAACCCTCTTTCCGGAACTGGTTCATGTAATGCGTCACGATCTCGCGCGAGGTGCCGACGTACTGCGCCAGCAGCTCGTGCGTGAGCGGCGCCATGCGGGCCGATCCGTTGTCTCCGCCCGTCCCCAGACGGCCGGCAAAACGGATCAGCGAGCGAGCCAGGCGCCGCGCGATATTGTCCATCGACAAGCTCTCGATGCGCTCGGTGAAATCCATCGTGCGCTTGGCCAGGAGTTGCAGCAGCGCCACCGCCAGGCGCGGCCGCTGCGCGACCATGTCCTCGATTTCCGCGGTCGACCAAGCCATCAGCCTGGTGTCGTCGAAAGCCGCGGCCTGTTCGGACCGGTGTGGAAGATTCAGGAGAGCCGATTCACCGAAGAACTCGTCGGGCTGGTAGATGTCCACCACTACCTGGCGGCCGTCATCCCCCATCCGCGAGACCTTCACTTTGCCCTCGATCACCAGATAGATGCTGGTGGAAGGCTGGTCCTGGTTGTAGACAAGCTGACCCTTCTTGTACTCCGCGATCCTCGAGCACGGCAGAAACGCAAGCGGGTCTTCCAATGCATTCTGAGGTGCCACCCTTGCCATGCTGGCTGCCATTAGCCTCCTCCTTAGACGGTTTCCCTCTACCCTCTGGCGCAATCGCCGAGGTGCGCGTGCATCTTCAACAACGCCCCCGATGCCACGGACCTTATCCTCAGGATAACCAACAAGCATTTCGCGTGCCAAATCGCACCCCCTTTCGCGACCCCTTCGAGCGGTCCCGCAAGTGGCGGGTCCCACTACTGATAAGGGGCCTTTTCGAGCCGTTTTGATATAGGGTGGCACCGTGGCATTCTTCGCCACGGAGGATTCAAGATGACGCAGTTCCGGTCTCCGGCGATTATGATGGAGAAGTGCCCGCCGCATGGCGCTTCTCGTTGGCGCTTTTGACGTTCAGCCTCCCCGTCGTCGCACAGACCTACTCCGCTCCGGCCGGCATACGCCCGGCTGTGCGGGGCCCAGTGGGCGCCCCCGCCTCGTCGATTCTTCCCGGCGGCCGAATCATCACGCCGCTGGGAGAGCAGCACGCGACCGGCTCAGGCCCTTTCGGGCTAGTCGTGAGCGCCTCGGGCAAAACGGTGGTCACCTCCAACGGAGGGCCTGGTAGGAATTCCCTGACGGTGATGGAGCGCGGGAAGGGGAGCGGCTGGGAAGTGCGCCAACTAGTGGCCCGCTCCGTCGATACGCTGGATGAGTTCGACGCCCGCGACTGGCGCAGCGTGTTCATGGGACTGGCCCTCTCCAGCGAGCATGCAATCTTTGCATCGGAAGGCAATTCCGGACGCATCAGCTTGTTCGATTGGTCCAGCCAGCGGCGCCGCGTGATCGATCTCAACCAGGGCAGTTTTGACGACAGCTACACCGGCGACCTGGCCTTCGACGCCGAGCGCAATATCCTTTATGCCGTGGACCAGGCCAATTTTCGAGTAGCGGTGATTGACGCGCGGTCGCGCCAGGTGCTGGCGTCGGTGCGGGTTGGCCGGCTGCCCTTTGCGCTGGCGCTTTCGCCCGACCGGCGCAAGCTCTACGTCACCAACGTCGGCATGTTCGAATACCGCGCCATCCCCGGAGCGGACCCGCAACAGGCGCGGGCTACCGGCCTGCCGTTTCCGGCCTTCGGATTCCCCAGCGCCGAGGCTGCCGCGGGCGTCGAGCGCCAGACCGCGCGCGGTTCGGTAATGGTTCCCGGCTTGGGCGATCCGAATGTGCTCGAGTCCAATTCGGTTTGCGTGGTGGACGTTTCCACTCCCGCCGCGCCCAAGGTGGAAACCTTCATCCGCACGGGAATTCCCTTCGGCGCACAAAGCTACGGCGGAAGCAGCCCGTCGGGCATCGTGGCCGCCGCCGGGGAGGTCTTCGTCTCCAATGCCAATGACGATTCCATCACCGTGATCGATGCCGCGGCCAACCGTGTGGAAGCTGAGATTCCGATTCGCATTCCGGGCCTGGAAACGCTGCGCGGCGTGCTGCCCATCGGGATGGCATACCACGAAAAATCCGGCTGGCTGCTGGTGGCCGAGGCGGGAATCGACGCCGTCGGCGTCGTCGATACGCGCCAGCGGCGCGTCGTCGGGCACCTTCCCGCGGGCTGGTTTCCCACGCGCGTGGCCATCGATCGCGACACGGTATTCGTCGCTAACGCCAAAGGCAATGGGGTTGGGCCGAACGTCTACTTGTGGGCGGCGTTCAACGGAGTTCTTCCCAGCGAATTGCGCCAGGGCTCGGTTTCCGTTTTTCCGCTCCCGCGCGCGGACGAGCTGGCGGCGCACACGGCGTTCGTCAGCCAAGCCGACGGGTTCGTCCCTCATCCCGACCCGCCGCGGGCGTTACCCGATGGCATCCGCCACGTGGTCCTCATTGTGAAAGAGAACCGCACCTACGACGAAGTCTTCGGAGACATCCGCGAGACATCCAACGGGCGCGCCATGGGCAGCCCCCAACTGGCGCGGTTTGGCAGCCGCGGTTATCTCGACGGTCAGGGGAAACGGCTCAGCATCAGGGACCTCCAGGTGACTCCCAATCACCATGCCATGGCGCGGCAGTGGACGTTCAGCGACAACTTCTACGCCGATTCGGACGTGAGCGTCGACGGGCACCACTGGCTGGTTGGCTCGTATCCCAACGTCTGGACGGAAAGCTCGCTGCTGGCGGCCTACAGCGAGAAAAAGGACTTTCGGCTGGGCGCGGCGCCCGGCAGGCTGTTGTTCGCGGGCTCGGCTTCTTCCGTGCACCCCGAGGAACAACTCGAGGGCGGCACCATCTGGCACCACTTTGCGCGGCATGGCGTATCCTTTTATAACTTCGGCGAAGGATTCGAGCTGGCGGGAGTCGACGAAGGCGGCGATCTGGAACCCACCGGCGCCCGTTTTCTCACCAACGTGCCCATGCCGGAGCCGCTCTACCGCAACACCTCGCGCCAGTATCCGGGCTTCAACATGAACATTCCGGACCAGTACCGCGCCTCGCAGCTCATCCATGAGATGGCGGAGAAGTACGCCGGCACAGGCTCGGACCTGCCGCAATTCCTGTTCATCCATCTGCCCAACGACCACATGGCCGATGCGCGGCCCGAGGACGGTTATCCCTACCGGGAATCGTTCGTGGCGGACAACGATCTGGCGCTAGGCCGCATTCTGGAATACCTCTCGGGCACGAAATGGTGGAAGGAGATGGCGGTCTTCGTGACGGAAGACGATGCGCAAGGCGGCGTCGATCACATCGACGCGCACCGCACGGTCCTGCTCTGCGCCGGTCCGTGGTTCAAGAAGAACTACGTCTCGCACACCAACACCAGCTTCCCCGGCCTGCTCAAGACCATCTTCCGGCTATTCAATGTGCCGCCGCTGAATCTCTTCGATGGAACGGCGTCCGACATGAGCGACTGTTTCGCTTCCCGCCCGGACGCGGCCCGCTACAAGGCTCTCCCCGTGGACAAGCGCATATTCGACCCCGCCACCGCCCGCGCATCGCACAGCGGCAAGCCGTCTCCGCGCATGGACGATCCGAGGGAAGTGCGGAGATGAGGGGGTGGAGGGGCCATGGGCGTTAAAATAACCCTCTCGGCAAGCGTCTTCGCAGGCCTCTCTGGCCGGAGCGCAGTCTCTTGGATCGGGACTTGGCGTTCCTTTGGTTCCACTGCAACGGGTCGGGCGTGTTGCGGCAAACTGACGTGACGGGGACGTACCAGGATCGATGTTGCGCCCCCCTAGTGGTGAGCGGTGTTTCCAGGGGAGTACCCCGCGGATGTGGAGGGATTCGGCGAGACATTCCGGGGCCTCTTGGGGCTGATCCTAGGTTGCCTCGCCGGCATTTGACTGTGCGCGTTGTGAGCTACAATCGCATTTCGCAGCAGTGAAACACGCCATCATTAGCCCCGACTTGAAGTACAGGTACCGGCTCACGCGTTGCTGGGATCCGCAGGCTACCCTGTTGGCCTGGATCATGCTCAATCCGAGTACGGCAGATGGCGTCTCAGATGATCCGACGATTCGAAGGTGTATTTCGTTCGCGAGTCGTTGGGGATATGGCGGTATCGAGGTCTGCAATCTCTTTGCCCTTCGGTCGCCGACGCCGCGGGTTCTGGAGAGCGCGGCCGATCCCGTCGGCCCGGCCAACGATACGTGGCTCATCGAGACCCTACTCGAGGGCAATCCGGTAATCGCAGCATGGGGCGCGTGTCCGATGGCCCTGCAACGTCGGAGAGCCGCGTACGTTCGTGAAACTCTTCTTGCCAAATCTGGGGGCAACGTGTTTTGTCTCGGTCTGACTGCAACGGGCCAGCCTAAACATCCGCTGTTCACCCGAAACGACACGACGCCCAAGCCATTCGATTGAGGAGCCCTGAGAGCGAACCGGGCCTTCCACATTCGGCTTATCGTTACCTAAGTGATTAAAACTAAACCACTTCCATGTTTTTCTTGCTTTGTCTGATTTTCTGACATAATTTTATAGGTTTGCTTGACTTTCTGACAGAACAGGTGTAATCTCTTTGATATGGGCATGCCGCTGGCACCACTGAGCGGAACGATCAGGATTGCGGGACCCAACCCAGGGATAACGGCACCGCCCGCGGCGCCGTTATCCGTCGACCCCCTTCAGGTGCTGCGGCAAGTGTTGGAACTGGAACGCGAGTGCAAGCCGACCCTCGACATCCATCAGAGCATTCAGCAGGCTGTAGTCAATCCGGATCAGGAGGTCGTCGATTCAATCGGTGCGGTCAGCGTGGTCTGCCTTCTCTACGGTGGGTATTCGCCCGATCAGCTAATTCCATCTCACCTGCTTACCCATCAGAATTTCTCTACGTTGAATGGCCTTAAAAAGGTGATACAAGAGCTCAACCGGGGGCGCGGGAAGAAATGAACTCACTTCCCCGGCTAACTGAACTTAGCCTAGAAGGCACAAACGCCTGCCGTCATCGCTGCATCCATTGCAGTACGGACGGTGGTGTTGCTGGGGTGGCGGAACTCGTCCAGGGCGACCGCCTCCGTGTTCTACGCGAAGCCCGTGATCTTGGCCTGGTCGAGCTTCGTCTCCTCGGAGGCGATCCACTGATGCGTCTAGATGACACGCTCGGACTGATCGACACCGCTGCCCAGCTCGGCGTCCGAAAAGTCGTCATCTACACCTCAGCGGTCGAAAACGATCTGGCGTGGATCGAGTCTCTCCTCGCTTTCCAATCAATTCGCATTGCAGTGGAAGCCAGCATATATGCTGCCTCGCCCTCCATTCACGACAGTATCACTATGGCACCAGGCTCTCTCGATCGACTCCTCACCAACTCCTGTGCGGCCCTCCGCCTCGGTTTGGAACTCACATGGTTATTCGTTTGGATGAAGCCCAACGCGTCTGAGATGGCCTCTGTCCTTGCGTTGGCATCCGAGGTAGGTGTTCAGACCGTCCGCATCCTCCGCTTGATGCCTAACGGCCGCGCACGATTAAATCGTTTGGCATTGGAGCCACTCGATGAAATGCTTCGCTTAGCTCCGCGGGTACTCGCTGACCTCGCACAGCGGTTCCCTAACGTCCAACTCGCGTATTCGAAGCCATTGACGTTTCAGCTGAGAGCTGAACGACAAGACACGGCGTACTGTAGTGCGGGAGGGAGGCAGTTAGTGATCCAAGCTGACGGCCTTGTCCTTCCGTGCATCGGCATGAAGGATAGACCATCCTTGTGCATTGGCAATGTACGGACGCAGAGCCTTCGGGAGATTCTGATGAGATCGCAGTCCCTCGGCTTTGGTTGCCTTTCTCAGCGGTTTCACGAGTGTCCCGCAGTCTTGTATCAGTACCAGCCTACCTTAATTCAGCTTGCTTCGTAGAGGATTTAGCCATGTCATCTAGACACAACTCGCCCCTTACACCGCCCGAGGAAAGCGAACGTCTTACACTTGCACGCAAACTTAAAGACGCTCGTGAGTACTTGGGGCTGTCCCAAGACTACGTTTCCCAACAGACCACTATCCCCCGCCCTGCGGTCTCAGAGATTGAGGCCGGCCGCCGCAGGGTCGAGAGTCTGGAGTTGAAGCGACTCGCAACGCTGTATGGGCGCCCTCTGAACTATTTTCTGCAACTGGATTCTTCAAGTTCGGCCGAACCTTCCGCAGACGCTCAGGCTATCACAGCCGTAGAAGCGAAGCTCCGGACCACTACCAGGAATCTGCCAAAGGAGGATATTCAAGAGATACTCCAGTTTGCGGAATATCTTAGGCATAGGAAACAGTCAGAGGCGGCGAGAGTCGCAGAACGGAAGCAGCCGTGACTCGTGCTCAGCTCGTGTCCGCGGCGGCTGGCGCCGCTCTGCTAGCGCACCGGCGGTACGGAGTTGATCGATCAGCACGTGTGGACGTCCTTCGCATTCTCGCGACGGTCGCGGGTGACGTGTTCTTTCGGCCTCTTAGGAGGGTCTGTGGAGCGTATATTCCCGGGGGTGACCACGCTCCCGGCGTCTTGATCAACTCCAATCTGCCTCTGAGTCGACAACGATACACGGCGGCCCACGAGTTCGGGCATCTCTTCCTGAATCATGGTGCGGTGAGTGTGGACGAGAGGACCGGGGTGAGCTTTGAGGAGCGCCGCGACTGGTCCGACGAAGAGAATATTGCCGAGACTTTCGCGGCATTCTTCTTGATGCCACAGCCGCTGGTGGAGAAGAGTTGTCGCGATCTCGGCGTTACGTCGGTGAGCGCCGAGTCAGCCTACCTTCTTTCGCTGAAATTCGGCACAAGCTATCAGGCGACCGTTAATCATCTCCAGACCCTCAAGAAGGTGACCGGTGTGCACGCGAGCCAACTTCGCAAGGTGCGGCCGATCCACATCAAGTGTGGACTTTCTGATAGGCTGGCGTCTCGGCACGACGTCTGGCTTTTGGATGAGCATTGGAACGGTCAGCAGGTATTTCCCGCGCTTGAGGATAGGATAGTCGTCCGTCTGAACGAGACTCCCACATCTGGGTACACATGGGCATGGAACCACGACCCCGCGGCGCTACGGATCGTGCAAGATGGGTTTGCCGACGAGGCGGGGGCTGAGGTCGGCGGCGCCCGAGTCCGTCAATTCGTCCTCGAGGTCTCCTCCGATGAGCACCCGGAGAGAATTGAGCTGGAACGTCGGCAACCTTGGGATGCCGATAGTCAGCCAAGCGCGTCGTTTACCGTTGACTTGATTTACCAACACCTTAGGAAGACCGGCCCATTGGTGTTACCTACGTTAAGCCCCAACTGATTATGCGAACAAGTGTTCGGCAGGCGCTGTCCCCCGTCAAGGACCAAAAGGATCGGCCAACATGCGTGGCCTTTGCGATGACTGCACTTCACGAGGCGGTTTGCATTGGAAGAAACGGATCTGGCCCTGGGGCGGGTATTGCGCTATCGGAAGAGTTTCTCTTCTACCACTGCAAGGGGCGAGATGGTCTGCGCCAAGGGGTTACCGGGACCACGATGTCGGCAGCCGCAGCCTCGTTGGGCATCGAAGGACAGGCGCTTGAGGCCCTCTGTCCTTATCGCACGAGCAGCGCTCATGTCGGTCCTGTGGCGCCTAGCGCGGCGGCCATCGCGGACGCCAGAAACAGACTTCTGTCCGGCCTTCGACAAACAGCAGTGGCACTGGAGGCTCTGGAGGCGTCGCTCAGAAACGGAAACCCGGTGGTTGGTGTCCTCGACTGGTATTCTAATTCTTACCTCGCGCCGTCTGGCTGGATCGATATGCCTAGAGGCGGTGATCGACTGCTCGGACGACACGCGGTCCTGCTCGTCGAGATGGACGACGAAGCTCGTCCGGGCAAGCAGACCATCGTCTTCAAGAACTCCTGGGGGGTAAAGTGGGGCGATCGGGGGTTCGGATCATTTTGTCTCGACTATTTGATTTCATATGGCCGCGAACTCTGGATATTAGAGAAGCAGTGAAGCGGAGTGGCACATTGACAACGTTCATGCGGTCCCAAACTTCTGCGGAAGCATGGCTGAAGGTGATGATGCATCTGCTCACCTGCAGCGACGGCAAGGACTTCAATCTGATCGTCGTAATTGCGAAACCGTGTCTGGAAATTCCTGAGGCGACGCGCGTGGTCGACGCCGTGGCCCGCGACCTTGAGCTCAAGAGCACGATGGAGAATGCAAATTCCATATGGCCATCGGTATTTGCGCGCCCAGGCCGACCTTCAGATGACGTCTTCGCAGATATCGAACGGTTCGCCGTGCCTGGGATCAAAATAGCCTGTAAGAACCGCCACGATTCCTACGTGGAGCGGTTGGTCGCGTGGAGAAGCTTCGAGGGCGCGGGCAAAGTCCCACAACTTCAAAACGTGTTGGCCAGGCTCAAACAAGAGGTTAACAACCGGGCGCCCAAAAGCTCGTCCTATGAGATATCCGTATTTTCACCTGGTGTGGACGCAGGTTATATGAGCTTTCCATGCTTATCGCATTTGTCGATTAAGTACGATCATCATCACAATCTCGTTCATCTGACGGCGCTTTACCGCAACCATACGTTTCTCAGCCACGCATATGGAAACTACTTGGGCCTTGGTCGGTTGTTGGCGTTCATCTGTCGCGAAACCCGGGCCAATCCCGGTGAGCTGGTGTCCATTAGCACGCATGCTGACGCCGAGCTTTGTCGAGGGAAGAGCCGGATACGTGACGCTGTCCAGCAGATGCGAACCCTCCTCATCGCGCTCGCGCCGGGCGATGCTGTAAGGGCCTAAGGGGAAACCACTGACCGTGAGCGAGTCAGTGCCCGTCTCAGAGGAGATTCGTCGCGCCGTCCAATGAGTCCTGACAAGCCGGTAGTCCCGCCGGGAGTCTGAAATTACGGGTCACCCCCGTGACACGCCGTTCACGTCGCGCCACCTTCACGCAGAAGGGGCCGACGCTGCGGGACAACCGAGGTACCCAAGGCTGTGGCGCAGCCGTATACTGTTGCTATGACGTTCCGAGTCGTTCTGGAACATGATCCCGAGACCGGCGATTACTCGGCGGTGTGCCCCGACCTCCCCGGCTGCACGTCTGCTGGCGAAACCGAGAACGAAGCCCGCGCGAACACCCGAGAAGCTATCGAACTCTACCTTGCGCCCGGCGATATCGTGCTGCCTGAAAATGCGAAATCGGCAAGCTTTCGAATCAGCTTCGGCGAGAGGTTCTGATCCAGGAGAACCCTGGGTGTTCTTCCAGAATCTCTTCTTCTGTCATGCCATGGGCCAACCAGCCGAGAACGTCATTCACCGTAATCCGCATTCCGCGAATGCAGGGTTTGCCGTCGCGCTTGCCAGACTCGATCGTGATGCGCGGGTGAACGGACATCATGCTTCGATTCTCGCGCAAACGTCAAATCATGTGCGAATTGCCAACTCCGATCGGGTCGGGCGGAAGCGCCCTGCGCCACTTACTCGCCCGGCTGATTCCGCCGGCCCGACTTGATGATCCAGTTGGCGAACATGGCCGTGAACCCGCGGGCCTGGGCGTCCGAGCGCAACTGCTCCACGCTGAGCCGCATTTTCCTTCCCCAGTTGGGATACTGCCATGTGGTCCCGGGCAGGTTCTGCTGCTCCAGTTCCTTAGTGAGGTCTTCCTGGTTGATGGCCAGAAGCTGCGACGGCGTGAGCGCCAGGAATCCCACGATGGCATTGTGCATCTCTCCGCTCAACTCGGGGTAATCGGCGGCGGAGCGGGCGAGGTCGGGCGGCAACAATCCCGTCTGAAACAGCACATCCAGCATCTTCTGCTTGTCGCGCGCGCGGCTCTCGATTTGCGACTGGTAGCCCGGTTCGTCGATCATGCCGGCGCGGCGGCGGGCCTCGATGTCGGCCCCCACCCAAAAGCCGGCCAGCGTCGGAAGGTCGTGGGTGGTCGAGGAGACCAGCGCCTGCCGCGGGTATTCTTCGTACCGGCGGAACTCGCCGCGCTCGTCCTTCTCGAAGTAGAACAGCCGGCAACTGAGGATGCCGAAGCGCGCCAGCGCGTCGCGCACCCCCGGCTCCACCGTTCCCAGGTCTTCTCCCACTACCACCACATGGTTGCGGACGCTCTCCAGCGCGAGGATGCGCAGGAGATCCTCGGAGAGTTTCCGAACGTATGCTCCGTGCGAGGCGTCGAACCCGTCGGGAATCCAGTACAGCCGGAAGAGCCGCATCACGTGGTCGATGCGCAGCGCGCCTCCGTGGCGGCAGTTCTTACGGATGGATTCGGCAAACAGCCGGTATCCGTCTTCGCGGTGCCGGTCCGCGTTGGGCGGCGGAAACGCCCAGTCCTGGCCATTGGGAGAGAAATCGTCGGGCGGCGATCCCACCCGGCAGCCCGGCACATAAAAGGCGCGGTACGCCCACAAGTCGGAGCCGAAGCGGTCCGTGGCCAGCGCCAGGTCGTGATACAGGCCGATGGAAAGATGACGGGCGCGGGCCCGTTGCTGCGCGCGGTGCAGTTGGATGTCGATTTGCCACTGGAGGTACTGGTAAAACATCACGCGCCGCCAGTGTTTCTTGCGGAATGCGCGCGTTTCCTCCGAGCCGGGGTCTTGATACGGGCCGGGCCATTGCGTCCAGACCCACACCTCCGGATCGCGCTGGTGCAGGTGCTCGTCGAGCGCGCAGTAGGTGGCGAATCGCTCCAGCAGATCGCCTTCGCGGTCCAGAAACACCTGGAACTCCCGTGCGCGCGCCGAGCCTCTCCGCCACTCTCCGAGGAACCCGGCGAACAGCAGTTTCAGGAACCGTAGCTTCAGCGCGCCGACCCGCTCGTACTCCACGAACGGAGCGCCGCGCAGCGCCTCGATCTCGGCCGAAACCTCCGCGGACTGGCGCAGTCGCAGCGCCCGGCGGTTGCCCGCGTAGTCCTCCATGCTTTCGATATCGAGGTACAGAAAGTTCTGGTAGAAGCTCGAATTCGGAAGATACGGGCTGGTATTGAAGGGGCGTCGATTGTGTATGGCGTGCAGCGGGTTGAGCGCCACGAAGCTGGCGCCGAGCTCTTCCGCCACCCAGTCCACCAGCTCGAGCAGGTCGCCAAAATCGCCGCACCCCCAATTGCGGGCCGAACGCACTCCGTAGAGGCTCACGGCCACTCCCGCCGCCCGGCCGCCGCGGCCCAGTTGGGGGGCCGTCCAGGCCCTGTCCGGCGTCACGATGTAGCGCGTCGCCGCGCTCGTGCCGCCCAGCTTGACGGATATGTCGTGATAGCCCAGCGGCAGGCTGATGGGCAGCCGCGCCTGTTTCCGCACCCAGGTGCGGCCATCCATTTCGATGTGGGCCGTTTGCGGAAGTTCCCAGAGGTTTCGCTCGAACCCGGCCGTGGAACCGTCCTCGCGGCGGATCGTAAACTGTGCGCGGTGTCCCAGCGATTCCGCGGGCACGTTGAGAACCAGCTCCGTCTCGGCCGATTCGCGGGCCACCACCGCCGGCGGCAGCAGCCTCTCCCACTCCCGGCGCGTGAGCGCGGCGAGGGAACCCTCCAGTTCTTCCAGATTGTCCGCGGCAAATCCGAGACCGCGCAGAATGGCCTGCTTGGCTTCCGTCGTGGTGGTGTGGTAATGGCCCCAGATGTCCCAGAAACCGGGATCGATTCCGAAGGCCGAAGCGGCGCGATCCAGGAGTTGCTCGAATGTCTCGGGCATGAAGAAGAAAGGTAACTTTGATTCTACCGCTCCGCTGAGCACTCCCACAGCTTCTTGACCAAGACCGCGAAGAGCCCCAGCAACAGGAGAAGTTCCGCATGGGAAACCACGGACGATTGCGCCACGTGATCCCCCAGAAACTCCACCGATCCGCCGTGGCGCGAATACCATCCATACCAGGCCGTCCGATCCTCCTCGATCTGCGCTGTCAGCACTTCGGCAAGCTGGCGCGCCTCCGCCTCCCTCGCCACGTGGGGAGCCAGTTCCGCAATCCAGAGCTGGCACAGTTCGTATTGATGCTTGCGATACCAGTTTCGCCAGGCCGTCGCCGAAGCCGAAAACAAGTGCGGTCCCGGCTCGCCTACGCTGTACCTGCCATCGGCTACGGTCAAGCCCGAAAAAGCCATCTTTCCGGGCGTGTTTTCCAGATTCTCAACCCGTGCCTGCAAGAAAATGCCGAGGGAGAAGTCGGCCATCGAACCGGCTACCAACGCCACGGCCAGTGCCCGCCGCACCGGCAGAGTCCCGGCCACGAGCGCCAGCCCCATCGCTTCCAGAGAAAGCAACGTAAGGTGTGCGTCCCCCAGGGAATCGCGTTCTCCCACCACCGCAATGCCTGCCAATACGCAACACGGGACGAACGCCAGCCAGAACCTCCCTTCCGCCGTGCACCCTTTGCGGCGCTCCCAGGCGGAATAGAGAAGAGAGAGAACCAGCGGACCGCCCACAAGCCCCATACCGAAGATCAGGTTGGGCTGGTAGAAGGCGAACACATTGTCGCGAATGGCCCCGGCGGTATTCGGCTGGTTGAATCGCTCGACGGCCGAGGGATCCCGGAATAGGGCCGGCACCAGCGAATCGAAAAGGTTAGCGGCCACTTTTACGGCGGCATTGCCCTGGTATTGCCGGCCCAAGGTGATGGTGGGGTTGGATGCCCACGTCGCATGCATTCCGTAATTCTCGACGGACCATCCCAACCAGACCGCGAGCGGCGCCGAGCAGAGCGCCGCGATGGACATCATCTCCCGCCACTTCCGCTCGCGCCGCGGAAACACAAAGAACAGATAGTGGCCGCTCAATAGCAGTAAATATGGCGCCCCTGAATAATGCACCAGGATCCCCGCCGGCAACGCCAGGAAAGCCGCGGTCATCCGCCCCCGGTCTCGCTTTCTCCAGGCCGCCAGGTACAGGCAAATCGCCAGAACTACATAGAAAGCGGAGAACATCTTGGTCCACGAATAGGTGGCGTTCTCGATCACCACGGGATTCAGCGCGAAAAGACACAGCAGCGGCCAAATGCGCTGTCTGCGCGCTCCCGCGAGTGCCGGCACGATCAGGCAGCATGGCACAAACACCAGGAGGTTCAAAAACGTGAAGATCAGTTGAAAAATTTCGAAGCGGTCCTCGCTTTGAGCCATGAAGAAGGCCCCCAGGACGTTCATCATCGGCGGCCTGGCCGGTAGCGCATACTCGCCGAAAATCTTCGTGTGCAACGGAAAATGATGCAGGAAGAACAGGGACCGTTGGAAATGTTCGAGCCAGTCGCCGAACCACGTGCCGCCGGAATAGCTGCGGATCATGCCCAGAATCAGTAAGGTCCAAAGCAGCAGGAACCCGTATCCGGCTACCGCCTGGCGCACCCGGCGAGCGTGGAACAGCCGCGCCATGTCCCGCCTGGCGGCAATTCCCAGAACCACGCAAACCGTCGAGACGCACACGAACGGAACGCGCTCACTCTCACTCCCGCCGGTAGACAGGTAAACCAGCCAGGACGCCAGGAAGAGTATGACCAGCGACAGTCCCATGGAGCTGCAGAGTTTTTCCAGCGGAGTCCATCGAAAGCGCCGTACGAAAAAGAAGCCCGGCGTGAATGAGCAGACCGCGAGAAGCCCGAATGTCAGGACCAGTTCCGGCAGAAGCATGCGGCGCAGGCCAAAGACTGAGTCTTCCATCATACGGCACGGAAACGGCAGGCTAAAGCGTGCCCCACCCTTCCGTGCGAAAATACAGGTATGGAGAAGCCCCTCGCCAGCGGCCCCGCGGAGTTGTTTGCGCGGATTGACGACTACTCGGTCGCCAATGCCGCCGCCGCCCTTTCCCAAGGGATCGTCTTCACCACGCTCGACGGCGCGGTGAACTGGGCGCGCAAGAACTCCATCTGGCCCATGACCTTCGGGCTGGCCTGTTGCGCCATCGAAATGATGTCGATGTCCGCTTCGCGGTTCGATATCGCGCGCTTCGGCGCCGAGGTGTTCCGCGGATCGCCGCGCCAGTCGGACCTCATGATCATCGCCGGACGGGTCTCCCAAAAGATGGCGCCCGTCATCCGCCACCTCTACCAGCAGATGCCGGAACCCAAGTGGGCCATCTCCATGGGCGCGTGCGCCACCTCCACGGGGGTGTTCAACAACTACGCGCTGGTTCCGGTGAACCAGGTGATCCCCATCGACGTGTTCGTGCCCGGATGCCCGCCGCGGCCCGAGCAGCTTATTTACGCGCTCATGATGCTCCAGCGGAAGATTCAGGACCAGAGCGGCACCGTCAAGCAGGTGCTCAACCTGGCGTAGCCGGCCGCTATTGCGCCAGATCCTAATCCACCGAGAAGTTCACAATGTAGGTCTTTTGGATGGTCCCGGCGCGGTCCTTGACGGTGGCCTCGAAAACATACGATCCCGGCTCGACAGTCGCGGCCGGAACGGGCTGATACACCGGCCGTTCCAGGCAGCCCGCGGTCCCCGGCGCGTCCTGGCACAAGCTCCGCATCTCCTGAAACACTCTCACGGTTGCCCCGGTGTCCGATCGGCGCGTTCTGCCGTAGATCTCGTATTGCTTCGCACCGAAATCGATCGGAATCCTGATCAGCATCCTCCGGTCGGAAGTAATTACGACCGTGACTCGCGCGCCGGGCTCGGCAGAAGCGAAGACATGGCCGCCCGACGGGCCGAGGACGACGTTCAGAGAGTCCTTCTCACTGGGGTCGAGCGTCATGCGGTACTCGCCCGTCCCGGTGGAGTCCACGAACTCGATAATGACGTTGGCGCCCACGCCCTCGATGAAGCGGTAGCGCCACCGCTCGTATGGGTGGCTGGAGGCGTCGCCGGAAGGATGCGATTCGATTTCATCGGCCGGTCCGTAGACGATGTAGATCCTGCCGCGGTCGGTCTTCCAACCCGGAATGTGAGCGTCCGCGTAATGCTGGTTGGCATACGCTATGCGCCGGTAGTGTTCTTCCTTGAACTCGTTTTCGACGGTGTTCGGGGTCGGGTCGCGGCGCAGCCAGAACTGCTCGATGAACATCTCGCGCTTTGCATCGGTGGTGAGGGCCTTGAAGGCCGCGCGTTCCCGGTCCGTGATGATGTACGCGACGTCCTCGTTGAGCCACTTGGTATACGGAGTGGCAAGCGGGGGCGACACTTGGGGCTGCTGCGGCCAGGCCGTCAAGACTACGGCGGCGGTGATCGCCAGGATTCCAGCGGAGAAGACGGGCGTCAAAGCGGCGCGCCGCCCTTCCGGCCGATTGAGCAGACGGCGAATTCGTTGCATGAGATTTCCTCCTGTAGCGGCCGGCGCGGCTGCGCGCGCGAACCAGCGGTTCTGTTCCAACGCGGCCAGCGCAGCAGCGTATTCGTGCGCGTCGCCGTGCGTGGCCACCACCAGATCGTCACAACAGTTCTCGCGCTCGGTGCGGATCAACTCGGAGATCCACCACACCGCCGGGTGGTAGAACAAGAACCCCTCCACGGACGCTTGCAGCAGGTTGACCAGATAATCGTAGCGGCGGATGTGCGCCAGCTCGTGCAGCAGGATGGATTCAATCTGTCCGGCGGGCAGACCCGCCAGCAGACCCACGGGCATCAGAATCGCCGGACGCACATAGCCGATCACCACCGGCACCTCGGCCAGGCAGGATTCCAGCAGCGTCACCGGCCTGGAGAGCCGCACCCGCGCGCCCAGCCGGTCGAGCCGCTCCCGCCAGATATCGGGCGCCAAACACACTCCGGTTCGCCGCAGACGCCGCGCGCTCATCCAGCTTGCCAGACTCCGCAAGTGGAAGATAACCACTCCCGCCATCCAGAATGGGGCAAGCCACGGCAGGAAATCCGCCGCGCTACGTGGCACCAGGCCTTTCGGCTCCTCAAAACCAGCCGGGAGCAAAGCGCTACCGGCATTCGCGATGGTAACGACATGGCTTCGCTGCCGCGGCATCAGGCGCGCGAAAGTGAAGCCGAAGCCCGCCAGCATCGCGAGCATCGCCAGGCAGGCCGCGGCGTACCGGGCGCGGGAAGAACGGACGGCCCACAGCGCCGCCGCCAGAACCAGCGCCACCAGCGCGCCTTCCCACAGAGAGTGAACCAGCGTCCAGCCGATGGCTTGCGCCAGCGGAGTTTGCACCCAGGTTTCGACCAGCGTCACGGCGTCCCCCTTTCGTATTCATCGAGCAGCCTGCGCAGTTCGGCCAGTTCCTGTTTTGAGGTCTTGCGGGCGGAAAGCGCGCCTACCATCAGGCGGGAAGCGGAGCCGTTGAACGCGCGCCGCAGAAAATCGCCCGCGAGCCGGCGTTCGGTCCATTCGCGCGGCCGCGCGGCTGCATAGACGTGCGCGCGCTGCTTCTCATCGCGCAGGACCAGGCCTTTCGCGGCCATGATCTGCATCTGCTTCAGCACCGTGGTGTACTGCGTGGGCCTGCGCCGACCGATGGTCTCGTGGACGTCCCGGACGGTCGACGGCCCGCGGCTCCACAGCACGGTCAGCAGTTCGAGTTCGGCGTCGGTGGGTCTGGGCGGGTTGTCGGGCATATACGACAACTTTACTACGATAGTCTTCGTATGTCAATACCCGATCTTCTTGTCCACCACGTTCCTGAGCGGTTCGCCCTTGCGGAACCGCTCGAATTGCGCCAGAAAGAACCGCATCGCCTGGTCCAGCCAGTCGGGGGTGTGATCCGCGCAGTGCGGGGAGAGGAGCACGTTTTCCAGCTTGTAGAAGGGATGGCCCTGGGGCAACGGCTCCGTGTCGAAAACATCCAGCGCCGCGCCCTTGATGCGTTTTTCCGAAAGGGCCGTGACCAGCGCGGCTTCCTGGATTACGGGGCCGCGGCCCACGTTGATCAACACCGCATCCGGCTTCATGGCGGCCAGTTCCGGCTCGCCGATCAGGCCCAGCGTTTCCGGAGTCAGCGGCGCCGCCGCCACCACGTAATCCGAGCGCGAAATCATCTTGACGAGTCCCTCCGGCCCATAGATCCGCTCGGCCAGCGGGTCGGCCTCGTGCGCCGGTGGCCCGTGGCGTTTCACCCCCAGCACCCGCATTCCCAGGGCGCGCACGCGGGTGGCCACCGCGCGGCCGATGTCCCCGTATCCCACGATCCCCACCGTCTGGCCGCGGACTTCCACGATGTCGAACGGCTCCCACTCCCCGGCCGCCTGGTTGCGGATCATGCGGCGCAGATCCTTCGCGAAATAGAGAATCGCGCCCACCACGAACTCGCCCAGCGACTCGCTGTATACGCCGCGCCCGTTGGTGAGCCGCACGGGGCTTTCCACCAGCTCCGGAAAGAGCAGGCCGTCCAGCCCGGCCGAGCGCGAGTGCACCCACTCGACGTTCGGGCACATCCGAAACACCTCGCGCTGCAAGTCGCCCATGAGCGACCAGTTGAAGATTACGGTGGCGTCCGGCGCCGCGTTCACGAAGGCTTCCGCCGAATTCCCCACGGCGATGCCGGTTTCCGGAGGCAGCTCCTCCAGCATTGCCAGCCGAGGCTCGGTGGGGTCCGCCAGCACCAGCACTGTGATGTGGTCCATGAGGAGAACGCTACCACATGTAAGTAGGGGCCTGACCACTCTGTCCCAAGGCGCCGGGGTGCCCACTTGGGGCCCTGCGCCCCGCGGACAGAGCGGTCAGTCCCCGGGTCCGCGCCTACCGGGTGCGCCCCAGTTGCTTCCTCCGCCGCCCCTGCGTCAAACTGAAAGTGCCCTGAGTTGCCGGCCATGCCTGAATTCTGCACTTGCGGCGCGCAGTTGCCGCCAGACGCTCTCTTCTGCCACAAGTGCGGAAAGCCTCAGCGGGAACTCGTGGCGCCCGAGGTCTACA
The DNA here is from genome assembly GCA_049516835.1 of Bryobacteraceae bacterium. Classification (GTDB taxonomy): domain Bacteria; phylum Acidobacteriota; class Terriglobia; order Bryobacterales; family Bryobacteraceae; genus Fen-178. The sequence goes on along the minus strand of JBEKSR010000027.1, from coordinate 1,560 downwards.
CCTTCCCTCACGCGGAGTTCGTTCCTCCGCCCGCTCCGGTCCCCCTGGCTCCGGAAGCCCTGCCCATGAATTTCCGGAACCCGGTGGCCATGCGCATCGCCTTCACCGCCGCCATCCTGGGGGCCCTGTTGAGTTGGGTGCCCATCCTCAACGTAGTTCTGTGGGTGGGGGCCGGCTACTTCGCGGTCTTCTTTTACCGCCGCCGCACCGGACACCTCCTGAACCTCGGCGCCGGGCTCCGCATGGGCTGGATCACCGGCGTCATGATGTTCGCCATCGTCGCCGTGCTCTTCACTGCCTTCGTCGTGGTCTTCAACGCTTCGGGCGGCATTGAGGTGCTGCAATCTCAGTTCCGGAATGCCTCCGACCCCAAGATCCAGGAAGCGCTCCAGACGCTCCGCAGCGGTTCCGGCGTCGCCGTATTCCTGATGCAGTTGTTTCTCTTCATCACCTGCCTCAGCATGATCGGCGGCGCGCTCGGCGCCAAGCTGGCGGGCCGGGCTAGCCGGCCACCGGGTGGCGGGAATATCGTTTGACGAGGGCAACGCCCGCGAAGATAATGGCCATCGCCAGGGCCTCGCGCCTTCCAAACGGCTCGCGGTAAAACAGCCACCCCAGCGCCACCGCGACCACCGCGTTCACATACGGGTAGATGGAAACGATGGCCACCGGCAGCCGGTCCATGGCGTAGACGTACGCGCTGTACCCCACAATCGACCCGAAACAGACCAGGTACAGCAGCGCCCCCACGCCGCGCGCGCTCCACTGGACCGGGTGCTCGTGGAGGGCCAGCGCGAACGGCGCCAGGATCAGCCCGGCCGCCAGTTGCTGCACCGCGCCGGCGATCACCGGGTGCGCTTTGCCGGCCTGCCGCCGCTGATAAATGGACCCGAACGACCACCCCGCCAGGCCGACTTCGAGCAGCAGAAACCCATGGAGCACATTGCGGTCGATGCCATGCCCGCCCAAGTCCGGCGTAAACAGGAACGATGCCCCCACGAGGCCGATCACCATGCCGCCGATGGTAGGCGCATGCAGCCGCTCCCCGCCTGGCAGCAGCGCCTCGAATCCCACCATCCAGAACGGCTGGGTGGTGATGATGAGGCTCGCCATCCCGCTCGGAATCAGCAATTCGGTGAACACCAGGGCGCCGTTTCCCACCCCCAGAGTGAAAAATCCGCTGAAACAAGCCGCCGCCAGCTCCCGCCCCCGCGGCACATAGATCCCGCGCGTCACCGCGAACAGCAGCAGAATCGCGCCGGAAATCACATAGCGCACCGACACCAGCATGAGTGGCGGAAACGCTTCCAGCGACATGCGAATGCCCAGGTAGGTAGTTCCCCAAAAGAAGCACACTGCGCCCAGCGCGAGATACGCCTTGAAGAGAGGATGCCGCGGCAAGACTTCAGCGTAACACTGGCCGGATGCGCTCAGCCCCGTAGATCTTGCCAAATGGCATGCCGGACAGGCGGAAAAGACCGTTTTTTGAATTGGGGCTCCGCCCCAAACCCCGAGGTTTGCCGCTTTGTGGCCAGGATCATTTGATCGAACGGGTGGCGG